>JAZUDW010000092.1:0-4274 GCA_045639845.1 Bacteroidales bacterium
ACTTATTGTACAATAAATGAGTGATGAGATGTTGTTGAATCGTTGATTTGTTGATTTGTTGATTTGATTTATCAGCTTCACTTCGGTCGATGACCACAGTTCGGTGATTTGATGGTTGCAGACTCCCTCAAATAAATAAACAACGATAGCCTCACTGATCACTAATAATAAACTATTGTTGAATCGTTGAATTGTTGATTTGTTGATTTGATTTATCAGCTTCACTTCGGTCGATGACCACAGTTCGGTGATTTGATGGTTGCAGACTCCCTCAAATAAATAAACAACGATAGCCTCACTGATCACTAAAAAAATCAATAAAAAACATATATCATGAAGAAATTTTTTATCCTTACTAGCGTTATGCTTATGGCTCTGGGTCTCAAAGCCCAAAGCAATGTGACCGTAGCCGACGGTCAAGACTGGGGTTACCTATCCCCTATTATGGGTTATTTTATGAACTTGGAGCAACGCACTCAGGTGCTCTATCCGAGCAGCATGCTCGCCGACCTGCAGGGTCAGGAAATCAGCAGCCTGACTTTCTACGGCATGGGCGAGATGGGCAATGTGTCGTTCGACGCCACCACACAGGTGAGCCTGTCTGTGATGAACAGCATCGATGCCACGCTCGACCACATGATCTACAACGCCAATATGACCACGGTATATACGGGCAACCTGAGTCTGCAAAACGGACAGATGACCATTAGCTTCGCCAACAGCTTCACCTACCCTGCCAACGGCGGCGACCTGCTGGTTCAGTTCTACTCCACCAACGGCAACGTGGTTGACGACTGTGAGTTTATTGGTGTAGAGGACTACGACCACTCATGGATTGTGGTGAGCGACGGGTATAGTTCGGACAGCACAGAGGGCGACATCCTCCCCATGGTGACCTTCGGTCTTTCGAGCACCATCACCTGCCCCACGCCTTCACAGCTGGTGATGACCGACAACGGCATGCACAGCATCACGTTCGCTTGGACCGAGAGCGGTTCGGCTTCGCAATGGCAGTATGTGTATCTCACCCAGCCTATGAACGGCAACAGCACGCTGACCCCCAACACCGTAGGATCGACCACTGCCACCATACTGAACCTTACTGCTGGCACGGAATACTACATCTATGTGCGTTCGATATGCAGTGCCGACGACCAGAGCAACTGGAGAGGTCCCCTGGTAGCCCGCACGGCTATGTGCGAGAATCCCTGTCCTCTGGATATATGGATGGCCGATGACTATGCCGACAGCTGGGACGACTCGTACCTGCGCTTTGTGCAATACGGCATAGAGACCCGCGTGGCTATCCACAACGGAATGGACGAAGAGGAAGTGCAGATCGGTTTCTGTCCCACTGACAGCGTGAGACTCTACTGGCACAGCGACAGCTACTACGACGACGAGGTGTCGTTTGAGCTGATGGCCGGCGACCAGGTGCTCTACAGCTGCATGCAGTGCGAACCTACCGACGGCGAGCTGCTGCTGACTTACCTCCCCTCGTGTGGCAACAATGACGATGACGACGATGATGATAACGACACCATAGTCTGCCTGAAGCCTATCCAGCTGTCGGCCTACATCATGGACAACAACGGCTCGGAATATGCTGCCGTATTCAACTGGCAACCCCAGGGTGAAGAATCTCAGTGGGAGATTGTGGCAGAGATAAACCGTTCGGACATTGAAGGTACCATCACCATCGACACCATCGTAAGCACCAACACTTTCTCGATATACATCACCGAAGGTGCCAGCGTAGATGTATTCTTCAAAGTACGTGCCTACTGCTCTGAGGACAACCAAAGTGCATGGGAGACCTATATATTATTCTACCAGCCTGTGGATATAGACGAGGCTGTGGCCGACAACGGCATAGCTATCTACCCCAACCCTGCCAAGGATCACGCCACGATAGACCTGGCCGGCATGACCGGTGCTGTGACCATCGATGTGATCGACATTCAAGGCCGCACAATCCTTAGCCAACAAGCTTCCTGCGAGGACCACAGCCATGTACGCCTCAACTTGGAAGGTTTGTCTAAAGGCATCTATATGGTTCGCGTAAGCAACAACGCCATCAGCAAGAGCCAACGTATTGTGATTGGGGATTAGGGTTGGAACGATTGAGAGATGAGGTGATGAGATGTTGTTGATTTGTTGAATCGTTGATTTGTTGATTTGATTTATCAGCACCACTTCTGTCGCCGACCATAGTTCGGTTGATTTGCTGTTTGCAGTCTCCCTGAAATCAACAACTCAACAGCGACTGCTTTACTGATCACTATAAAAAAAATAATTCTAAACATTTATCAATTATGAAAAACACTAAATTAGGCGTAGGTGCCATCATCATTGTTGTCCTTGCGGGCATTATTTTGTGGGGCATCGGCACACGCAACAAACTGGTAAAGATGGACGAAAGCGTCACTGAGCAATGGAGCCAGGTGGAGACGGCTTACCAACATCGTATGGACCTTGTGAAACAGCTGGTGTCTATTGTTCAAGGCGATGCCAACTACGAACGAAGCACCCTCGAGGCTGTGATCAAGGCTCGCTCCGAGGCTGGATCGATACATCTGGATGGTGAAGACCTCACAGAAGAGAAGATTGCTGCTTTCCAGAAGGCACAAGACAACTTGCAGAGTGCTATGACGAGAGCTATCACCCTCACCGTGGAACGCTATCCGGAACTTCAAGCCACTCAGGCTTTCAGAGACCTTATGGTGGCCGATGAGGGATGCGAAAACCGCATCAATGTGGAACGTCAGAAATTCAACAAACAGGTGAGCACTTTCAACAAGGCCATCCGCGTATTCCCCAACAACGTGATCGCCTCGATGTGCGGCATGGACAAGAAGGGCTACTTCCACAGCAAAGAAGAAGCTGCCGATGCTCCCGAAATCAATTTCGACTTATAAAAAAACATCAAGCTATGTATCTCAACAAGAAAGAACAAGAGATTATTCTCGACGCCATTAATGAGGCCGAACTCAAGACCTCGGGAGAAATACGTGTACATGTAGAAGGCATATGCGAAGAGCCTAATACGCTCGACCGTGCCGCCTGGCTTTTTCACGAACTAGAGATGGAAAAGACAGCCCTCCGCAATGGTGTGTTGATATACATAGCATTGAAATCACACAAGATCGCCATCATCGGCGACAGCGGTATCAACAGCGTGGTCAACGACTCCTTCTGGGACTCTACCCTGCAGGCTATGACCACGCTCTTGGCCCAAGGCCAGACCGTGGAAGCTATAAAACAGGGTGTGTTGCTGGTGGGCGAACAGCTCAAGGAGCTGTTTCCCTACGACATCGAAGACATCAACGAGCTACCCGACGTGATCAGCTTTGGCAAATAATACGGTACCATCATGAAAAAGATCCTTACCACTCTCTTACTCTTGTGCATAGGCCATACGTTGCTCTTTGCCCAACAGCAAGAGTCATACGCTACCGACATCAGAAGCGAGCTGGGGCTAGACGATGACGTGTCGGCGGCCACACTACCCGACAAGCCTACTTTTCAAATACCCGACACGACCTTCCCCCTGGGATGGATTCCGCAAAAGACCAGACATCTGGTAAACGACTATACGGGCATACTGAGCAGAGAACAATACGAAAGCTTAGAGTCGCGCCTTGTAGAGTTCGACAACACCACCTCCAACCAGATCATGATACTCATCACCCCTGATCTTGGCGGCAACGATATAGCTCAATTCACCCAGGATGTATGGGATGAATGGGGTGTAGGAAGCAAGAAGCACGACAATGGTGTAATCATTGTGGTGAAACCCAAAAACAGAACCAAGGGACAGGTACGCATCCACACCGGCTACGGTCTGGAGGGTGCACTGCCCGACCTCTTCTGTTCCAAGATCATCGAAAACGAGATGATTCCCTGCTTCAAAGAGAACGACTATTATGGCGGCATCGTGGCTGCTCTCGACATCATACTCCCGGTGTGCCAAGGTGAGTACGACGAAGAGCGCTACGACTCAGACAACGACATTGCTGCAGCCACACTCGCATTCATTGTATGTTTTGTCATCTTATGCTTCATCCTTATTGTAGTAAGCAAAAATAGCAACAGCAATTCGAATGACGGCAGTATGCCACCCTACTTCGGCAGCTCTATGGGACGCAGCACTGGCAGCTGGGGGACGTTCTCCTCTGGCGGCGGTTTCGGTGGCGGCGGATTCGGTGGCGGCGGTTTCAGTGGCGGCTTCGGTGGTTTCGGCGGCGGGTTTAGTGGCGGCGGCGGTGCCAGCG
>JAZUDW010000093.1:0-20896 GCA_045639845.1 Bacteroidales bacterium
AAAAAATATAGAAAATCTTAAATTATTTGGCAGGTCGGACATCATTTGTCCGTGCCTGCCTTTAATTTTGCACCCAGATTCAATAACCAATTCATAAAATCTGAAAAAATGAGAACTGACATTGATCTGGAGTTTTTGCAGTATTGCAGCAATACTGAACTTCGCGAATTATGTGACATGCTTACGCATGATGAAGAAGGAAACATCCGCTTCAGTGAGAAACTGACAGAGAAGGATTCCTACATTGAGAACTATCCTGATAACTGCAAATCCCTTTGGAAGGACATTGCAATGGAACTGCAATTGTTTGGAGGAAACACATTTGCTAACATCTTCCGTCATGGACATGGACCTGCATACGAAAGTATTGTATATGATGTGTGCAAAGAAATGGAGGTTGAGAACATTGATGAACATGACACTGCCGAAGATATGGAAAAGGCTTTGCTTGACAAGGTTACAGAGAAGATGCTTGATGAACTTACATACGAACAGCGTAAACAAGTTATGAAGGACTTGAACATCAAGCGTCGTACCTATAACAAACAGGCTGTTATGGCTGCGTTGTTGTTGACAAGACGCATAAATCTGAGACTTTATAACTATGTCATGTCGTATATTCTCAGAATGGTTACGCAACTTCTTATCGGCAGAGGTGTATTGACTGCTGGATTTGGACTGTTGTCTCGTGGTCTTGGTATAATGATGGGACCTGTTGGCTGGATAGTCCTATCAGGCTGGACAGCTTGGGATATTGCCGGACCTGCTTATCGTATTACTGTTCCTGCTGTAATACAGGTTGCATTCCTTAGAATGAAATACAACGCAAAATGTCTCACCAATAACTATGAATGTGTATGAAAGCGACTGATATAATGCACCCTGAAGACCAGAAGGCAATTGGGGCTTTGAAAAAGATTCCTTTCATTGACGAAATGTGCCGTTCTTGCATGGAGATTGCCTACGAGAAAATATATCGAGGTGAGAATCTTGGCATGATGGTAAAGGTTGACAACTCATACATGCCAGAACTTTATCAGGATCTTAAGGATGTTACAAAAGCAATAGGCATTAGTACACCTGAACTATTCATCTATAATGATCCAGTCATGAATGCGTTTACTTTTGGCGAAACTAACCCATACGTGTGCGTATCAAGTTCATTGGTTGAGAAGATGAACAGAGAAGAACGAAAAGCAATACTCGCACACGAATGTGGACATATACTCTGTCAGCATGTATTGTATGGCAGTGTAGTTGAAACACTCCGAATGATTGGCGAGGTCTTTGGTATCATTGGCTACACATTAACTGGACCAGTTAAACTTGCACTTCAGTATTGGAGCAGAAGAAGTGAGTATTCTGCCGATAGATGCGCAGCCGCTGTTGTCGGAGAACGTACGTTTCAGGCAAGTATGCTAAAACTCGCCCTTGGACTTGCGGATGCTGGCAATGATCCCTATCGCTTAGTCAAGCAGGCAAAGGAGTATCATGCTCATGAAGAGCAGGATATATGGAGTCGTATTCAACAGAATTGTCGAGTAGCATTCTTCTCACATCCTCAGAATGTTAATCGCGCATACGAGATCGACCGTTGGAAGAAATCTTGTACCTACAAACGTATTCGCCAATCTATTGTTTGTTTTGCAGGGGATCTGTGATCTGACAATACTCCCAGTTGGTACATTGTCGGATCACAGATCGCTGTTCTGCCTTACCGATTATTGTTCAATATATTGGCATCGAAAGCTTTGACAGCCTCGCGGAGGCCTTCGTCCTGATCTTTCATGATGCGGTAGTAGTAGTTAGGCCCATAGAGGTTTTGTGCTATAAGGGCTTTGAGGAGGCAATGGAGGTATTCATCGCTCTTTTGGTTGATGATTTGGGAACGGATGTCTTCTTTCTGTGCTTTCTCTTGAAGGGCTGCAAGGAAGGTAGAATCGTTTCTCCATTGGGAGATATAATCAACATAGGAGTCGGCGTTAATGGCCTTGGTAGTATCCTTGAGCTGGGATTTGAACTGATCGGAGACCCAGTTTGCAACCCAGTCGCCCCGTACGGTAGTGGCCTTGATGCCTTTGGAGGCAGCGAAAGCAGCGAAGAGGGAGTCGATATGGAGGGTGTGGTAGCGTAGCAGATAGTCGTCGAAGGAAGCCAGCGTGGTATCCAGACGGTGGTCGTTGGCGTAGGCGTTGCAGAACTCATTGAAGAGGCCTTTGGAACGCAGAGTAAGGAAGTAGTCGCTCAATCGCACGGTGTCGATAGGCACGAAGATGTCGGGCATGATGCCGCCGCCGCCATAGACGGTGCGGCCTCGGGAGGTGCGGTACTTCAGCGAGTCGGGGAAGTGGATGGAGTCAGCGTGCACCAGTTCGCCGCTGCTGTAGCGCTGCGAGAGCTCACGGTAGTAGTTTTCGATGCCTTTGTCGTAGGGTTTCTGGATGCAACGACCGGACGGGGTGTAGTAGCGGGCAGTGGTGAGACGCATCTCGGAGCCGTCTTTCATCTTAAACTGTTTTTGCACCAGTCCTTTGCCGAAGGAACGGCGGCCTACGATGACTGCTCGGTCCCAATCCTGAAGGGCCCCCGATACGATCTCGGATGCCGAGGCAGAATTCTCGTCGATGAGTACGACCAGCTGGCCATCGGTGAAGCATCCGCGGGGAGTGGAACGGAAGTTCTGTCGCGGTTGGTTTCTGCCTTCCTGATATACGATGAGCTTGTTGGAGGGTAGGAACTGGTCGGCGACGCCGAAGGCGATATCGAGATAGCCTCCACCGTTGCCGCGGAGGTCGAATATGAGACGTTGCATGCCTTCTTTCTTGAGATCACTGATGGCTTTGTGAACCTCGTTGACCGAGGTGCGGGCGAAACGAGAGAGACGCACATAGCCCGTGACGCTGTCGAGCATAAAGGTGCTCTCTACCGAATAGAGGGGCACCTTGCCGCGCACTACAGTATAGTCCATGGTTTCTTTCACGCCCGGGCGACGTATGGAGAGAATCACCTTGGTGTCTTTCTTGCCACGGAGGCGTTTGAAGACAAAGGAGTTGTTTATAGTATCGCCAGTGGCATTCTCACCGTCGATGGCAACGATCTTATCGCCCAGTTGAAGACCTACCTTCTCGGCAGGACCGCCCACCACCACTTCGTTGATTACTATCGTATCGTGGTTTATGCTGAATCGGATACCTACACCTTCGAAGTTGCCCACGAGCCCTTCATTGGTGCTCTCCACGTTGCGCTGAGGAATGAAAGCCGAATGGGGGTCCATGTGGTTGAGCATCGACACGATGCCATGTTCAGCAGCACGGTTCAGATCGGGTTCTTCAACGTAGTTTTGGCTTATAAGGTCGAACGTCTGCTCGATGAGTTTGCGACCCACAAGGGAGTCTGTGTTGCCGATGGTGGCTTTTCTCCGTTTCTCTTTTGCTTTCTGAGCCTCAGCCTGGGTGGTGAGAGTGAGGGCTAAAGAAAGGATGAGTATTCTGCTAATGATTGTTTTCATGTTATTTTTTTAGTGATCGGTTTTCAGTGATCGGTGATGGTTGATGTTGTTAAGCTGTTTATCTGTTGAATTGTTGAGTTGAATTATAGTGATTCGTGATGGTTGATGATGTTGAATTGTTAGATCCACTTAATATTAACAAATTATCGATTCAACAACTCATCGGCTACAACATCAGCATTAGCCTCATTCACTACCCTTCTCTATTCAAATCAACAATTGTTTTTCTTCACCAACTTCTTCATCAGGCCAACCAGCAACGAGGCGTTGTGCTTATTGCTGTAGGTCGATTCCAGAAGGTGCAGACGCTTATTGATGTCTTGCTCCGTGAAGGGGGTTGACATCAGCGTGTCGAGAGTCCTTTTTTGCTCTTCGGCGGTGTCGGCTACATGGCAAAGAGAGGCCAGCTGGGTGCCAGCCACCATGTGGGGATTCACCAGACAATGACGTCCGCAATAGAGGGCGTGGATCAGTTTCAGTTTCAATCCAGTGGGCTGATTGGTCACCATAATGTTGACTTGGGCGTCGCCTATCAGTTTGTCCATATAGCTGTCTTTGGGGGTGGCCACCAGGTTGATGTTGCGATGTTTACGGACCAGAGCAACAACCGATTTAGAGGGATTGCGCCCTGCTACTATGAGACGGTGCTGGCTTCCTTTGAATATGTGGAAGGCCAGATACTTCACAGCTTCGATATTCTCGGGCACAGAAAGGTCGGCTTGATAGAGGGCGTAGGTTCCCAGACCGGCAGAGGACGAGACTGTATCGTGGTGGTGCGATGTGGACATGGTGAGCACCTCCTTGCACCCTATGGAGGCGAAATGATCTCTGTCGGCATCGGTCACAGCCAATATGGCATCGCTCTGGAGCAGTACCGGTTCGTATTTCTTGAGTTTCTTGGCTTCGCTCTTCAGATAGATCTTTTTCCAAAGTCGCTTCTCTGCATTGCCCAACAGGCTGTAGTAGTCGTGCTCCACATTGTGAGCCCGCACGATGATGAGACGGTGATAGTCGGGGTTGAAGGGACGTTTCACTTTGCGTAGTTCCTCTAGCAGCCAGCAGCAGTGCAGACCCTCCAAGAGGATAGGATATTCGTCGGCATCGAGACGCTCCAACAGTTTGCGAGAGCATCGCGAATCTACTATATAGGGGCGCTTGTGCAAAAGATGTACACACGTCGTCTCCCGCTGGTAGTAATTCACCTCCACGCAGTAACGCTCCAGCTCTATGGCGGGCTTGCGACCATAGTGGTAGCAGTGCAGATGCACTTTCACACCTGCCTCACAGAGCGACTTGATTCTATAGAAGACATCAATGACACCGCCGTAGTCTGCAGGATAAGGAACATTGAAAGAGACTATATGTAGATGCATGTGGTTATTAGTGGATTGTGAATTGAGTTATTTAGTGATTTGTGAATTGTGAATTGAGTTATTTAGTGAAGAGTGAATGGTATTAGTGAATTGTGAATAGTGAATAGTGAATTGAGTTTTCAGTGAAGCGTGAATTGTGAATTGAGTTTTTAGTGAAGAGTGAAGAAGGGTAAGCCGAGTAGTAGAGAATGATTTTATTTCATTATTTCACATTTCATATTTCATTTTTACTATGTGTAGATGCTGAGAAGTATTGTCGGATCACTGTTCACTGTTCACTGATCACTAAAAAAGAATCTCTGATCACTAAAAAGAATCTCTTCATATCTCCACTTCGAGGTTGTCGTAGGCGAGATGCACGTTGGGCGGCAGCTCTTTTTCCACTTGAGCGTAGAGGCCCATCTGGTGGCTTACGTGGATAAGGAAGGCCTGTTTGGGTTGCACACGCTGGATGGCGTCGAGGGCTTCCTGGAGGCAGAAATGGGAGAAATGTTTCTCTTTGCGGAGGGCGCCGATGGCGAGCACATCCACGCCATGGAGCTTGGAGAGCTCGCTGTCGAGGATATGGTTGCAGTCGGTGAGGTAGCCGAGCTGGCCTATGCGGTAGCCGAGCACGGGGAGCGTTTTGTGGAGACCGCACACGGGCACTATCTCCACGCCTGCTGCCGTGAAGGGGGCGCTGCCATCCACCTCGTGGAGGGTGGCCTCGGGAAGACCTTCGAACTCATGATGCTCGAAGATATAGTGGTAGTCGTTCACTATCGTAGTAAGAGCAGTGCTGTTGCCATAGAAATCCATCGGCTTGTGCTGCACATAGTTGAAAGAGCGGATATCGTCTATTCCGCCCACATGGTCGCGGTGGGCATGGGTGATGAGTATGGCATCCAGATGCTGTACCTGATGGCGCAGCATCTGCTCTCTGAAGTCGGGACCTATGTCGATAAGTATATTCTTTCCCTCGTCGGTCGTCACCATCGACGAACATCTCAGGTGTCGATCGCGCGGATCTTTCGACGAGCAGACCTCACAGTGACATGCAACCACGGGCACCCCTTGAGAGGTGCCCGTACCGAGGAAAGTAATCTTCATCTCTTTATTCCGATACTCTGGTAAGTTTGAAACCCACGCCGTGAACATTAACGATGGTCACATCGGGGTCATCTTTCAGATATTTGCGAAGCTTGGTGATATACACATCCATGCTGCGGGCAGCAAAGTAGCTGTCGTCTTTCCATATACGCTGCAGCGTGCTGCTACGGTCCACCACCTGATTGAAGTTGATAGCGAAGAGTCTGAGCAGCTCGCTTTCTTTGGTGGTAAGGGAGCGCACGTTGTCGCCCAACGTCAGTGTCTGATGGTTGTAGTCGAAGGAGAACTTGCCAATAGAGAAGATATTGTTCTCGGGCTTGTTCTCGTCGAAGGATCGGCGGATGGTAGCGTTGATGCGAGCCAAGAGCTCCTCCATGCTAAAAGGCTTTGTGATATAGTCGTCGGCACCGATGGAGAAACCTTTGAGCTTGTCGGCCTCCAAGTTTTTGGCAGTGAGGAAGAGAATGGGGACGCGCTTATCGATACGGCGTATCTCTTTGGCCACAGTGAAACCATCTTTGATAGGCATCATCACGTCGAGCACGCAGGCATCGACATCGGTTTGATGGTAATAGTCCAAAGCCATCTGTCCGTCGATAGCCAGATACACGGTATATCCCTTTTGAGTGAGAAACACCTTTAATATATTGCCCAGATTGGGATCGTCTTCAGCAACGAGAAGCTTTATTCCAAGATTCATATTATATAATTTTATGATTAGGTTTTAGCGAACAGCGATAATTATTATTGAATCGTTGATTTGTTGATTTGAAAGATATTGTTGAGTCGAATATTTGTTTATTTGAAGGCTCAACTTCAGCATGTGCAACTGTTAACCCCACTCCGGCCCCTGACCTTCCGATCAAACAATCAGTTCAACTAACGAACAATGACAGCCTTACTCAAGGTTATTTCTCTACGATAGTAATGCTCTCTATCAGGTCGTTGGGACGGATATCGTCGATGACTTCTACACCTTCAACAACCTTACCGAAACAAGTGTGCATGCCGTCGAGGTGCTGAGTGTTCTGACGACAGTGGCAGATGAAGAACTGTGAGCCGCCAGTATCTTTACCGGCATGTGCCATAGAGAGTACACCACGATCGTGGTACTGTTTTTCGGCATTGGTCTCGCATTTGATCTTCCAACCAGGGCCGCCGGTACCAGTGCGAGGGTCGCCGAGATTGCGGCTGAAAGGACATCCGCCTTGAATAACAAAGTCGGGTATCACACGATGGAATCGCAAACCGTTGTAAAAACCATCGTTGGCCAATTTAACAAAGTTGGCCACTGTTCCAGGGACCTCTTTTTCGTACAATTCGGCAACCATAGTGCCTTTGGGTGTCTTTATTTCAGCGTACTTCATGTTTAAAAATCAATTATCTATCTTTATAAACCATCACCTCGCAATACTACTATATATGACGCAACCACAATAGTCGAGGTTAATATTTCATATACCAATTAACTTAAAATTTTATATTTTATTGTGTAAAGGGTTAAAAAAAGAGGGTCGATGCTGTCGCTGTTGAGTTGTTTATTTGTTAGCTCCACTTCGGTCGCTGTAGTTCGGTTGAGTTGATGTTGTATAATCTCAAATCAACAGTTCAACAAATAAACAAATCAACAAACGGTTCTATAATAATGATGATTGAGGCCGTCACAGTTAGTTCCACTGCGGTTGCTGACCTATGGTTGAGTTGTTAATATTTTAGAGATCAGTGATGAGTGATCCGACAAATGTATGAGCTGTGTGGTATTGTCTGATCACTTTTCACTGATCACTTTATTCAAATCAACAAACAATTCAGCAGTTCAACAATAATATTGAGTGAGGCTGCCGCTGTTGAGTTGCTTATTTGTTAGCTCCACTGCGGTTGCTGACCTTCGGTTGAGTTGATGTTGTATAACCTCAAATCAACAATTCACCAAATAAACAAATCAACAATAATTCAGTATCGTCTCTCAGTCTATCTTGGAAGCTTTGTAGAATATTCTGTTCCAACGGAAACGCCCGTTGATGGCATCTTTGTCCTTGCTCAGTAGCACATAGGTAGCTTTGCCCACAATGTGATCCTCGGGCACGAAACCCCAGTAGCGGCTGTCGGCACTGTTGTGACGGTTGTCACCCATCAGCCAGTAGTAATCCATCTTGAAGGTATAGCTTGAGGACGGCACTCCGTTGATCAAAATCTGGTTACCATTTACCGACACCGTGTTGTGTTCAAACACCTCGATGGCACGACGATAGAGAGGAAGATTCTGCAAGGAGAGGTCAATAGTAAGACCCTTGGCTGGTATCAGCACGGGACCGAAGTTGTCCACCGTCCAGTCGTAGCCTTGGGCATGGGGAAACAGATGGCTTGTGCCATAGCCTTTCAAGGCTACCACGGGGGTCACGCTCTCTATCTGATCGTTGTGGCAAAGCACCTCGTATTGATCCTGAGTAAGAGGCAGCGTGTAGTATTGGTTCGACAGTTCCATGTCGCGGTCAGTGAGGCCCATCTCTTTGAGATGAGAGGTCATCTCTTCATATTTTGTCATAATGTTGTGGTGAGCCTGCTGGAACTCCATCTCGCTCGAAGCCACACCGTAGTTGGGTGCCAGCTGAACCAGATGAGTCTTCGAAGAGTCACCGCCCATGGTGGCAGAAAGCACCTCTATGCTGAATACCGAGCCGAACGTCTTCACGTATTCCACCATCGCATCGGTGAGAGGCAGATAGAGGTAGTAGGTAGCCGAGTTCCAGTCGTCGCTCGACACCTGGCATAGCTGACGGAAGAGTTTCTCGTCACTCGATATCTTCATTATCTCGGCTTGCTGATAATCGTAATTGTTAAAGCTTTGTCCCTGCAGATATTGCTGGGTTTCCATGCAGGTCTTGATAGCATAGGTGAACTGCATGTTGCGAGGCGACTCTATGGCCTTGCCGTTGATATGGGCCACGCGGTCTTTGATCTCGATAGTCTCGCCAGGCAGACCGATGGTACGCTTGATGAAGTTCTCCTTCTTGGATACCGGACGCACCACTATTTTGCCGAAATGATCGCGGTCCGAAAGCACCCGTTCACGGCCATACTCGCGTACCAGATCGTGGTACGACCTGTTGCTCTGGAAAACAGTGCACACAGTGTCGCCGTCGGGGTAGTTGAACACAGTGGCATCAAAACGTCGCACCTTCGACGTTCCGGGGAAACGATAGTATGGCAGACGGGGCCAGCCTATATAGCTCTCCACCTTGCCACCCGTCAGAGGCACCACATTGTGCATCAATGGCAGACTCAGCGGCACCATGTTGCCCCTTACACCGTAGGCCATCTTACTCACCATCAGGTAGTCGCCCGTCATCAGCGACTTCTCCATCGACGAAGATGGTATGTTGTAAAACTCCACTACATTGTTACGTATCATCACCGCAGCTACCAAGGCAAAAATGATAGCTTCGGCCCACTCGCGAGCTTGGCTAAAGTGGCCCACGGGTTCTACAGAAGGATCAACATACACTACATCACTTTTCAAACCTAGCCACGGCAAATAAGCCCATGGGAACACCACTGCCAATGTCTCTTCCAACAGACTATAGCGTCTGAACACCTTGGCCGTCTCTACCACCAGTAGCAGGAAGGTGAATATGTTGATGGCGGGCACCAGCATATACAGATACCACTGCCACCCTTTTCCGCACATCTTTATCCACACCACGATGTTGTAGATAGGCACCAGTGCCTTCCATGGGGCAACGCCCGCCTTTTTGAATATCAACCACAAGCCGGCCACGAAGCCTAGCGCATACAATATAGCATAGATTACGTACAACATAAAACTTAATTTATTTTATCAATGATGTATCCTTTAACGCATCCATCCAATTTTTATTGCACCACACCGCCAACCACGAAAAAAAACATCATCATCTTGTGCCGATCTTTCGTCTCAGCAAAGAGTGGTCAGTGAGGCTCCCTTTGGTGGATGTTTATTTGTTGAATTGATTGTTGCGTACATCAACGCAACCGGAGGTCTCCGACCGAAGTGAAACTAAGTGGAGCTAACAGCGATAGCCTCACTCAATACAGGAAGAACAGTGATACGAAAAAAAATTCCTATCTTTGCACCATCGTACAAGTGGCATAGGTCCACTCAATACAATACTCAATACTAATATTCTCAAAAAGATAACCACAAAGTGAAAACAACCACAAAGTATGCAAAATTGATAGCCATAGCATTGCTATGCCTATATACGCAATACTTTGTTGGCACCCATTTCTTTTATCACCAGCATAGGTTTCAGTGGGGAATGGTGACACACTCACACCCATACCATCACCACGACCACTCCCACAGCCTGGCCCAACTGCATGCCCTATACCAGATAGCAAACGATACTCCTTCGTTGGAGGAACCGCTCTGTATGCAGCAACCATTCACAGCTGGTGTCTTCTTCACCGAGGCTATCATCTCAACCTTTATCCCGTCCCGTAGTGGAGATAGGAACTGTCGCCGAGCCCCACCAATTGAATTTTAAACCATAAAAATCAGCGATTTATAATCCAAGCAAAGAATGTATCCAGACTCGACCAATTAGGTCAATGGTGGATGCTTCAATTATCTCCACTCAAGGACAAGTGTAGCAGCCAGCTCCGCTTCGACAAGTGCAGCAGTTTGCTCCACTTGGTTCCACTTCGGTCGCTGACATTCGGTTTGTTTTAGTTCATATTTATTTGTCAACGCAATTGTGGTCATTGTCCACAATAAGTTTTTTGACGATAGTTCGATTGCAGGCTCTCTCTTGAGCTAAGCGATGATAAAAAAAACTTGGGACACAATAGTATGACAACTTGATACGCTTTTACTTCACCTTGTTAGCTATTTTAAAACTGTTTCTCAGACACATAGTCCGCCATGCTCCCTCGTCTCAACTCCAAAAAATTTTTCAACAATCTAAAGCAAAATCGTACCAATTTATTTTTTATCATCACTAAACAGTTCTGCAAATCAACTAATACTTTTCTTCTTTCTTTGTAACAAAAAAATCTATAAATGAAACAATACTTATTGCCCTTAGCAGGACTCTGCCTATTGGCAGCATGCACAAGCAAAACGCCTACGACTGATACAGAATCGGCCTCTGTACCTGTCGATACCCGTATAGACACCCTTATCATCAACCCTGCGTCGGTAGTGGCCGGTAAGATTCAAACAAGCGCCATTACCACCGAGGCTCATGATTTCACCCTCTCTGTGTCGGGAGTAGTGACTGCCCGCCCCTCCTGCTATGCCGAAGTATCGGCACCTTTCGCTGGTAGGATTGTACGATCTTTGGTGCGTCTGGGACAGCATGTATCGGCCGGGCAGCCCCTTTTCGAACTCTATTCGGCCGACTATTCGGAGATAGTGAAAAACCTACATCAGGCAAAGTCCTCAATGGAAACAGCTAAGAAGGCACTTACTCGCATAAGCGACCTTCATGCCAACCACGTGGCTTCAGACAAAGAGTTAGAGGAGGCCGAAGCCCTCTTTGCTATCGAACAAGAGGAGTACCGTCATGCTTTGGCTGTTGCCCACGAATATCAGGTCGATACCAAACGGGCTGAGGTGGGCCAACCCATGGTGGTTCGCTCCCCTATAGCTGGCAAGGTGCTTAGCAACAACCTGGTGATCGGTCAGTATGTGCAACTGGATGCACCCGCCTTGCTGGTGGTAGCCGACCTGGGTTCAGTATGGGTTAAAGCCAATATCACCGAGTGTGAGGCTCCGCTCATTGAACAGGTGAACGGCATTAAGGTGCAGCTTGTGTCGCGGCCCGACGAGTGGATGGACGGGAAGGTGGTGTATAGTGGTGGCCTATTGGATCCAGAGAGTCGCACAATTCAAGCCGTGATCGAATGCAGCACCCCCCGTGGCCACGCGCTGCCCAACATGTATGCCAACATAGAGATGAAAGTATCTAAAGGACAGTGTATCATAGTACCAAAAGAAGCTGTACTCCAAGGTGACAATGGTCGTTATGTACTGAAGAAGGTAGCCGACAACACCTATGTGAGGACGGTTGTAGATGTACAGTCGGCCGACGAGGACAACCTGATGGTATTGAACGGACTGACGGCCGGTGATGAAATAGTTACACAAGGTGCTTTTTACTTAATAGACTACAGATAGGCCATGATTGAAAAGATAATACGTTTCGCTATTAGCCGACGCATGCTTATGATAACCGTGTTCGGCATATTGGCCATTGCTGGTATATTAGCCTGGAAGGGACTCTCTATCGATGCTTATCCCGATATCTCGGACACTACGGTTCAAGTGGTAACACAGATACCTGGGCTGGCTGCCGAAGAGATAGAGCAGCAGATCACTATTCCAGTGGAACGAGCACTCAACGGTATAGCTGGTCTCAATACCATGCGTAGCAAGAACTCGTTCGGCCTTTCAACGGTAGTACTGGTGTTCGACGATGATATCGACGATTATTGGGCTCGTCAACGAGTAAACGAGCGTCTGGTAGGATTAGACCTCCCCTACGGTGCTGTGCCAGAGCTAAACCCTCTCACTTCACCCACGGGCGAGATATTCCGATACATAGTGGACAGCCCTGACGGTAGCCACGATCTAAGAGAGCTGACCGATATCCAGAAGTGGACTATCATTCCTTATCTGTGTCAAATCAGCGGTGTGGCCGATGTTGGCAACTTTGGCGGAATCACTACGCAGTATCAGATAGAACTATGGCCAGAGCGTATGCGTGAATATGGTGTATCCCTCCGTGATATCACCGAACAGATAGAGGCCAACAATATGAATGCTGGTGGTTCAATGCTGATGGAAGGAGACATCAGCTATGTAATTCGTGGTGTTGGCCTTGTGACAGACCTCGATGGGCTGGGTAATATAGTCGTGAAGACGCACGGTGGCATCCCTGTGTATCTGCACCAATTGGGCGAATTACGATACGGCACATTGGAACGCAAAGGGCAACTGGGCTTTACCGACGACGATCGCTCCTACGACGACGCTGTAGAAGGTATTGTACAAATGCTTCGTGGCGAGAACCCTTCGGAAGTACTGGAAAAAGTGCATAATGCTGTAGATGAATTAAACAACGAGATACTCCCCGAAGGTGTAGAAATACATCCTTTCATGGATCGTACAATGCTGGTGGGACAAACGCTCCGCACTGTGTCTCATACACTGCTGATAGGTATGCTTCTGGTAGTGGTGGTACTCATGATTTTTTTGCGTAATATCAAAGGTTCGGCATTGGTAGCTCTCACCATACCGTTGGCGTTGCTTATTGCTTTTATACTTATGAAACTGACGGGCATACCAGCCAATCTTCTTTCGTTGGGAGCAATAGACTTTGGTATTCTGGTAAACGGAGCCATTGTGATCATGGAAACAATCCTACAGGAGCGCGAGGCCAATCCGACGCGTTCGCTTACCCACCACCAAGTGTGTTTTCGTACCTCTCAAGTAGCCAAATCTATATTTTTCTCTACCTTGATCATCATCACCGCTTACTTGCCGCTTTTTGCTTTCCAGCACATAGAACGCAAGTTGTTTACCCCGATGGCATACACTATCGGTTATGCACTGATAGGTGCCCTGCTGGTGGGACTGCTACTAACACCGGGTCTCTCCTTTATGGCTTTCCGTAAGCCTAGTGTGGTGCCCAAGAACAAATGGCTGACGCGACTCACTGCTTTTTATCAACGTACGATATCAAGTGTGATACACCATAGTCGCACTGTAGTGACAACGTTGGCAGTGATACTGCTGGGAACCGGGATATTATTCTCTGTGGTGGGCAAAGACTTCTTGCCGCCCCTCGACGAGGGTTCTATATGGATTCAAGTACAGTTGCCATCGGGTATTTCTATCAACAAGTCGGCCGAGATGGCCAAGGAATTACGCCAGACTTTACGAAAGTTTGATGAAACATCGTATGTAATGACCCAGTTGGGGCGCGACGACGAGGGGGCCGAGTGTTTCACGCTCTCTCACATAGAGGTTGGCGTAGGCCTTAAACCATACAACACATGGAAGTCTAAACGCACAAAAGCCGAATTGATCGACGCCATGTCGGCTGCCATAGAACAGATGCCAGGCTATTCGGCTGGGTTCTCACAGCCTATCATTGACATGGTAATGGATCAGGTGGCAGGAACACATAGTGACCTGGCTCTAAAAATATATTCGGAAGATCTTGACGAAAGTCGAAGAGTGGCCGACGAGGTAGCTCGAGTGTTGGCCTCTATACCCGGAGCCACTGACGTGGCGGTAGATCAAGAGCCTCCTACTCCACAGTTGCAGATACGGGTAGATAGACAGCGTATTGCTCAATACGGGTTGAATGTTTCTAACATATCGGAACTTATCGAATTGGCCATAGGAGGTAAGGCTATTTCTCAGATCTATCAAGGAAGCAAAGTGTACGATATCACCTGTCGCTATGCTCAGCGCTATCGAGATACCCCTGAAAAGATTGCAAACTTGACGCTCACTGCTCCCGACGGCAGCCAGATACCACTTTCGGCTGTTGCCGAAGTGAAGACCGAGTTGGGTCCAAACAGTATCATGAGAGAGTCGAACAGACGCTATAGTCTAGTACGAGTGAATCTGCGCGGCACAGAGTTATCTACATTCGTTGCAGAGGCAGACCACCGTATAGCCCAACAAATCAACTACAACTCAGACCATACGTCGCTCCATTGGGCTGGCCAATTCGAGAATCGCAACCGCGCATTCTCGCGACTTGCTATTGTGTTACCTTTTGTGCTGGCACTGATGTTTTTACTTTTGGTTGTTGCCTTCCGAAAAGTTCGGTATGCCGCACTGCTCATGAGCATCATTCCATTGGCCCTATTTGGCGGATTGTTTGCATTAGTGGCTCGGGGCATGACCCTCAATGTGTCGTCGGCAGTAGGTTTTATTGCCCTTATCGGAATTGCTATCCAGAACGGTGTTATTATGATTTCCCATATCAACAACTTGCGGCAAGAGCACCTCTCTCTTCACGATGCAGTAGTACAAGGATCCTCTCATCGACTGAGAGCCATACTACTCTCTGCTACCGTGGCAGCCTTGGGACTATTACCAGCGAGTGTCTCTACTGGCATCGGCAGCGACGTACAACGTCCTTTGGCCACAGTAATCGTATATGGTCTTCTTTTCGCCACCGTGGTAACACTCTATATTCTACCCACATTATATTATATGATGGAGAAAAAACATGAAAAATAATGATTGGTGGTTGAATAGGGACATTCGATTAAGAATACTATACCAAACACCATACAAACTATATTCAACACACAACGACAATGAAGATTCGAAACTTTATATGGATTCCTTTGATGTGCTTTAGCATCGGAATCATTCATGCCCAGCAAATAACATATTCCGATTTTATCAATCAAGTGACGCTATCAAACCACGACTATCTGGCAGCTCAACAGTTATGCCTCGAAGCAAAAGCCGAAGCCCGTGCAGCTCGCAAGATCTCCAATCCGAGTATTAGTGCCAGCTATGACAACAACTCGGATCACACTATGCTCATGGGACAATCAGCCAGTTTGGAATTGAGTCATACTTTTAGTTTTGGTCGCGTGGCACGCTTGCGCAATGCTGGTTATGTGGTCCAAGCAGCCGAAGCATCGTTGCAACATTTCCGCAATGCCCTTGTGGCGGATGCCACGCAGGCTTACATCCAAGCACTGTTGCAACGTGATCTTGTCGGCATTAGTATGGAGACACTCGACATTCTCACCACATTATATCATGCCGATAGCCTTCGGTTTGTAAGTGGTGACCTTTCTCAAATTGATCTTGTCCAATCTCGTATCGAATTAGGTCTAGCGCAACAGGAACATGCAGCCCTCGTATCTTCCTACCAGAATGCCATGCTTATGCTGGATCATTTGATGGGTTCTCCCGCACAAGGAACTGATGAAATTCAAGGCAGCCTCATGCTTCCAAAACAACATTTTTCTTCCGACAGTCTCATAGACTGTGCCCTACAAGGGAGATGCGATGTGGCAGAAGCCCAATACACTATCCAATCGGCCCAGGCCGAATTATCACAACTACGGAGAGAACGACTTCCCGAAATCGGATTTTCCTTTGGTGCCAACTACAACACTCGAGTACGCAACGAAGAAGCCCCTGCTCCGCAATTCATAGGCTACAGTTTTGGTCTCAGCATTCCCCTCCCTGTATCTAATATCAACAGAGGGGATGTTATGGCCGGACAACATCGAGTGCAACAAGCTCAAGAACAGCAACTCAGCCTAAGGGATCTTGCAATAAACCAGGTACTAACGTCCTACAACAACTATCAAGCCGCTATGGTCAAAGCTTTGTATTACAATGATCAGTTAGTCAATGATGCACATCAAGTACTCGAAGGTCGTCTTTATGCCTATCGTCGTGGTGAGAGCTCATTGCTGGAAGTAGTAGAAGCACAAAGGACTTATAATGACATTCGTACAGCGCACGCCCAAAGCCTATTCGAGTGTCAGAGTGCCCTCATTGAATTGGAATACAATGCAGGTATTTGGGATATTGCATACTAAGAGGGGGCAATCGAAATGCAACAACCTAGAGAGCCATTTGGGCTGTTTCCCCTATAAATTCTTATAGTATAATAGTATAAATGCAACCTGCTGGAAAAGCTAACACAGCCTGCTGCGAAGGTCACCGCAGCAGGCTGTGTTTTTTTTAAGTTCCTCACAGTCGTCAAAAATGTATGCGTGTGTGGTTATTATTGATATGGACGGATGCGTACGTCGATGGATGTTTCGTTGAGCAGCTGGCTTACTTTTTGTATGTCGGTTTTGCCATAATGGTAGGGAAAGAGTACCTTGGGCTTAATTGTGAGGGCGGCTTGGGCGAGCTGCTTGGGTGTCATGGTGAAGGGGAGGTTGCAAGGAAGGAAGGCTACATCGATAGGACCAAAGGTGGCCATCTCGGGGATAGGTTCGGTGTCGCCGGCTATATATACCACAAAGCCATCAATGGTAAGGATGTATCCGTTGCCATGGCCTTGGGGGTGGAACTTGGATTTGGCGAGCGTGGTGTTGTATGCCGGCACGGCAAGGAGGCTGCATTGGGGAAACAGAGTGAGGCTGTCGCCGTTGGCGAGATAGTGGGCTGCGAATGAGCCCAGAAAGCTACGGCTGTCGCCGTTGGCCACCACGAGGGTGGAGGGGGTAAGCAGCTGGCGTAGTGCGACGGTGTCGAGATGGTCGGGATGGGGATGGGTGATGAGGATCACGTCGGCTTTGGGCATGGTGGTGTAGTCGGTGGCAGGTGCGGCAGCGGTGGTGACGGGATCAATATAGATATGGCGTGTGCCGATCTGGATGCTGAGGGTTCCATGCTTTATGCAGTGGAAGCTGACGGGGATTTGCGAGGAGGTTGTAAAATGGTCGTCGAGGGTTTGTGCCCGAAGGGCGGCCGGGATGAATGTGGTGGCGATAAGAATGCCAAGGATGATTCGTTTCATGATTGTTGCTGGTATATGTGTTTTAGATTTAGTTTTTGATTTCTACTCGTGTATGACGTTGAATATCGAGCACGATAGGCAAGTGGTCGCTGGGTCCACCTTGATAGTGGGTGCCATGGTAGGTACGATGAGGTTTGACACCTTGGTAGCGGTGGTCGGCAGTGAGAAGGTGGGGCAGAGTGAGTGCGGATGCTGCGACGACGCTCCATGGGCTGCTTGTGCTTCGGACCACGAACTGGTCAAGATACTCCCAATGGCCTTGATACTTATGGCTGCCTTGACCTCGCGGGAGGGTGAGCATGGTGTTGAGGTAACGGCTGTCGGCAGCAAAGGGACGCATGGCATGGCTACGAGGTCCGCAGTTGAAGTCGCCCATAGCAAAAACAAGGGCTTGGGGATGGCAACGAGCCGTACTATCTAAAAGCTGTTGAAGCTGTAGGACGATGTGGTGGCGCAGACTGTCGGCCCGATCTGCTCCAAGTTGCGACGGGAGGTGGCACACGTATAGGCAGAGGGTGTCGGATTGCGGCAGTAGAAGCCCTGTCACTTCAAGTATGTCGCGGGTATAGAGGCCTTGCAGGGTATCGCTGACGCAGATGGCCCGGCTGCTTAAGGGTTGGAAAGCCCGACTATGGTAGAGGAGCGCGCAATCCACACCGCGGGGGTCGGGCGAATCGTAGTGCAGCCATCGGTAGTGTCGGCCTAGAGGGGACGACTGGCAGAGGTGTCGAAGCACAGCACCATTCTCTACCTCGGCGAGGCCAATGAGTGTAGGAAATCGGGGATGGTCGAGGCCGAGGCTGTCGGTATCGGGCTGGCCCATGGCGGCCACGGTGTGCCAAAACTGCTGCATTTTTATGTTGAGGCGATGCTGTGTCCAGTGGCGAGAGCCGCGAGGGGTGAACTCTTGGTCGTGCCCGAGACTGTCGGGCCATGGGTCGAAGAGGTTCTCTACATTATAAAAGGCCAGGCGATGTGAAAAGACACTGCCTTGTGCCATCATTGAGGTGATGCACAAGGCAGTGATAAGGATAGTGGTGATTTTGTTGCCCTTCATACAGGGGGCATCTATTAATATTTGTAGAAGCCTTCGCCACTCTTACGGCCAAGGAGACCGGCACGTACCATCTTGCGGAGCAGAGGATGAGGACGATATTTGTCGTCGCCATATTCACTATGCAACACTTCCATGATGGCAAGGCATACGTCGAGGCCGATGAGGTCACCGAGTGCGAGGGGACCCATAGGATGGTTGGCACCGAGTTTCATAGCATTGTCGATGTCTTCGGCTTTGGCTACACCGTCGGCAAGGATACCGCAGGCTTCATTGACCATGGGAATGAGGATACGGTTGACTACAAAACCGGGAGCTTCGTTGACCATCACGGGTACTTTGCCCATCTGGTTGGCGAGATCAACGATGGCGTTGCATACTTCGTCGGATGTTTTCTGGCCTTTGATAACCTCGATGAGTTTCATGACGGGTGCGGGGTTGAAGAAGTGCATACCGATGAAACGCTGGGGACGCTGGGTTGCTGCTGCTATCTCGGTGATGGAGAGCGACGAGGTGTTGGTGGCGAAGATAGTCTCGGCTTTGCAGAGCTGATCGAGCTGTGCGAAGACGGTTTTCTTCATCTCCATATCCTCGGAAGCTGCCTCGATGATGAGATCGCAGTCGGTGAGGTCATTATAGTCGGTGGTGCAGCTGATGTTGGCCAAAACGGCATCCATAGCAGCTTGCTCCATCTTACCTTTCTCTACCAAGCGTGCAAGACCTTTCTGAATCTTGGCAACGGCTTTGTCGAGGCTGGCTTGAGAACGACTTTTCATAAGCACAGGCATACCGGCCTGTGCGAAGGCTTGTACTACGCCGGCACCCATAGTGCCGGTACCTATAACGGATATCTTCATAGCTTATATATGTATTAATGTTTGAAGTGATCAGTATAGAGTGATCAGTGATCTGACAAATGTTTTTTAAGTAATCGGTATTGCGGTCGCTGACCTTTGGTTGAGTTGTTTATTTGTTAGCACCACTTCGGTCGCTGACCTTCGATTGAATTGATTGTTGCGTAACCTCAAATCAACAGTTCAACAATAATCAAGTAAGGCTGTCGCTGTTGAGGTATTAGTGATCAGTGATGAGTGATCTGACAAATGTACTTGCAGGGAGGTATTGTCCGATCACTGATCACTATTCACCGATTAATATTCATAATAATCCAAAAATCAACAGTCATCAACTATTTTCCTTGGAACTGAGTTTTCTCTTTATTGAGGAAAGCTTTCATGCCGTTTTTCTGATCATCGGTGGCGAAACACTGACCGAAGAGTTTGTTTTCGAAGGCTATTGCCTCGGGGGCAGACATGTCGTACTCTTCGTTGATGCACTGCTTGGCAAGAGCTACGGCTACGGGGGCGTTGGCTACGATGGCGGCGGCCATGGCTTTGGCTTCTGCCATAAGCTGTTCGGGTTCGCATACGGTGTTGACAAGGCCAATGCGGAGTGCTTCATCGGCTTTGATGGGGCGGCCGGTGAAGATAAGTTGTTTGGCCATGCCCATGCCTACAAGCTTGGCGAGGCGGTAGGTGCCGCTGAAGCCGGGGATGATGCCGAGACCCACTTCGGGCTGACCGAAGCGTGCATTGCTGCTGCAGATGCGTATGTCGCATGCCATGGCGAGTTCGCAGCCTCCGCCGAGGGCAAAACCATTGACGGCAGCTATCACGGGGATGGGAAGGATCTCTATCTGACGGAACACTTCGGATCCAAACTTGCCAAACTCTTCACCCTCCCATGCATTGAGGGTGGCCATTTCGGAGATATCGGCACCTGCCACAAAGGACTTGGGACCGTCGCCGGTGATGATGAGGCATCGGGTAACGGTGGTGTCGAGACCCACAAGGAAATGATGGAGCTCGGTAAGTATGGCGCTGTTGAGTGCATTGAGCGACTGTGGAGCAGAGATGGCAAGGGTGCAAACACTGCCCTCATTTTCTATTTTTAGGAACGAATACTTCATATAGTACAATATTTTCAAATATTTAACCAATCCAGACTTTGTGGATAAACGTTTGCAAATATACACATCTTTTTTTTGTTGCCAAAAAAAATGTTTATTTGTAAGAGTTGGGGGCTCGATGAAGCCTTCGCTGTTTAGTTGTTATTTGTTGAATTGAGGGAGTCTTGTTTTTTGAGGGAGTCTGCAAACATCAACTCAACCAGAGGTCAGCGACCGAAGTGGAGCTAACAGCTACGCATGTTGCAGTGCGGATAACAGCTACGCATGTTGCAGTGGGGATAACAGCCACGCATGTTGCAGTGGGGATAACAGCCACGCATGTTGCAGTGGGGATAACAGCCACGCATGTTGCAGTGGGGATAACAGCCACGCATGTTGCAGTGGGGATAACAGCCA
>JAZUDW010000094.1:0-26321 GCA_045639845.1 Bacteroidales bacterium
CGCTTGGCCTCCGACTTAGGATTGCAAGGCAAAACAAACTTCTTGATGGCCATACGTCCTGATTTAGGTTTGGTTCCGGTTGCTAAGGAGGTGATATATGTGGCACCTACTGTAGATTCACCGATAGATCGGTTCCTCGACCAGCATTACGATGAAGTGATGGCTCTCTTTAAGCGTAAAGGGTATCGATTTGTGTATATGCCTCGTGCGGTGGAAGAACTCAGTGATGAGATAGTAAACTATAATGTGCCAGATCAACATGGTTTAAGGACTTCCGTGAGTCCCGAAGATGTGGTGTCGCGTTTCTATGGGCCTTTCTTTGCCAATGTGCTTACTCCATTGAACAAGGCTCCGATGCTTGTTCGATACAAATTTCTGGAGACTGCCTATTGGGAAAGTATAAAAGCTTCCGAGCAAAATCGTGCCTGCAATAATATTTACTCGTTCTGCTATGTCCCTTTGGGCGAAAGGGATGCTTCTCTTATGTCTTTCTTCGAGAAATACATAGATTCTATTGGGGAAAACTCAAGTATTCGCTTCTCTCGCGTCATTCGATATTCTCGCCTCCCGACTGAAAATGATGCAGACGACGACTTTCAATCGCTTGGCAAACAGATATTGGCTGACGATGATCTGCCAGCTGGTACGGTCGGCATGCAGGGGAAGTGTGCCGATGCCTCGTCTGAAAATGGCGTTACGGGCGAGGATAAGCGCATTCGTGTGGAGGCTCTGACCAATGAGATACGTGAACGTGTAAATAGTTTGAGACAGTTGGGTGTGACTGAGTTTATGCTTAGGGAATTGTTGCAGTTGCCAGAGGCAAAACCCAGCAGACTTCGCATATCACAAGACTTTGGGATATTTCTTATGGATTACGACAACAGAGAGATCAGAATGTCGGTGTTGCCCAAAGTACTTTACATCTTCTATCTTAATCACCCCGAGGGCGTAATGTTCAAGCATCTTTCGTCGTACAGAAATGAACTGATGGAGTATTACAAGAATATCTCCAACCGTATTGATTTGGAGAAAATGCAGTCTTCAATCGATGATTTGGTGGATAGTACTAAGAATTCCGTCAATGAGAAATGTAGTCTTATAAGGTCGGCTTTTATCAATGAATTCGACGAAAAAGTGGTGGAACGTTATCTGATTACTTCGGGTAATGACCGCAAAAAGAAGATCACCATGCAACGCTCGTTGCTGGTCGATGAGTCGGGGCTTCTGTGCAAAAGGAAACCATGATAGAATTCCTTACATGCAAGGATTATCACGGCTGTGGTTTCATGAAGGTATAGTATGTTTACGATTGTGGAGAACCAGGAATCTGTAAACAGAGGATGGCAAAAGAATGCGTTCATAGGAACAGGTGTTTTTTATTCTCCGGCCTTCTTATGTAATACGGTATCTTCTAAAATTTGTACAAATGAGATTTATTTAACGTGAATTATTTTAACGGCAATCTGTTTTGTCCTTTGCCCTTGGGACCTGTATAAATATATGAGATATGTGTTGAAAACGGGGTGTTAATAATACTGCAGTTGTCGAGAGTCCTAGATGGCACAAAGAGCTATATGATTTGATAGTGTTTGCAGTATGGATGATTGTTCAAATGTCTATAGCTAGTGGTCCTCCCATATCTGCAGCAGACTTCCTGTTGATTTGAGATATTGGTTCCTTTAGTATCTTATCGGCGAATAAAAAATTATTATTCAATAATATTTGTTATTATTGCCTGTGAATGAATGCGATATATTTTTATCGATTAGGCTTGGGTTATTTGACGTGTCTTTTTTTTTTTATATTTGTGACCATATGTGATTTTTTTTCTATCTTTGCAACCGAAACGAATACTATTATACATGCATGGTAAGTGTATAATTGAATGAAATTCAATTTTGAATAGCTGCTACTATACTGCATGAAATACTATAATTTTACTAAATGCCATTGAATGCATAGCTAAGAAAAACTAAACAATGAAAAAGAACGATTTTTACTGGATTGATGGACGAACTTTGAAATCTATCGTACCAGATCAAAAAAAACTTCTTGGTCCCGACTCTGAGATTCCTCCTATACCAGAAATGGTGAGGGTGATAGGAGATCGGGCTTTTTATCAATGTGAGCCTCTTCGTAATCTTGTTTTGCCCTCTCGTTTGACTACAATAGGCGAGGAGTCGTTTCTTCATTGTGCTAACTTGAAGTCCATAGTAATGGGCGATATGTTGGCTCGTATTGGTACTTGCGCATTTTCTTATTGCAAAGAAGTCGAGGAGTTAAAACTATCGACGTCGTTAGATACCTTGGGTGAGAATGCCTTTATGGGCTGTTTTTCATTGCGTAGATTGGAACTGCCGTCTTCGTTGAAAGTGATACCTCGGGGTGCCTTTATGGAGTGTACAGCACTGGAGGAGCTGATTATCCCCGAAGGTGTGGAAGAGATAAACGAACTTGCCTTTGATAGCTGTGTGAGCTTGAAATCCATACAGATACCAGCATCGATGCGTAACATCGGCAATGAGGCATTCTTTGGATGTAAAAACCTGACAACGATTCAATGTGCATCGAAATCAATATTTGTAGCTGAAGATGCTTTCAATGGATGCAATCTTCAGCGAATTATGGTAGGTGAGAAACGAGGAAGAATCAGACCATTGTGGACAATGTGACAACAGATCTGCCTGATAACATAGTAGGGGGTAAACGGATTCCGTTACCCCCTACTATTTTTATTAGTATGTTGTTGTGATCAACGTCGATGTTGAACTACAGGCTACAACCGCACCATAAGTCGGCTTACCATTTCGGCTTTCCATGAAGAGAAGTCGCCGGCTATGATATGTTTGCGAGCCTCTTTCACCAGCCAGAGGTAGAAATGTAGGTTGTGGATCGATGCTATCTGCATACCAAGTAGTTCTCGTGCTTGGAACAAATGATGCACGTATGCAAGGGTGTATTCGCCATCGCATTCAGCTGTACTTTCGGGGTCTATGGGCTCGAATACCTTCTCCCATTTCTTGTTGCGAATGTTGATGGTGCCACGGCTGGTAAACATCATGCCGTTGCGTCCGTTGCGGGTCGGCATCACGCAGTCGAACATATCAACGCCTCGTTCTATTGCTTCAAGTATATTGGCAGGTGTGCCTACGCCCATGAGATAACGGGGGTGGTCAGTAGGAAGAATCTCGTTTACGACTTCTATCATCTCGTACATCACCTCAGTGGGTTCGCCTACCGCCAAACCGCCAATGGCATAGCCCAAAGCGTCCTTGGAAGCAATATATTCTGCACTACAGCGGCGCAACTCAGGATATTTGCATCCTTGCACGATAGGGAAAAGGGCCTGTTGGTATCCATAGAGTGGTTCTGTAGATTGGTACTCTGCAATACATCGATCCAGCCATCGGTGGGTGAGCTCCATGGATTTCTTTGCATATTCGAAAGGAGCGTCGCCGGGACAGCATTCATCGAAAGCCATAATGATGTCGGCTCCGATCACACGCTCTATGTTCATTACACGCTCGGGTGTGAAGAGATGGCGAGATCCGTCAATATGACTCTGGAACTTGACACCTTCTTCTGTGATTTTTCGACAATCGGCCAAAGAGAATACTTGGAACCCGCCACTATCGGTAAGAATAGGACGGTCCCAGCCATTGAAACGGTGAAGTCCGCCTGCTTCGCGCAGTATCTCCAATCCGGGGCGAAGGTATAGGTGGTAGGTGTTGCCGAGGATGATCTGTGCATCGACATCTCGACGCAGTTCGTGCTGGTGTACAGCTTTTACGGTGCCAACGGTACCAACGGGCATGAAAATAGGCGTTGGAATGTCGCCATGGTCGGTGTGTACAACGCCAGCACGGGCATTGGAACGAGGGTCGTTGTGGAGTAGGTCGAAGTGCATTGTTGTGTGCAGTGTTAATAACTAGTTAATATATACCTGTTTTTTCGATGTGCAAAAGTACGACTATTTTATAAATTGTGAGTAACTTTGCAGACAAAATTTTTAACGACGATGAATGTTATTTCCGCTCTAAACGACACATATACATTGATTTTTGCCATAGTGATGGCTGCGTTTTTTGTTGTCCTTGCTGTGTATTATGGACTGTTTTACTATCGTCTGGGGCGGAAGAAAAAGGCTGAAGATGGCGACTCTGCTGATTTTTCGGATGCAAAATTACCTTCGGTATCGGTTGTAATCACTGTTCATAACGATGCTCCGTTGCTGAAAGAAAACCTCATTTATCTTTTAGAACAGGACTATCCAAACTACGAGGTCGTAGTGGTCAATTACCTTTCCCAAGACGATACTCCATATGTGTTGAAAGTGCTAGGGGCCAACTATCCTAATATGAAGGTGGTGAATTTTTCGCAAGATGTGAATATGTTTAAGGGTAGAAAATATCCCTTGTCTATAGGCATTCGCACGGCAAAGAATGATGTGATTCTTCTCACTGAGCCCGACGCCAAACCGAAGAGTTTTTCGTGGATTCGCGAAATGGTGAAAGGATATATGAAGGGTGGCGATATTGTGGGCGGATATTGCAGCATTGGAGAAAGCAAAGGTTTGCTCGGTAAGCTGGTGGCCTACGACAATATGGCGAGCACTGCGTCGATGGTAGGTATGTCGTTGATGGGAAGTCCCTACACGGCTACTGGACGTAATCTTTCGTATAAGCGTCATTTCTTTATGGAACGTAAAGGCTTTATTCGTCACTATTCAATACCCGAAGGGTCAGACGATATATTTGTAAATCAAAATGCAAACCGTCGAAATTTTTCTTTTGTGCTGCATCCCGATGCTTGGGTTGAGACGGTGCCTGTAGAGACAACATCACAGTGGTATAGACAGCGTAAAGCACGTTTCGCCACAAAGAAATACTATTCGGCAAGACTCAAGGTGGCTTTGTTGCTGCATCCAGTTTCTCTATTGCTTTTCTATGCATCTATTGCCGCGATGCTTGTTATGAATGTGTCCACATGGCCTGTTGCTGTAGGTTTTTTTGTGGCAAAAACAGCCTGGCAAATTGTGGCTTTTGCCAAACTGAATCAACGTTTTGAGGTAAAAAAACTATGTTGGTTGGCACCATTTTTTGAATTTTATTTCTTACTCTTAAATACTATTTTTTATTTAGTAGCGTTACCTAATAAAAAAAGAATAAGTGGAATTAGCGAATAGTATTAAGGTGCAGAGAGCTGAACGTGATCTTCAGTTGGTGGAGCGGGCTCGTGATCATGGTGACGAGCGGGCTTTTGCCGATTTGATGAGTATATATCGTGAGCCTCTCTACGTAATGCTTCTTAAGATGATCAACGATCCTGTTGTGGCCGAAGATCTCACTATTGAGGCATTGGGCAAAGCTTTCTGCTCGTTGAAACACTATTCTCCTACCAATTCATTCAGTACTTGGCTATTCTCTATTGCATCGAACAATTGTATCGATTATATGCGTCGTCGTCGTAATGCTCCTCCCGTTTATTTTGGAGAACTAACGACTTGGGATGATGGTGAGAATACAGCCCGTCGCGAACTGAACGTGCCTTCCGATTCGGGTAACCCTGAGGATGATTTGGTACGTGACCAGCGTATCGAAATGTTGCGTGAGGTTATTAAACAGCTCAAACCACACTATCGTATGGTCGTAGAACTTCGTTATTTTGAAGAACTTTCGTATGAAGAGATTTCCGATCGTTTGGGTTTGCCTATTGGTTCGGTAAAGTCGCGTTTGTTTAGAGCTCATGATTTCCTCTACAAGATTCTCAGTACTCGTAAGGATTTCTAATTGTAGAATAATAATATAGATAACAATATAATAAATAATAACATGAACGAAAAAGATCGAGACCGATCCGGCGACGGCGCTGGACCTAGCGACTTAGATGCAGGACCGTATTGGCGCTCGTCGCATGCTGCTCGCATTGTTATATTTTTATTGCTGTTGGCTATATCGCCTAATGTGCATTCTTTGACTGCATTGGAAGATGTTTTAGGTTATACTAAACTATCATCCCAGCCTCCTTCGTTACCTATATCAGGATACCAATACCAACGAGGGCTTTCCTTGTCGTTGGATGTGGGCCTCCTTGTTCCCTCTAGCAAACATGCCAACTTCTACCAAGGTGTAGAGACCAACCTTAATACTATCAATCGTGTGTTGCATAGCGAAGCGTATGGTCATCAGATTTGGAATGATTTGACAACGCTTGATCTGATTACATCGGCTATCACAGACTATCGTCAGCTGAATGTAGAAGAATATGGAGAAATGTCGTACCGGTTGGCTATGCAGATAGGCATGGGTTTCCGATACGATTATGGCAATGGTTGGGGGTGGCTTACTCGTTTTGACTATGCTAAGCTTACCGCCACCGGAGTTTTTCTTATCAATGCTACCAACAATACCGGGGTGCTTACAAACCAACGTCAATATGTAAAATGCGGTATTATGGGTACGGAGAAACGAGTGAATATCGATCTTGGTGTAAGTCGCAAGTTTAAGATGCAGAACGGTTTCGACATCGGAGTGGAACTGGGCGGACAAGTGAACAACACAGAGGTGATGAGTAATGATATCGAAATTGCCAACAGGATATATAACATTCTTGATATCTGGAATGGCCAGTCCCCTTCAATGGGTACATATGCTTATGATTACATAAATCAGGGTGGAATAGGTTATGGTGGATTCGCTACGGTGAACTTCGGTCTCACTATGCCAAACTATAGCACTCTCACACTTGCTTATACGTTTTTTTACAATAAGATTAATTTGTCGGGATACGAAGCCTTCGCTCCTCAGCATCTGATAACGTTGCGCTTCGACTTCGACGGTTTTTCTTTCTTCGATTAGACAATTAATAGAATAATACAATATAAATATTATATGATAGAATTTGTTGAATTGTCCGAGTCTGGACATAATCATTTTGCTAAAGAGCTCTTCGAATCGGCATTTCCCGATGAAGAGCGCCCTCCGTTTTCTAAGCTTAAAGACCGTGATGCTGCCAACTTCCATTTCCTGGTGGCTACTATCGACGATGACGAGCCGATAGGTATTCTCTCTTATTGGACTTTTGAGGAGTTCACCTATATCGAGCACTTTGCTGTGGCCAAAGAATTTCGAGGCCAAGGGTTGGGGCGTGCTGTTTTTTTGAACTTCATGGCTCAGCATTCAAACCAGGTGGTGTTGGAGATAGAAATGCCAAATACCGAAACGGCAGAACGTCGTTTAGAGTTTTACGGAGATATGGGGTTCACCCGCAATCCACAGGAGTATTGGCAACCCAACTACAATGGTAAAGGATTGGCTGTACCGATGATCGTTATGTCCAAATATGAGTTGGATGATGGTGAATTTGAGGATGTTAAGGATATACTCTATAAAAAGGTGTATGGTTATACCCCGAAAAATTGATATTTGTAGATAAATATGAGGTTTTTACTCACGTGTGCAAGGGCGTTAGGTGAAAATAATTTATGTTATATATATAAGATTATAAGATATTTAGGTTTGTAATAAGTGGCGACGATAAAAAAATATTTGTTCGGTTTGAATTTTTGTTGTATCTTTGCACTCGCAAAACGGAAAGATATGGCGTTTTGATAAGATGGCTCCCTAGCTCAACTGAATAGAGCATCTGACTACGGATCAGAAGGTTGTGGGTTTGAATCCCGCGGGAGTCACAAAAAGAAAAAGAATTAGTCATCGGTTCTTATTCATTTTGTATAAAGATTATTAACATGATGGCTCCCTAGCTCAACTGAATAGAGCATCTGACTACGGATCAGAAGGTTGTGGGTTTGAATCCCGCGGGAGTCACTAAGAAGAAGGAATCAATAAAAGGTTCCTTCTTTTTTTTGTGCATATAGTCAAGATGCTGTTTATGGTTTCAAAGGAGTAAAATCACTACTAATAGTGATTGCAGGGTGCGTGTATTGGTTGTAATTTTGCAATAAATAACAATTGAGCTGTATTTATGCAAGTGCATGATATTAATAATAATAGGATAAGTGTGGCTGTTGTTGGGGATGGCCATCATGGCCAGAAATCCTTTTGTGAGAGTGTTCGTGGATTGAATACTACTGAACAATTTGAGATTGATTGGATCGAGGTAGAGGATATAGAAACGTTGTCGGAAGTACGTCCCGATGTTGCAGTGATGGTAATAGATGCCCTTGAGATAGAGCAGAGTTTAATAAAGGCTACCCACCTCATAGATATGCATTTAAAGATCGTTATGGCGCTAAATCACTATGACGACCTGCTTGCTACAGACCATGATCTGGACTATAATCGTTTGGGTATGCTGTTGGGTTTTCGTGTAGTACCTACAGATTCGTGCAGTGGGAAAGGTCTGAACGAAGTGATCAACGATGTGGTGGCTGCTCATGTTAATGAGAAAGGTGCTACCCGCCACACGCATGTGATCTATGGCAACGAACTGGAACGAGCTATCGATAATGTAGAGACTGCGTTGTTGAACGAACCAGAACTGTGCGAGCGTTTCAATACACGCCATCTGGCTATTCATCTTCTGGAAGACCCCTATTCGTATCTTCCTAAGCTGCAACAGTCGAAGCATCTGGAATCAATAAGGAGTGTAATGGAAATGAACAGAAGCTCCCTGATATTCAACAATGGTATTCAACCAGCAGTTTTGATAAACAATGCTCGCCAAGGTTTTGTGACAGGAGCACTAACCGACACATTGGTCCATAGTAAGAACGATACAGACCATACACTCTCTCAACGTATCGACAAAGTGTTGACCACACCATGGTCGGGTTTCCCGATATTGATTGCCGTTCTTTTTTGTGTTTTCCAATGTACTTTTGCTATTGGTGCTTATCCCCAAGACTGGATAGCCTCGTTGGTCGATGCTCTGTGTTCGTGGCTCAACGGAACGTTGCCCAATGGCTGGTTTACATCGCTTTTTGTTGATGGCGTTGTGCAAGGAGTAGGTGCTGTGCTGGCTTTTGTTCCTCAGATAATGATAATGTTCTTCTTCATTGCAATGATGGAGGAGAGCGGTTATATGTCGCGTGCAGCCTTTTTGATGGACAAGATCATGCATAGGGTAGGGCTGCATGGTAGGTCTTTCATCCCAATGCTCATCGGTTTTGGATGTAATGTGCCGGCTATCATGGCTGCTCGCAATATAGACGATGTCAAGGATAGGATGCTTACGATGCTTATGATACCCTTCATGTCGTGTTCGGCACGACTGCCGGTGTATATGTTGTTGGTGAGTGCATTCTTCGATCCGCGCTACCAGGCATTGGTCATGATGTCGTTGTATGTGTTAGGGGTGGCTTTGAGTATTCTCTTTGCTTTGGTGATGAAGCATACGAAGTGGTTCCGTAAGCAGCAAGACGATTTCGTTAGCGAGCTCCCTGGTTTCCGCCAACCCACTTGGAGAAATGTGTGGGGTACAATATGGGAACGTACTTCCGACTATCTTCAAAAAATCGCCACTGTGATACTCTGGGCATCTATTATCATATGGACACTGGAGTTCTTTCCTAGAAACAAAGATCTTGTACTGCCACTTGAAGAGCAGATTGCCAACGTACAGAGTAACGGTGAGTTGACAGATGATGAAAAATACGTTCTTGTGAATGATTTGAAGGCAGAATGTCGTTACATTCAAAATGAGAACAGCTATCTGGCTATGATCGGAAAATTTATAGAACCGGTGATGCGACCATTGGGGTTTGACTGGCGTTTGAATGTGTGTATATTGACCGGCCTTCCGGCCAAAGAAGCCATTGTCAGCACTATGGGTATCTTGTATCATGTAGATGATGTTGATGGCGATAGCGACGGCAAACTTGTTGATTCGCTTAAGCAGACATCCAACTTTTCACCATTGGTAGCTTATGGGTTCATGGTGTTTGTGTTGCTCTACTTTCCGTGCATAGCAACCATAGCTACTTTGCGAAGAGAAGTTGGTAAGCGTTGGGCTTGGTTCGTAGTGTTTCATTCCATGCTGTTGGCATGGCTTATGGCATGGTTGGTGAATGTGGTAGGCTCTATTGCCTAGAGCCCTTAATGAGTGTGTGCCCTTAGGTCTAAGAGGGGCTGATAGTACCGACTGCACGTTGACTAGCCTATGGCGAATGTGCATCGATAGTAGGGCAGGGGGCTGTTTTCACGTTATGCTGTTGAAAAAAAAGGATGCCGTATGGGCGTTGTATGTTTTTTTTTATGTATTTTTGCATTTTAAAAATATTTAATAATTAGGCATATGAAACGCTTTTTGCTGTCGATAATGATGTTGATGTGTTTTGCAAACATTGTTGATGCTCAAAAGAATATCACCATCAAAGGCACTACTGTGAATGGTTCGGGTAAAACTATTCAATTGTATAAGTATTCCGACAAAATCTCATGCTATGAGGTGATGCTTGATGAACAGACTATCGACAATGAACAGTCGTTCACCTTGCAGTGCTATGCCAACTATCCAACCTTAGTGTTTGTTCAGATTGACAATTATTCTCAATCCTTTTACGTAGAACCGGGCCGTGATTATAATATTTATATCCCTCGTTTCGACTGGAACATCGATGAGGCAAAGAATGTATATCTAGACCCTGTGGCCTTGCCAATTGAGTTTTTGAATCTTCCCAAAAACGATATAAATGCTTTGATTGATAAGTTTGATCGCTCTGTGAACGATTACATTGCAAGTCATAAGGTTTATTTTGACTATCGCTATCGTCCTCAGAAGCGTTATTTCGACAGTCTGGTGCTGTATGTAAACAAACAGTGTCCCGATGTGGAAGGGTGTGATTTCTTCAACCGTTACAAAGTGTACCAGCTGGCAGAAATGAAGATGAATATGAAATTTGAGACACGCCGCAACATTTATAATAAGTATATCCAGGGTCATCCTGTCTTGGTATATGACGAGAATTACATGTCTCTGTTCGTTGCACTCTATTCCAATGCTATTTCAAAAGGAACCAAAGATATCTCTGTTCGCCGTCTGGCTCATTGGGTTTACAATATGGATCTGAATACCTTTATCGATTCATTGGGTGTGGATCCTCTTCTTCGTCACGAGCAGGTACGAGAGTTGGCTGCCTTGTTAGCGTTGAAAGAAGCCTACCATAATTTCCACTATTACGACAGTGAGTCGGTTGTGAAAATGATTGAGCGTATTGGCCAGCGAACCAAATTTGCTGAGCATAAACCTATAGTAAAGAATCTGGTCGATGGTTTTCAGCGTACGGTAGCTGGCTCTGAAGTGAAGTCATTCTCTTTGCCTAATGTAAACAAAGAACTTGTGTCACTCGATTCTTTCAACGGCAAGTGGATCTATCTGTCGTTCGTTCGTGTTGGTGATCCCAATTCGCGGAGCGAGATTGAGACTATGGCTCACTTCAAGGATCAGATCTATAGTAGAAATGACAATGTCGAGTTTGTGACCATCGTATGCGACCGTGAATTTCAAAAGATGTATCATTTCCTGAAAAACTCAAAACATGGAGATCGTTACAATTGGACATGGTTGCATTTCAATAACAATTATGAGTTGCTGAATAATTTCCGCGTGGTTAGTTATCCTACCTTTATACTTATCAATCCCGAAGGTAAGCTGCACTACGATATCACACCTCGTCCCGGTAGTGGATTCTTGGTGAGTCCGCCTTGGCAGCAAAATCAAAGACAGACCACAACACCTACAATCCCGCTGTTCCGCAATTAAATAGTATCTCAGTCCGGTAGTTAGGTTACTCCTTTTTATATGAATGAAAAATAATTAAGATATGATTGAATCGTTATTGAAACAAAGCATTGCCGAATCGTTGCATAATCTCTATACGATCGACGTTGCTGTAGAAAGTATTGTATTACAGAGTACAAGTAAAAACTTCGAGGGCGACTTCACCTTTGTTGTCTTCCCCTTTGTTAAGCAAGCCCGCAAAGCACCTGATATGGTGGGCAAAGAGGTAGGTGAGGCGGTAGCAGCGCTCTGTCCCCAAGTAGCCTCGTTCAATGTAGTGAAAGGCTTTCTCAATTTTGTAATTGCCGACAATTATTGGATCGACTTCGTTGGAAAGACTGTTGGCGTGGAGCGTTACGGTCTTAAAGAAGCCAATGCAGGCGATGCTCCTATCGTGGTGGAATATTCCTCGCCAAATACCAACAAGCCCTTGCATTTGGGCCATGTACGCAACAATCTTCTTGGATGGTCGGTGTCGCAGCTGCTCAAGGCCAATGGCAACAATGTGAAGATGGTCAATCTGGTCAACGACCGAGGTATTCATATCTGCAAGTCCATGTTGGCATGGCTACGCTTCGGTAATGGCGAGACTCCCGAAACCAGCGGTATGAAGGGCGACCATCTGGTGGGTAAGTACTATGTTGAGTTCGATAAGCATTACAAAGCTGAGATTAAAGAGTTGGTTGAACAGGGCGTGGACGAAGAAGAAGCCAAAAAACAAGCTCCTTTATTGCTTGAAGCACAGTCGATGCTGAAACGTTGGGAAGAAGGTGACAAAGAGGTTCGTGATCTTTGGGAGAAGATGAATAGCTGGGTGTATGCAGGTTTCGATGCCACCTATAAGAAGATGGGTGTTGGTTTCGACAAGATCTACTACGAGTCGAACACCTATATGCTTGGAAAAGAACTTGTACAGAAAGGTTTGGATTCTGGTGTGCTCTATCGTCGCGACGATGGTGCTGTGTGTGCCGACCTCACCGACGCTGGTCTCGACCATAAGGTGTTGCTCCGCAAAGATGGCACCTCTGTATATATGACACAAGACTTGGGTACAGCTTTGCTTCGTCACAATGACTTCGGCGCCGAACAGTTGATGTATGTGGTGGGCAACGAGCAAGACTATCATTTCCAAGTGTTGAAGATTATCCTTGGCCGTCTGGGCTTCGACTGGGCAGACAAGGTTTACCACCTTTCGTATGGCATGGTAGAATTGCCCAACGGCAAGATGAAATCTCGCGAAGGCACTGTTGTTGATGCCGACGACTTGATGGCTGAAATGGAACAAACTGCAGCTGAGATGAGCAAGGAGCATGGAAAGAACAATGACCTTTCTCCCGAACAACAGCAGCAACTATATCATATGTTGGCACTCGGCGCATTGAAATACTTTATTCTCAAAGTGGATCCTACGAAGACTATGCTCTTCAATCCTGCCGAGAGTATTGACTTCAATGGCAACACTGGTCCCTTTATCCAGTACACTCATGCTCGTATCCGTTCTATCATCCGCAAAGCCGAGATGGAACAGAATGTGGTGATTGCAGCAGGGGAGGGGATAGCTCCTGCCGAAGGCAAGCTCAACGACAAGGAACGTGATGTTATTAAGCTGCTGCACGATCTGCCTTCTACCATTGCCCAGGCTGCCGGTGCTTACAGTCCTGCTATGATAGCCAACTATGCTTTCGACCTTGCTAAAGCATTCAATAGCTTCTACCAAGATACTCCTATTCTTCGTGAGTCCAACCGTGACACGATGATTTTCCGCATACATCTCTGTTCTATTGTGGCTCAGACGTTGAAGAATACTATGATGATTCTCGGTATCGAAGTGCCAGACCGTATGTAAAGAGCAACGCATCTGTAGTCTGCATGATGTTCTCTTTGTTGTCGGACTATCAGAATCAGCATCTGCGTTAGAATAATAATAGGACTGACAATAATCCATGCATACCACCATGAGGTTGTCAGTCCTTGATTTGGAGCCATGCGATTGTTTTGCCTTTCTTGAAAAAATGTATGGCCTAAGGGGTCACCTGGGTGGTGACTTTGCAATTTAAGTGTATAAAACCATTAAGCGATGATACTTCCAGTTTACGAAACACCTTTTTATATTTATACCCATTTATGTGATCGTTTTTATCGTCTCTCTATTCCAGCCACGGCCCAGTTGTTTCAGGAAGTGGCTGAGTTGCACAGCAATGCTGTAGGCTCTGGCTTTCAAACACTGTTGGAGAAGGGTAGAGTGTGGGTACTTTCAAAAGTGTCGTATCGTTTTGTCGGGCGTTTCCCCAGATTAGACGAAGAGGTAAAGCTGCGCACGTGGAGTAGAGGTAGCGACAGCCTTATAGCTCATCGAGACTTTCAGATTATTAGCAAGATGGGCGAAATACTGTTGGCTTGTACGTCAACTTGGGTGGTGATGGATCTCAAAACCAGAAGAGTGTGCCGTCATCAAGAGGAGATGAAATGTTATACCACACACGAAGAGCGGGCTTTGAATTTCGATGCTGTGAAGGTTGATATGCCAAGCGATATCGACGAGTGTGAGTCGTATCATTCCGCGGTAGAATTTTCGTCTATTGACAAAGCTCAGCACGTAAACAATGCCGAGTACCTTCGTTGGTTCATAAACAAAATTCCTTCGGATTTGTTAGAGAAAGGACCGTTGAGTGTTGATGTTAATTATCTGCGTGAGACTCGTCCTGATGAGGAATACTATATTGACACAAAGATTGAAGAAAATCAAGCTTGGTTCAGAACGAGAACCGATAGAGGCATCTCTGTGAACTGTCACATGCTATTCCGCGAATAGTTCTTCATCGACTGCAGTAAAAATAAGCGTGACCTTATCATCCGTTTAAGATAGTAGTCACGCTTTTTCTGTTTTATCTACTTAACATAACTGACATTGTTTTGGGGGAGTGCTTTAATGATAATTAATGAGAATTTTAGCTTGGTTTGTGCAGTATTGAGCCGTTCTAGAAGCACAAGGCAGTGTCTTGCAACATATCTGATGCTATGCCATGCATGAAAGTCATTTTTGTTATTGTCAGCACGTATTGTTTGATTCTACAAACTATTTGATTACAAAAATAGCTAGGATTTGAAGAATATTGCATCCAATCAATTCGTAGCAATCAAAGTGACTGGCGACACCAAAAGTTGCTAATCCTCTACTTCTTCCCAGTATGCATCATAGAAAGTGTCTTTGAATACGATCATCGGCTGTTGCTGGTCGTTAAGGTATTCATCGATGTTGTCGGTTGCCGAATCTAGTGGATCGTTTGTAATGGTAGTCACATCTACATCATTGTAGTGCTGTTGACAAGAAAGAATCAAGACCGAGGCCAGAAGCAAAGAAAAAAGTTTGATATTCATAGTTGAAGCGCACAGATTAATGATAACAAAAAAGCCTTCTAATTAGAAGGCTGTATTTGTACCACATAGGGGATTCGAACCCCTGATCTCGACAGTGAGAGTGTCGTGTCCTGGACCAGCTAGACGAATGTGGCGTTTTTATTGTTCAGGGATTTCGTTGTCTCTTGAAATCGGTTGCAAAAATAGTAATATTTTTTGATATACTAAAGTTTTTTTTCAAAAAAAAGCATCTTCTTGATTTATATTGTTGAGATATAAAGGTATAACTGATGCATTTTTTTGTATGGATACCCTGCTTTAGATGATGTTTGGCCTATGTACATCCATTTTTTTTTGTGTTTTTCGTTTTTGAATCATCTCCCCTACCCTTGTGTTTGTTTGTATTGTATTGAATATTAAACGGTTGGTTGCGTTTGTGCTGTTTGTGTTATGAGGTTAATCTGTTGATATACAATTGTTATTAATGCTGTTGGCATTTTGTTGTGCAAAACGGATCATTCGATACAATGATAATTTTATAGTTTGCCCAAAACACGTGGTTTCATGTTGTGAGGGTGGCGTGTGGATGGCTTGTTGGAGATTGGTCGAAGTGTGGTTTGTGTATTCGGTTATTGCGATAGTGCCATCAGTTTGTAGTTGTCGCAGCATTGTGTGTGAGTTGTAGAAGCTTGCTTCTATGGCTTGCACAGCCTTTACTTACAGGCATTATGCAGCATGAAATGATGATATCATGGCTTGATATGATCATTTCATGGCATGATACGACGGTTTCATGGCTTGATATGACGAACTTTGCTTCACGGTGTACTCTTTGGTGCGATAGATGCGAAGAAAGTCTTTGGCTGATGGGCTGTCGATGGTGACCTCTATATAATAATGTATTATTCTATTTATATTGTTGTATTCAATACTATCCAAAACCTCTTGTCTGAATTGGAATGATATTTTGGTAATTTGACTCCACTGGTATCCTGTGATGATGAATGGCGGAACTGATGTTTGCGGACAACACTTGTTGCTATTGATTTATTTTTTGCTAGAACCTAAAATCTGTGTATTTTTGCAAATCATGGAAACAATAGGAAGAACTCAGTCAAAAAGAAAAGATAGAATCAGTTATGATGCGGCGTTTGCCATTAATGGCAAGGTGCCTCCTCAAAATATCGAACTAGAAGCAGCTGTATTAGGGTCTTTGATGCTCGATCAAGATGCCCTCAACAATTCAATTGAGCAGATACATGTAGAATATTTCTACAAGCAAGAGCACCAAATCATATTCAGTGCTATCCTTCATCTTTTCGAGAACTCTCAGCAGGTGGATATCCTCACTGTTGTGGAGGCCCTCACTAAATCCGGCCAGTTGGCTGAAGCCGGTGGTGCCTATTATGTTTCTGAACTCACTAGCCATGTGGCGTCGGCAGCACATATTGAATACCATGTTCGTATTCTCAGCGAGAAGTTCATTCAGCGAGAGCTCATCAGAGTATCTACCGAGACTCTTACTGAAGCCTACGACGAGACCACCGATGTCATCACTCTGCTCGACAAGACTGAGTCGCGCTTGATGGATATCAACGACAACAATTTCCGTTCGGAATATCGAACCATGGACAATGTGGTGCATGCAGCTTTGGAGCAGATTCAGAACTCTCAGCAAAACGACAGCGAGCTTACGGGGCTTGCCACTGGTTTTATCGATCTTGACCGTATGACCGCTGGTTTCCATCCTGGCACCCTTCTTATCTTGGCTGCTCGTCCTGCTATGGGTAAGACTGCTTTTGCCTTGTCGATAGCACGCAACATGGCTGTGGAATTTAAGATGCCTGTGGCTTTCTTTACCCTTGAAATGACGGCCGAGGAGCTCTGTATGCGTCTTATCTCGGCCGAAGCCGGCATACCTGGCGACAAACTGAAGCGTGGCGAAGGTCTCACCGAATACGAAAAAGGCCAGCTCATGCACGGCGCTTCCGTACTTGCCGATGCACCAATACTTATCGACGAAACTTCTGCCCTCACCGTGTTCGAGCTTCGTGCCAAGTGCCGCCGTATGAAGCAGCAGCATGATATCAAGATGATTTTCATCGACTACCTGCAGCTTATGCAAGGTTCGGGTGATAGTAGCAAAGGCGGCAACCGTGAGCAGGAAATCAGCTATATATCGCGTCAGCTTAAAGCCTTGTCAAAGGAACTTCGTGTGCCCATCCTGGCCCTTTCGCAACTTAGCCGTGCTGTAGAGACCCGTGGTGGCAGCCGTGTGCCTGTGCTCTCCGACCTTCGTGAGTCGGGTGCCATCGAGCAGGATGCCGATATTGTGACCTTTATCCATCGTCCCGAATACTACGGACAAGATGTTGACGACGACAACCGTTCCACCAAAGGCGTGGCAAACATTATCCTTGCAAAGCATCGTTCGGGTGCTACGGGCACTGTGCGACTGCGTTTCATCAGCGAGTTTGCCAAGTTCGACAACTTTGACGATATCAACGAGGGCGGTGGCGATTTCATGATGTCTGCCATGAGTGCCAACCAAGGGTTCGACAGCAGTAACTCCCAAGGCGGATCGCAGATATTCCCTTCTAGGATGAATGATGATGATTCGGCCGAAAATGAATCCATGTTCTAGATGATGATTTAATTGCCTAAGCTATATTCATATCATTACCAAGAATAATCTCTTTATACTAATCAATATGAAAAAAACATTTTCAATTCTCATGATGGCCAGTTTGATGGCTACCGTTTGGGCGCAGACCGAAGTGCCTGGCAAGATAGAAAAAGTTACTATCTATCCCAATGCCGCCTTGGTTGAGAAAAGCATCACCGTCAATCTGAAACAAGGTGAGAACAAGTTTGTCATCACGGGCAATTCTACCGAGGTCAACACCAATGCCGTTCATTTTGCTACATCCAACCAGTGGTATGTCAGTTCCATGTACTGTCAGTCTATGTCGGTGCCTGTCAAAGTCACGCTGTCGCATATCCTGACTAGTGATGTTTACAACAAATATCTTTCGTTGAGCGACAAACTGGACGATATCAAGCTCCAGATTAAAGTGCTAGAAGGGCAGCAGAATGTGCTCCGCCAACAACGTCAGGCACTAAATAATATCAAAGCGCTGCAGAAGACCTCCGACTTCGACACCATAGAACGCCTTGATGCTCAGTTCAAATACCAATCCAACGAAGTGAAGAGAAACATCATAGAGTGGAACAAGACGGAAAAACAGCTTGCCGATCTTTCTTATCAGCAGCGCAGTGTGAACAGCGAGATAGAACAGCTGCTAAACAAGCATACTGGTGGACCTACTTGTTCCAACACACAGAACAATATTGTTGTCACTATCTACGCCGCTCGTCCCATGAATAATGCTAAGATAGAGTACAATTATCAAGTACGCTCCATTAGCTCTCAATATTCCTACGATGTGATGTTCGACGAGAAAGCTCATCATGCTGTCTTTATTCTCAAAAATAGTGTCAGTCAGCGTTCGGGCGAGCATTGGAAAGACTGTCCGATCGTTTTCTCTACCACTATGGCTTCTTACATTGGCTACGATCCGGAACTAAGCCCTGTCTTTCTGCAGCAGGCTACCAACGCTGTTCATTACAGTAAAATGGAAGCCAATACCGTTGCTCGTACCGCTCGTGGCGAATCTGGAATGGTAAAAATGGTTGCTGTCGAAGAAGATGCAGTAGCGCCTAGCGCTGTACAAGACCTTACGCTGGGTCGTGAATACACGCTCATGAATCCTCAGACTATTGCTTCTGGCGAAAAAGAACAGATCATTCAGCTTATCAACGATACGACCAAGGCAGACTTCTCCCGTTATGCCACTCCTAAATATGGCACAACTATCTACTATACAGCACTACTACCCGATTGGGAAGACCTCGCTTTGCTCGAAGTGCCTTGCAACATTTACCTGAACAACCGCTTTGTGTCGATGTCGCAAGTTTCAACTGCTACTGCTGCCGACACTATGCGTTTCTCCATCGGCGACGATAAAAATGTGAAGGTGCTACGCAAAGTGCTGCGTTCTTCTCCCGACAAAACGGGTCCCCTATCGAAGGAAATCGACGAATATATCACTATCACATTGCAAGTCAAGAACACTAAAGACGAAGATGTAACCCTTTCACTTAAAGATCAGATTCCCCTTTCTTCGTCTGTAGATGTAAAGGTCCTCAACATTCAGACCGATGGTGGCGAACTTGACGAAAAAACAGGTACCATCCGATGGGAGCTCAAACTTGCTCCCCATGCCGAAAGGACGATCAAGGTTAGCTTCACAGTACGGCATCTCAAGGATCAATATTATATTTTTAATTGATCAACCTCTTAAAAGGCGCCGACTCTGATGGTCGGCGCCTTTTGTATATCGAACTTTTTTAGACGTATTTCGGCCGATTCTATGATTGACATCGGTGGAAACGAGGACATCATCATAGTGCTCAGCTGCTTACGGTAAGTCCAGGTAAAGATATGTCTGAGTGCCTATTATCAACGAGTATTGGCGTTGGGGGCAGCGTTTAACGTCCCCTACCCTACTACAACTCATAACCCCGGAGGGTAATCTTGAGTTATACTTGGCTAATTTGAAACACAATACGATACGCATATTTGTGTTCAAAAATATTAAAGTTAATTGTTTGTGCTGTGTTCTTGGCATTGTTGATCTATATATAGTGCTGATGCGATAAATTTTACTAAATGGCTGTATATTGCTGTGAATTAAATATTTATAGCGTGTAATACATTTTTTGATTTGATTATATCGCTTCGCTAAAACGTAAACTGAGGTCGGCGACCAACGTGGAGCCAATTATCATGAATGTGCCATAAATTATCGTAAATGCATTATCTTGTACATGATGAATAATTTAACCCAAAAAGTATTTGCGAAAATTTACGTTTAATTTACGAAAATCCGCGTTACGCCGAAGGCAAAATATGTAATCGCACTAGTACTAATCTATTATATTAGGCTAATGTGAAATACACCCCCACATGCATATTCACAGCAGCAACTTTAAAGTGTAGGACTCAAACCTTTGTTCTTGGTATCCAGCAGTACCAGGGTAAAGGCTCGACTATGAAATGGAACACTGCTAATAAAATGTGGGTCGTGTAGATTAAAATATGATTAGTGATGATAAAAAATATATTGGTACGATTTTGCTTTAAATTGTTGAGATATTTGGGTGTTGATACGAGGGAGTATAGCGGTCTATGTAACTGAGGACGAAAAAGTTCGGCGACCATTTGAGTATTTTGCCTGCAAGTTCCCACTTGAAGTGTAGCAAAATAATTGATATGCCAACAAGATGAAAAAGTTCAGAGGACTTCGATATTGTTCCTGAGAAGATTGCGCAATGTAGCAAACAAAAAGGGAAACCAGTAGAAGGGTGTCAAGTTTCCTTACTAGTGTGTGTAATTATCATCACTAAATTAAACCAAAACTCATTATATCCGTTATGTTCATGTTCAAAAAGCACAAATGACAATGGTATAATCAAGCAATCACGTACGTACGAATAATCATAAAAAAAACTACTGCCCGATATGAATCAAGCAGTAGTTTGTTATTTAGGAATCAGTTGTACCTACTGTTTTTTCTGAAGTTGGTTGTAACGCTCATTGATAGCTTTGTATTCCTCAGTCTTCTCGGTACGGAGGTAGATGTTGCGAAGTGCGTAGAGGCAGTTGGAGAGATTATTGATATTCATCTCCTGGCCTTTAGTATCGAGAGCATCGATGAAAGCAATGGCATTTACGAAATACTGGGTAGCTAGACCGAAGTATTCTTTCGACTCACCAAAGAGCTTGTCATAGAGACCTGTCTCGTCGTTGGGGTCAACCTCATTAGCTGCGGACAGTTTGTCAATAGCGCGGTTGTAGATAAGCGATGCAAGACCATAGTTAGCATTAAACTGTTTAGCATCGATAGCTAAAGATTTCTGGAAGTACTCGGAAGCTTTGTCATAGTCGTAGCCTGCCTGATCTTTGTCGGAGAAAATTGTAGCGATACCGCTAAGGAGAACTGCCTGTGCAGCAGGGTTGTTTTTCTGTTTGTCGAGAGCTGCCATCAAGCATTCCTGAGCTTTCTCCATGTTGCCATTGAAGAGGTATGCCTTAGCCATAAGTTGGTCGGCTTGGAGGCTATCGGGGAAGTTCTTACGATAAGTGTGAGCAATCTTAACAGCGGCGGTAGTGTCACCCTCTTTGCTATAAATGTTGAAGAGAGTAGTGTAAACGTAGTCATTGTTGTAACGACCGGATACCAGAGGATTGAAGTATTTCTTCACAAGGCCGTTGTCATTTAGAGCGGTGGCAGCTACACCAGCCAGATAGTTGGTTATCTGAGTATTGGTTTTGCTCTGAGGATCCATGTTGAACATCTGAATAGCCGTATCGCAGAAAGAGATGGCGTTCTGGTATTCACCCTTGCGATAGCTTTCGTTCGCCATATCATAATAAGTATTGGCGATATAGGCGAAGAAAGGTGTAATCTTCTGAGTGTATTCGCCACTCTTATCAAACTGTTTCCAGTTCAATACAGATTGGTAAGCGGTACGATACCAATCGCTGGCGAGGGTCTTGAGTTCTTTTCCTTGCTTGGTGTTGTTTTTGATTTCACCACCAATCTTGCAATAGATAAGAGTGCTATAGAACCAAGTCTGAGGTTCGGCTTTGGTTTGTTCATGCACGGCAGCTTGGTCAATATAACCTTTGGCTTTTTTGAGATAGCCACGGTTTTGAGCTTCGTAGGCACTGCTAAGGTTGAGTGACTGAGCTCCTGCGGATAAACACATGGCTACGAGTGCCATGACAACTGTCAGTTTTTTCATGATTTTAGTCTATTAAATTATTATTTTGTTTTCTTTTACTTAGCTCGTTTCTATTGGAATAAAGGCTTATTACTTTTTTAGATATTAGTACAAGCCAATATAGGAATATTGCAGTATTAAGAGTTTTTAATCATTACTGTTCTCGTCAGTGTTAGAATCGTCGGTACCAGTTTCGTCGGAATCTATGTCAGTCTGAATGTCCTCGATCACTTGCTCATTGGGAACAATGGTTTCATCAGTTTCAGCCCTATCCATTGTTGACTCTTCGCTCTCATCCGGCAATGGTTCGGCATCCACCTTGGTGATTGACGCGATTGTGTCTTTGCCACGAAGGTTGATAAGTTTAACACCCTGAGTATTTCGTCCCAACACACGCAGTTCGGCCACACCCATACGGATAGCCACACCAGAACGGTTGATGATCATCAGATCATTGTTGTCGTTCACATTGGTCACAGCCACCAGTTTACCTGTCTTTTCTGTAATCTGAAGTGTCTTCACCCCCTTGCCACCGCGGTGGGTAACGCGATAATCGTCCAGCCCAGAGCGTTTGCCGTAGCCGTTTTCGGATACAACCATGATCGTATCGTCAGGATTATCGATACAAAGCATACTAACCACGTAGTCGTCTTTGTCTTCAATAGTCACACCTTTTACACCTGAAGCGTTACGTCCCATTGCACGGAACTCCTCTTCGTTGCAACGCACTACTTTGCCACCCTTTTTGGCAATAAGCAGTTCCGAGGTACCTGTAGTGAGACGAGCTTCAAGCAGTTCGTCATCTTCACGGATATTGATAGCAATGATACCGTTGGCACGAGGACGAGAGTATGCCTCGAGCGAAGTTTTCTTTACGATACCTTGCTTGGTACAAAGCACGATATAATGATTGTTGATATAATCCTCTTCCTTAAGCGAAGTTACATTGACGTATGCCTTTACTTTGTCGTCGGGTTCAATGTTGATTAGATTGAGGATGGCACGTCCCTTCGTGTTCTTCTCGCCTTCGGGAATATCGAAAGCTCGCATCCAGTAGCAGCGGCCTTTCTCAGTAAACAAGAGAATATAATTGTGGTTGGTAGCCATAAAGATATGCTCCACAAAATCTTCGCTACGCAGCGAGCTGCCTTTCGAGCCTACGCCACCACGCGTCTGTGCACGATATTCGGAGAGTAGCGTTCGCTTAATATAGCCCATATGGCTGATGGTAATCACCACTTTGGAATCTGGGATCATATCCTCGATACGGAAGTTGCCACCTTTGTAGTTGATTTCCGTGCGACGGTCATCGCCATATTTGTCGCGAATTTCTATCAGTTCATTCTTAATTACACCCATCAACACATTATGATCGCCAAGAATCTCTTTGCAATGCTCTATGAACGCCATCTTTTCATCATATTCATCTTGCAGTTTCTGGCGTTCCATGCCGGCGAGCTGACGCAGACGCATCTCCACAATAGCACGAGCTTGCAGCTCCGAAAAACCATACTGGTCCATCAAGCCTTGACGAGCGATATCTACCGTTTGTGAACCACGAATAAGGGCGATGATTTCGTCGATAATATCGAGGGCTTTGAGCAAACCTTGGAGTATGTGGGCACGTTTTTCGGCTTCCTCCATCTCGAAACGGGTACGACGAGTCACCACTTCGATACGATGGTCCACAAAGTTTTCGATAAGTTGTTTCAGATTGAGCAGCATGGGACGGCCTTTTACCAAGGCGATGTTGTTTACTGCAAAGCTCGACTGGAGTTCAGAGTACTGGAACAGCTTGTTGAGGATCACATTGGGTACCACGTCGTGACGCAGATAATAAACCACTCGGATACCGTCTTTGTCGCTCTCGTCGCGAATATCGGTGATGCCCTCAATCTTCTTATCGTTGACAAGTTGAGCCTGCTTTTTGATCATTTCGGCCTTGTTCACATTGTAGGGTACAGAATGTGCCACGATCATATTACGGCCTTTGTTGTCGGTCTCGATAGATGTGTCTGCACGTAGTATCACGGAGCCACGCCCCGTCATATAAGCATCACGCACACCGTTGTAGCCATAGATAATGCCTCCCAGCGGGAAATCGGGAGCCTTTACATACTGCATTAGTTCTTCGATAGTAATAGCGTTGTTGTCGATGTAAGCCACGCATCCATCCATCACCTCGCGGAGGTTGTGGGTTGGCATATTGGTAGCCATGCCTACGGCAATACCATTTGAACCGTTGATAAGTAGATTGGGTATCTTGGCTGGAAGAACAGTTGGTTCTTCGCCCTCATTATCGTAAGTAGGCATCATATCCACAGTGTTCTTGTCGATATCTGCCATCATCTCATTGGCTATCTGTTTTAGACGAGCCTCGGTGTAACGCATAGCTGCAGCGCCGTCACCATCGATAGAGCCAAAGTTTCCTTGGCCATCAACTAGCGGATAACGCATAGCCCAATCCTGAGCCAAACGAACTAGCGCACCATATACCGACGAGTCTCCGTGGGGATGGTACTTTCCTAGCACATCACCGACGATACGGGCCGATTTCTTAGTGGGAGTGTTGTAGAGAATTCCATTCTCATTCATTGAGAATAGTATTCGGCGGTGAACAGGTTTCAAACCGTCACGTACATCGGGAAGCGCACGGGCCACAATTACCGACATTGCATAGTCGATATAAGCGGTCTTCATCGTCGTCTCGATATCAACACGAGTAATTTTTTCGTTTTCCGATTGCATACTATATTAGTTATTCTATTATTATCAAAACAATTAACATATACCGTTTCAGTATATGTAGAATACAAAAATACAAAAAAAAGCGATATGTCAATAAAATATTATTATTGATACATTATATATTATTAAGAAATGTTGTCCATATACAAAGGTTCGTTTCTGTTGCAGTCTCCTTTGCTTGTAAAACTTGTCATGTGTGCAATAAAATCGCATATTCATCGTTAAAAAATATAAATTTATATTCACCACACAGATAATAAACAAATTATTTCTTTATGAATCCACAGAAAAAAAGAAACCTCTTTCTCTTCATTGCCTTTACCATTGTGTTCCTTACAGCTCTCGTTTTCAAGGTAAGTGGGGCACAATACAATAGTGCAGTCGGAATGGCGATGGCCTCTTTCTGTATGTTAGCGCCTATGATCTCCGTGATCATCGTACGGTTCATAACCCACGAACCTATTTTTAGATCCATAGGTTTATCATGGAAAATCAACCGTTGGTGGTTCATCGGATGGCTCATCGTCCCTATCTTAGCCCTGGTTGCCATGGGATTCAACATTATCATGCCAGGCTCTCAGTTCTCTAATGATACTCCCTTAGTGCAACAAGCCCTAGTGCAGATGGCAGAAAGTGGTATTCGTACTAATGCCACAGGCCTGGTGGCAATCGCCCTCGTTAGCGGTCTTTTTGCTGGAGTCACCATCAATGCCTTGTTTGCTTTTGGAGAAGAGTGCGGATGGCGCGGTTTTCTTCTCGAGCAGATAAAGGATGAGTCTTTCCTAAAAGCCACTTTGCTTACCGGTGTTATATGGGGACTGTGGCATGCTCCCATCATTCTTTTGGGTCATAACTATCCCAATCATCCTGTTGCCGGTGTGGCCATGATGGTCTTGTTCTGTATTTCCTGTAGCCCAATAATTACCTATATCCGCATCAAATCTCGTTCGGTGATTACCGCTGCTATCTTCCACGGTACCTTGAATGCACTTTTAGGCCTCAGTATGCCCTTCTTGACAGCCTACAACGACCTCCTTGCAGGTATAGCAGGCCTAGGCTCTATAGCAGCCCTAGTACTCGCAGATATGGTCCTTTGGGTGTACGATCACCGCATTAGCTGCGAACGTATTTTCACCACATCCGTGGCCCAGCATCTGGAACAATAAAGTATTCTTGATTGCACACCTATAAGCTCCTATAAAAGAAATTAGCAGATGCCACGTGCATTTTAGTGAAAAATAAAAAAGGAATCATCCAGTGGATGATTCCCTTTATAGCCTTTGGCTAGCCTTGATTATTTCTTTTTTGAACGGCTCTTCTTTTCCTGCATGCTACGGATGAGACTTACAGCCTCTTCGAGTGTTATTTTGAGTGGGTCGTATTTGTCTTTGGGCAGACGGAAGTTCTCCGATTTATAAGTCAGATAAGGACCGTATTTACCGGTGTTGGTCACCACTTCTTCATTTTCATACTTGCCGAGCAAACGGGGGAAAAGAGCCTTGAGCCGTTCTTTTTCTTCATTCTGTTCAATTTTCTGTTTCACTAATTCTATGCAACGGCCCTCAGTAATAGTATAAGGATCGTCGGTCTTAGGCAGCGAGTAGAATTTACCATCCACTCGTACATAG
>JAZUDW010000095.1:0-12271 GCA_045639845.1 Bacteroidales bacterium
CATCTGCCCCGGTCTCCTTCATGATACGTATGGCCGACGAGAGGGCCAGTTTCGAGTTGCCTTGATAGGTTCCGAAAGGCATATCAACCACTACCAATGCTCGGTGTACTGCACGTACAACGGAGGAAGCATAGAGTATCATCTCGTCGAGAGTGATGGGGAGCGTGGTCTTGTAGCCTTCCATTACGTTGGCTGCCGAATCGCCTATAAGGATAACATCGATTTTGGTACTATCGAGTAGGGTGGCCATAGAATAATCGTAGGCTGTGAGCATGGCTATCTTTTCGCCATTGAGCTTCATGTTCTTCAGAACATTGGTTGTGACTTTCGTTACGTCAGTCTGTAGATATGCCATCGATTGTGATGTTTGTTTTCTGATTAATTTAGTATCTTTAACGTGGGAAAACTTTTATGCTGTATCAAAAAAGATTTTCTCGGTTTTATATAACGTTTGTTTCTTTCTTATTGTTCGAGATAATATAGTCCATAATGGCTATAGCAGTGCGGGCTTCGCCTGGTTGTGCGTAGTTGTTTTGATTGCTTACCACTTTATCATAGTATGGCTGGGCTTTCTCGGGTGCTTGGTGGTCGATGTATTCGTGGGCGAAGAGAATGGCACTCTTGAGGGGGAAGTATCGGCAGTTGGCTGTTATGTATTTCTTCGTTGTCATATTGATGGAACGGAATTTCTTGTTCCAAAGCTTATCTATCACTTCCATGCGGTTCTGGGTGAGCATCTCGAGCAGAAGGAGATCGCAGGTGGTCTCAACCTCGATCAATTCTGGAATCGCCTCGGCTTGTGAGCGTATCTCCTCTGCTATGAGGAGGGCTTCGTCGAAACGCATCTCGTCCATCAGTCTTCCATAGGTGAGACTGCGTGCGGAAATTTCGAATACTGACGATTTCTCGGATACGGGGTCGGTGATAAACCATTCTTCGGGCATCTCGCATAGTCGTTTGCCCAGACTCATTTCTGCGGCAGTGTTGAGAGCAATAAAGAATAACTTCCGTTGTTCGGGATGTCTATACAGTTCTATTATGTTCTTACCGTCGTTGGGCACACCGGTGGGGGCAAATGGGAGGGCATTAATCAGAAATAGCCATGCATTGATGATAAGCAATGAGATCCACACCGAAGAGCCGAAGTGTGTGGGTGTTCCATAAAAGAGCATCAGTGCGCTGATAATACATAATATCAGGTTCATGGCTACTCCGCCCGCATTGTATATGAGGTAGGGGTAGGTACCATCGTGTGGTGGAACCATTAGGCATTGTCCGGCTGTTCCTTTTATGTTGTATCTTTTTAAGTGCCACCCATCGGAATCTTTTTGTATGGTGAGGCTGAGTATGCGAAACGATTGTGTTTTGTAGCCTGAGAGCAGTCCGCCAATCAAGTGCCCTGCTTCGTGGAGAATAATACTGATGAATGTGACGAAAAAGAATATTGCTATTTCGATGAGTATAAACAAACCCAGATTCATTGGGCTGCTACCTGTAATGGAACCTTTGGCTATGTGGACCATGGCAAAGCCGATAATATACCCCACAATGAGGCTCAGTACCATTATTACTATCTTTGTAGCAATCTTTTTCATTGGAATACCTTTCTATCTATGCCAACTAATCGATCTCTTCGTCGTTTTCGTATCTGCGGTCGCCTTTCTGCTCTTCGATCTCTTCCACGGGGTCGTCGATAATACGCATGAGTTCTCTTAGCGATTTCTTTATCTCGTAGTTGCCGTGACGGTCGAGTCGGTAGGCCTTATAGTGTTTGCCATCCACGGTGAACGATCCTTCTTCCATATCTGTCTCCACTTCGTAGAAATAATCTTTCAGCTCGTTGGGCTGTATGCGTTTGCCAAGGAAGAGGGTATCTATTTGTGTGACGTTGATACCGGTTTGAATGTTGATTGATACCTTGGAGGGCACTTTCTTGGTAGTAAGTGATTTGAAGGTGACGCCTTTTTCACTGTATTTCTTTCCGAAGATGCGTACTTTGTTGTCCCATTGTTCCTGCGTTACCGGGAAACGAACCATAATGCTGTCGGCCAGTTCTTGCGTGCATTCGCCGTAGGCCCGGTTTATGCTACTGCGAAGCACCACGTAGCCTACCTGAACGATGATTTGTTTGGGATGAGGCACAAGGAAATAATGTTCAACAACATCTTTGTAGTCGAGGTGTTCTTCTATGCTGAATTCAACATTCTCGGGGCAGGAGTCTTTGGTGTTTTGAACAGAATAGAGGGCGCCTTTTTTCATGAACACAGAGGCATAATAGCCGCGTATGGTGCTATCTTGAGAAGGAACATAACAACCACGAGCGGGTCCGATACACTCGTCGGGGTTGGTTTTGAATGTAATAAGCACACTGTTGTCGAGACTTATCGTCTTGTTGAGTACCTTGCGGCTGTCGGGAAGTTCGGCACAATTATAGATGCGTTTATCTACGGGCACTTCGTAACGAAGAAGTTCTATGGTGTCGCCTTTACAGCTACAGTGTATGGGATTGGCTGCATAACGAATAGGGAAGGGGGCATGGCTGCGGTAGGCAAAATAGCGGTAGAGTACATCTACTCGTGCACGGGTGAGCTCTTCATCTGATCCCCCATAGCCTTCTATGATCATCTGATACAGACGGGGATTGTCGCGATCGAAAGCAATATTATATACTGAGTCGAGAAGGTCGAGGTCGTTAATACTATAAGTACTGTCGGAACCGCTGTACTTCATAAGCAAGCAGAATGTCTCTGGATTCTGCATGGCTGCCTTCATGTTTTTTATTGGCTTGGCACTGGGAATGTAGATGCCTGTCTGTGCTTGTAGCTTAGGTGATAAGATAAATAAGCAAGCCAGAGTGAGTAATACGGCTGAAACAAATCGACGCTTCATAAGATTCTGTTTATTGTTTTGATGATGTTAGTTGTTTTCTTTGAGTTGCTCAATGATAGAGTCTGTAGAGATACCTTCGGCTTCGGCATAGTAGTTGCGTACAATACGATGTCGGAGCACTTCGGTAGCAACAGCTTTTACATCCTCAATGTCGGGCGAATATTTGCCGGCAAAGGCAGCATGGGTTTTTGCTCCCATCACTAAATATTGAGAAGCTCTGGGACCCGCTCCCCATGAAATGTACCTCTTGGCTATTGAGCCTTCGGCTGCATAATTGGGTCTGGTTCCACTTACTAAGTTCACGGCATATTCACATACATTGTCGGGAACAGGCATCTTTGTTATGACATTTTGATAATGGAGTATCTCTTCGGCAGTGAGTACTACTTGGACATCTGATTTGTTGGCTACTGTAGTGGTCTTCACAATCTGCAGCTCTTCTTCGAAAGAGGGATAGTCTAGTCGTATGTTGAGCATAAAGCGGTCCAGCTGGGCTTCGGGAAGGGGATAGGTTCCTTCCTGTTCTATTGGATTTTGTGTGGCCAGAACAAAGAATGGTGCTGGCAGACGATAGGATTTTCCCGACACGGTAACCGACTTCTCCTGCATGGCTTCCAAGAGGGCAGCTTGGGTTTTGGGTGGTGTACGGTTGATCTCGTCGGCTAATACAATATTAGCGAACACAGGACCTTTAACGAATTGGAAGTGACGATTCTCGTCAAGAATCTCCGAACCAGTGATGTCGGAGGGCATAAGGTCGGGCGTAAACTGTATGCGGTTGAACTCCAAACCCAAAGCACGAGAGAGGGTGTTGACCATAAGTGTTTTTGCCAGTCCGGGTACACCAACGAGCAGGCAGTGGCCGCCTGTAAAAATAGATAATAACAAAGAGTTGACAGCATCGTCTTGTCCTACGATGACTTTGCCTATCTCTTTCTTTAATTGGTTGTATTTCTCAACAAGAGAATTGATGGTTTCTATATCGTTCATAAATAATGTATCTATGTAATGTCAATATTATTTCTTCATCCAGTTGAGCTCGAATTGACAATCGCAGTAGTCTTCGTCTAAGCGGATGTATGTGTTTTTTATCTGTCGTTGTGCCCACTCATGAACTTTGTCGTTCTTGGCCTGAGTGAGGGCTGCATTGTAGATTTTGTCGTAGTCGTCGTTGAGGTTCGCTTTATGGGCAGGAATGCGTTTGGTTACTTTCATTATACGGTAGGCATCCTTTCCTTCGTCGGTTTTGTAGGTCGAAGCATTGGAGATCTCCCCTTCTTCAAGTCCAATGATATTGGTACCGGCAAAATATTCTTTGATCTCAGAACGAGTGAAACGATTGTTGTGTGTGTTAGGGTTCGACACAACACCACCAAGGTTTTTGCTATCTCCATCACTGAATTCGGCAGCGGCTTGTTCGAAAGTGATGTTACCTAGTCGTATCTGTTCAGCAATGCTGTCCAGGCGCATACGCGTAGCCAGCAGGTCCGATCCTGATACCTTGGGTATGAGGAGTATGTGTCGGCAGTTGATAGTGTTGCCTCGTCGTTCGATGAGTTGAATGATGTGGAATCCGAACTGTGTTTCGATAATAGGCGATACTTCGCCTGGCTTAAGAGCAAAAGCAGCACTTTCAAACTCTTGTACCATCTTGCCACGACCGAAGAAACCTAATTCACCACCTTTCTTAGCAGAACCGGGGTCTTGAGAATAGAGAGTGGCAAGCATAGAGAATTTTTCGCCATCGAGCACGCGTTCACGAAGACGAGCCAACTCAAGTTTTACTCTTTCACGCTCTTCTTGGCTGATTTGTGTGTTTATGCAAATCTCTGATACTTCGAATTCTTCTTCTATCTCAGGGATACTGTCGGCAGGTATTTTATTGAAATAGTCTCGAACCTGACCTGGGGTCATCTTTACTGTCTCAGTGAGATTGTATTCTACTTCTTGAGCTATCATTCGGTCACGAAGTATGTCGAAATAAATGTCGTGGAATTCATCGTAAGTATAGCCTGTGGCTTCGCGCATAGCCTCTTTGGTTCCAAACTGCATAAGGTACATGCTCAAGTAGTATTCAACCTGTTCTTCTACTCGTTCGTCGGTAACATCGACACTATCTACCTCCCCTTTATGTATGAGGAGTTTATTGAGAAGTATGCTCTCCAAAATATTGCATCGGTATTTCTGTGCGTTGGTTATACCCTGTTGACGTCGAATCTGGTTGTAACTGTTCTCAATATCAGAGAGCTTCACGATGTTTTTTCCCACAACGGCCACAACTTTGTCAACAACCACATCGTTGTCTTGAGCGTAGGAGGTGTGGTGCATAGCGAAACAAGCTACGAAGATCAGGGGGATAAGTTTCTTTATGTTCATTTTGAAAATCTTTTTCTGTTCTGATTTTTTTTTGTTTTTCTCTTTTTGTTACAATTGAGATTATCGTATCTCTATCTCTCCTTTGTTGTTGGCCTCCTTTAGAAGGTCGCGTTGCATGGTCTTGATAATATCAATCTTACGTCGGTTGAGGATAATGGTACGAATATTTGGGGCCTCGTATTCCAACGGTGCTATTTGGTCGATAGTGCGATACTCAATAATCATAGCCAGATAGGTATATTTGTCGTCAGAGAACTCGACCGTACGATTTTGATTGAGGAAGTCCACTTCGTTGGCAATCTCTACGGGTATCTTTGATTGGAAAAGGAACAACGGCATCCACGTCTCACTGTCAAAATAATAGTCCGAGGCATAGGTGGCAGCCAGTTTCTGCAACTCGGTGGCTTCGGCGTCGGTGAGCGAACGTTGCTTGATCAGTTTGCGTATCTGAGCCAGGCAAGGGGTACCCAAGGGTAATGTCACGTAAATAGCTCTGACGATATTGGTACGAAGACGGAAGTTTGCGCTATTGGCACTATAGTATTCTGTTACCTCTTGATCACTAACGTTGGTATCCAATAGCTGTTCTACAATTTTGCGTTCGTATTCATAGGTTATGAGGCTGTTGCGATAGTTTTGGAGCTCTTGTTCAAAGTTGTTGCTGATGTTGTGTTTAGCTTTTTCGAGCACTACTTGTTGCTGTATCCATTGATTGATGTAGTTGGTTACAATAGCAATGCTGTCCTCTTCAGTAGTGCCGGGTGCTACAAGACCTTCAATATCGGATCTATAGAGATATTGATCGTAGGCACGTGCCACTATCGATTCGTCGTTCTTAGAACGACAAGCAGTTAGCATAATAGTTAGCCCAATAGCAACAAAGAACAGACGGTTCATCTTCTTTTTTTCTGACTTTTAGTGATGATAAATAATAAATTGGTACGACTTTGCTTTTTATTATTGATATATTTTGGAGTTGAGGCAAGGGAGCATAGCGGGCTATGTGTGACTAAAGAACAGCTTCAAAAGAGCCAACAAGGTGAAGCCGTCCAGTGAACTTCGATGGTGTTCCTGTAAGGATAGCGCAACGGAGCAAGCAAAACGGAGTACAAAAAGCGTATCGAGTTGTCATACCATTATGTCCCAAGTTATTATTTCATCATCACTTAGTAAGTGAAGTTGTCTATCACGTCTTGGTAGATCACTACGTTGTATTTGGCTCTCAGCTCTTTGATGAGTTGCTGATCCAAATAATTCTGATAGTCGTTGATATAGTAACCGCGAGCTTCCTTTACGGTCTTCAATGCAGGGTCGATAAGCTTTTCAACCACCAGTATTTGATAGCCTTTCTTGTAGGGATGAACGTACATTCCTTTTTGCCACTCGTTGTTTTTCAGAAGATTTTGGTGCTCTTGCTCAACTGTCATACTTTCGGTGGTTATCTTGGCGTGCTCAACCTTCTTGGCCTTCGCAGCTATCTCCGTGAGCGTTTCGTTCAGTAGTCCCTGGCTCCAACCTTTTTTGTTGGCTTGGTTTATCACTTTCATCACCTTTTCAGGTGTGGCAATAGCACTGTCGCTGACGGTATAGATGGTAACATTGGCTCGGGTGTTCCAGAAATACTGAGCATCGGAAGAGTCGTCAATTGAGCGTGTGCTTGAAATGGATTTGTAGAATTCTTCGATACCCATTGTGTCGAGTATGGCTTTCGACCAGATCATTTGGTCGTTATAGGCAAAAATCATCAAACCGTTGCGGTATTCATTGAGCAATTTGCAGAAATCAGGTTGCTCTTTTTCTAGTTGAGAGTCGGCGTATGCGATAGCCATCTCGTTGCAGAATTCTTGATAGCGACCATTGGTGTAGGCCATGATATCACCTTTCCAACGTATAAATTCCTGGTTGGAAGCCATCCACAACAAGAAGTCACGCTGCGTGTATTGTTTGTCACCAATCGACATAATGGGCCGTACATCGGTGATCATATGGTCTTCAAATTGCCACTTTTTGCGGAAAATAGAGTCATTAAGAGCCTCGATAGCCTGATTCAAGTCGGCTTTGTATTGCACAGGAGTATTCTTTTGCTTCTTGCCTTTGGTGGATACCACCTCGGTAGTGTAATCATGGAAGTTGTAACGTTGTTTGCATTGTTCTGCAAACACCGCTTTGGGTTTGGTGTTTCTTTGGTCGCGCATCAAACGCTGTTTGTAAATGGGCAGCAGCTGTTCTAATGAGGGAATACTGTCCTTTTTGAGCAGTTTCACAATATGCCAACCGTAGATTGTCTGGATAGGGAAGCATGTCTCGCCTGGTTTCAATTGGCTTATGATGGAGATATATTCAGCGGGAAGTTGTTCGATAGTCGCATTGGGAATAAGACCTCCGTTGGATGCGGTTGACCGGTCGTCGCTGTAGTTTTTTGCCACGCTGTTGAAGTCTTCACCCTCTTGTAGTTTGGCGAAAGCATCGTTGATCTTCACTTTGGCATATTCTGGGTTGCGGGCAGTGCTAACCCAGATGTGCTGTATCGTCGATGCACCGTAGAATGGGATTTTGTCGAGCAGTTTGATGATATGATAACCAAACTGAGTACGAACAGGCTTGCTTACCTCTCCTTTGTTCATCGTATAGCAAGCGTTCTCGAACGGATACACCATGCTGAAAACCGTGAAATAGCCAAGGTCGCCACCGTTACCCTTCATTGAACCATCTTCGCTCTTACGTCCTTTAGCCGAAGGATCGTCGCTGTAGTGGATAGCAAGCGAGGTGAAATCGGCGCTGTCGCTAATGGCAAGACGATACACCTCCATCGCCTTGTTGTAGGCTTCAAGAGTGTCTTGTGCCGATGCATTCTTGTCGCATTTGATCAGGATATGGGCGGCATGAACGGCATATTTGTTTCGTTCGTACGCCTCTTCGAAAATCTGTGAGAGTGTATTTGAGTCTATCAGATAGGGCGAAGCCAGCTCGGTACGATACATGGCCAACTCTCGTTGCAATGAGGGTATTGTGTCGAGGCATTTTGCCTTGGCATCGAGCAGTTTCACTCGGTAGTTGACGAAGAGTTGCACGTATTCTTCCAGAGCTTTTCTCTTTTCGTACGTACAAGCAGTTGGGCCAAGAGTGGTATCCTGACCAATTGACCGTAAAAATTCAGAACGGAACTCAGACTGGCGGATCTTTTGACCACCGATCTCAAACATCACAGGGTTATTGTTCTGTTGGGCGTTGACATCCATCATTGCAGTAGCCAAGAGTGTCAGTGCTACAAGTCGGGACAATACTTTTCTCATTCTATTATATCTTTTATCTTTTTCGGTTGATAATGAGTTGCCTAAAAGCGACAAGGTCGAAGGGTGTGATTTCACCTTCTTCCTTGTAGAGCAATAAGGTATATTAAAATGGTAAAGGCTCTGCCTATACAGACAGAGCCATATATCGTTATCTATTAGCGCGAATAATTGGGAGCCTCGCGGGTGATAGTGATATCGTGCGGGTGGCTCTCTGCATAACCAGCGCTGGTGATGCGAATAAATTTGGCATTTTGAAGGGCTGCAATATCGCGGCTTCCTGTATATCCCATACCAGCTTTCAAACCGCCCAACAACTGGAACAAAACTTCGTTGAGAGTACCTTTGTAAGGAACACGGCCCACAACACCTTCGGGCACGAGCTTCTTGGCATCGGTCTCCTTATCCTGGAAGTAACGGTCTTTAGAACCGCTCTGCATAGCTTCCAGCGAACCCATGCCGCGATAGCTCTTAAACTTACGACCTTCATAGATGATGGTCTCACCTGGAGCCTCGTCCACGCCTGCAACAAGCGATCCTATCATGATGGTGCTTGCTCCTGCTGCCAAAGCCTTCACAATGTCGCCACTGTAACGGATACCACCGTCGGCAATCACGGGGATGTCGTAACCAGCTTGCTTCAGAGCCCCAGTAGCTTCGCAGATAGCAGTGAGCTGAGGTACACCAATACCTGCAATGATACGGGTAGAACAGATACTTCCGGGTCCGATACCCACCTTGATAGCATCGGCACCAGCCTCAGCCAGCATCAAGGCAGCCTCGCCGGTAGCGATGTTTCCTACCACAACGTCGAGCTCAGGATATTTGGCCTTTACCGTTTTCAGTGCGTTCACCACGCGGATGCTGTGGCCATGGGCGGTATCGATCACGATAGCGTCGGCACCAGCTTTCACGAGTGCATCTACGCGAATCATCATATCGTCGGTGATACCTACGCCGGCAGCTACACGCAAACGACCATTTTTATCCTTGCATGCGTTGGGGCGCTCTTTGGTCTTCATAATATCGCGATAGGTGATGAGGCCTACAAACTGACCTTCTTTGTTCACCACGGGAAGTTTCTCTATTTTGTGCTGTTGCAATATGTCGGTAGCCTCTTCAAAGGTAGTGCCTTCGTGAGTAGTGATCAGTTTTGTGATCATTATCTCACTCAACGGACGGCTAAGGTTGCGTTCGAAACGGAGGTCGCGATTGGTAACCATACCAATCAGTATCTTGTTGTCGTCCACAATAGGAATACCACCAATCCCGTATTCATACATCAGCTCTACTGCATCCTTCACCAAAGCATCTTTGCTGAGGGTGATAGGGTCGATAATCATGCCGTTTTCCGAACGTTTTACTTTCAAAACCTCATTGGCTTGACGTTCGATAGACATGTTCTTGTGGAGTACGCCGATGCCACCTTCTTGTGCCATGCCAATAGCCATAGCAGCCTCAGTAACGGTATCCATAGCTGCCGAAACCATAGGAAGATTAACAGTGATGTTGCGAGAGAAGCGAGATGCCACACTAACTTCGCGGGGCAAAACGTCGGAGTAGGCAGGAACGAGCAGTACGTCGTCGTAAGTCAGGCCTTCGCCTATGAATTTGGTTATATCAGTAAACATATTGTTGTATTTTTATCTATTAATCAATTATTTTCATCCGCCAATGCGGGTGTAAATATTTCTGCAAAGATACATCTTTTTTTTATATTATCATTTTTTTTCTTCAGTGTATGTATAAAACACGAAAGGCTGCCGAGTACAAACGCCTCAGCAGCCTTTTGTTTAACATATGCTCATCTGTAGGAGGGAGCATATGGATAAATGGTTGAATATTATGTTATTCTTCCGACATGAACATAGGATCCCATGCGGGGAGCATGATGGGTTTCTGTTTCAACATTTCGAGCACTTTGGCGGGAATGTATTTTTCTTCCAAAACCACGCGGAACATATATTCGTTGAACCAGTCGTTGGTCATGATCAGGAAACCCTGATATCCGTAGCTGCTACCCCAGCTGTTTTCCACCATCCATTTGAGGGGCTTGCCATCTTTGTCAAGATCCACAGCGCAGAGGGTCATAGCATGGCTCGAACCGCTGGCAAAGGTTTTCACACGTTGTTCTTTGTTCATGGGGAACGAAGTGCCGAACAGTGAGCCGTAGTCGAAGTTGTTTACATCCATAAAGCCCTTGTCTCGATTCAGGAATTTAGCTACGTCGCAGCTGAAATACATCATGGTGCTATCTTTGATAGAAGCGATGCACATGGGGGCGATATCCTCCATCGGGAGGTTGATATATTTCCAGTTCTGGCCGTCGTAAACATGCCGATCGTATTGGATCTCATAAACTTTGTAGTATTCGCGCGAAGGATCGTTCATCACCATGTAGTATTTCGAGAAGTCGGTCTTAGCAAATTTCTCGTAGAACGACATAGGAGTATAGGTTTCGGTCGAAATGATCTCGCCTTTAGCGTTTTTCTGTTGCCAGGTAAACTGGGCAGGGGGCTCGCCCATAGTAAGCACCAGCATACGGTAGATGGTGCCGAGCATCTCAGTCTTGCGGGCCTGCAGTTTAATTTGCAGAACTTGTTCGGCATTTTTGCCCTTAGCTGCAGTCATAGAACGCAACTCTAGACCGTATTCACGCAGTTTAAGACCTATCAGTTTGCTTATCTGATCGGTGTTGTTGGTGTTGAAAGTCTCGGGCATCACATCGGAGGGTACAAGGCCGTATTTGGCTATCAGATTGGCCACACCAGTAAACTGGCCACCGTCGCCAATAGGGTTTTTAAAGAGCCACTCTACCTCTTGATCGGTCATGGCTTTGCTGCGAGTGTCGATGATGGCCTGGAGGAAAAGATTTGATTTCTCCAACTGGTCGTAGAAGAAAGTGTAGGCTTGAGAGAACTGGAAAGTGTTGGGCAGATTGTGTTCGCGGATAGCGCGGTTGCGAAGCACATTCATACCGGTAAACATCCAGCAGCGGCCGCTCGATTTCTGGTCGGTCACAGCCACAGAGTTAACCTTGTTGCTGAAATGGGAATCGAAAGCGGTAGCGTTTTCGTAGTTCATGGCCAGCTTGCCTATATTGTTGTTCACAATAGCGTTGCGTAGTGCTTTGTCGCTGGCGTTGCCGGTATATGATTTCTTGATTTGCTGCATCATGCCTTCGCTGATGCCACCGTTGTTTTGTGCACACAAAGCACCTCCTGCGAGGAGCATTGCCGACAGAATAATAGCTTTACTTTTCATTACAATAATATTATTTTTTTCTTTATTTACAATACTATAAGTCGTTGCGTCCGCACTATGAATGGACTACGAGCGGGTGCAAAGTTACGAAAAAAATCCAATATGGACGATTTCGTTGTATCGTATAGCGGTGAGACGTGTATGAATTTGTGTGTTTTCTCTCTACGGGTGTAATAAGTGATGATGAAAAAAATAACTTGGGACACAATGGAATGATGACTTGGCACGCTTGGGCTATCCGTTTTGCTTGCTCCGCTGCGCAATCCTTACGGACCACTATCGAAGTCCACCGGACTTCTTCACATAGCCCGCTATGCTCCCTCGTCACAACTCCAAAATATCTCAATAATCTAAAGGTGGGTTCTACAAATTCAGCGATTAAACAACTAAACAATAATGATGGGTAATAGCAATCTTTTCAGCGATTTCGAAGTCTTGTCGGCATCTTGCTA
>JAZUDW010000096.1:0-25757 GCA_045639845.1 Bacteroidales bacterium
ATTGTTGATTTGTTGAATCGTTGATTTGTTGAGTTGAGGGTTTGTTGAATCGTTGATTTGTTGAATCGTTGATTTGCTGATTTGTTGATTTGTTGAATCGTTTATTAATAATATCGCACTATATGAAAAGAAACCTTATCCTTATTGCTGCGGCATTGCTCTTTGCCGCTTGTGTTGATAAAGAACAGACTTCCGATGGTATCACTGCCAACGGAGCCATCGACGCTTTGTTCTCCGTAGGCCCCTCGCATCAAGTACGATTCTCGCGAGGCAATCTGCAGTATCAAGCCACCACCAACACGTGGCGCTTTGCAGAACACCAGTTTGACCGCATAGGTGGCGACAACGCCAGCATCTCGTCGTATTACGGCGGATGGATAGACCTCTTCGGATGGGGAACCAGCGGTTTCGACAACGGCAACACTTATTATAAACCTTACGACCACGATTTCGTGGACGACTATTCCGTAGGTATGGGTTACGGCCCCCTTCCCGCCACCTCCTACAACCTTGTAGGCGAATACGCTAACTGTGACTGGGGCGTATATAACGCCATTAGCAACGGAGGTCAGAAAGCCGGTATGTGGCGTACACTTACTGCCGACGAATGGACCTATCTGTTTACCCTCCGCACCAATGCAGAAAACAAATACGGCATTGCCAGCATAGAAGGACGTAATGGTTTGGTGGTGCTACCCGACAGCTGGACGCTACCCGAGGGTTGCTCCTTCAACCCAGGCATGGGTGCCGGCGACGGACGCGACTATTTTGCTCAGAAGAACAGCTACACCCTCGAACAGTGGAATGAAATGCAAGCCCATGGTGCTGTGTTCCTTCCTGCAGCAGGCTCGCGACAGGAGTTCTGCAACATCGTCTATGTAGAAGAGATGGGACGTTACTGGTCCACCACCCGCTGCACCATACCCCTCTTCGACGATTTCTGTGCAATCTGTGCCTATTTCGACAGCGAAGAGTTGCTGCCGGCCGACCACAACAACCCACGCGACTATGGTCGTGCCGTTCGCCTGGTATGCGACGCCGAATAAACGACGGATAATAGCCACACCCTATACAGGGGAAGATACCTAAAAAAGAGAGTCCACCAATGAAGGTGGACTCTCTTTTTTAGGTATTTATGAACGAATGGGTTCTACAATTACATCAGGCAACCATAAAAGGAAACAGCATGGAATGAATTGATAGTTCCCATGGAGAGCGAGAAGGATGCCTACCTGATATCGCTCTTTGATTCATCACGGATGATGTAGCACTGACGGCTGACCTCCCAATCCTGTACCATTCTACGGAACTCTTTGTAGGTATCTTTCTGGGAAACAGGGTCGATCACCACATCTTCTGGAATATCGATCATGCGGTCGATGATGAGCTTGTGGCCTTTCTGTTTCACCGACACCTTCATCACACCTACACCAGGAATACTATAGGAATAACGTAGGTTCTTGGCCAAATCCATCTCGATGGGGATATACACAGTATATCGATAATGCTCGAAGTGAGCGGCCACCTTGAGAGGAGCCACACGCACGCTGGTGAGCAGCGCAGGCTGCATAGCGAAAGTGCCGGATTCGCTGGGTACTACAAAGCGGTAGTAGGGCGAAGGATTGCCGATGAGGGGCATAGCCTCGAAAGGGATCTCGCGAGCAACAACCTGGCGGTTGAACGAAGGCTTGGAGAACTTACCATCGAAGGCAACGTATTTCATAGGAGCACCTTTGGAGGTAGGCAGCACCACATAGCTTGTGCCATCGACCGTGAAACACACACCTTCGTGGTAGGCGAGGCCTAATGCATTGCCAGCCGACTCACGAGCTTCTCCATTGCTGATCTCGAACCAAGCAGCGTAGGCTGGGATAGACACCGTGTTCATCATAGCAGCCATCAAGATAGCTTTGTCCATAGCAGTACCACTGCCACTCTTGAACGTCTGAGCTGCGCCGTAGTGACGGCCGATAAGGTCGAACGAGAAGTTGTTGAGATGGATATAATCCACCACCCAGTTGCGGATGCTGAGGGCATGATGCATCACATTGTCGTCTTCTTGCAGGTCCTGGGCCACTGTTGCAGCCTCTGGGACAGCGACAGTGCTGCCAGCGATCTGACAAGGAGCATTTTGGGGCATCGAAGACACCATCACATAAGCCAGCGGGTCGGCATCGGCGGGCATATATGCATCACGAACATTCTCGTCGATTTTTTTCAGCGAGAGCGTCTCACGGCTATTTACCACCTCTGTTTTGCCATTACGAGTCAGATAGCAAGTGTGATGACGAGGATCGTTGTTGATCACTGTGAGATTGAAAGCATCTACCGGGCAGTCTTGACGGATGGGTATCACCTTGTGAACCAGACTATTTTTTCGTTTGATCGTATAGTCGAGCACGATTGTGGCATTGGGTTCTAGCGCGGTGTGCACTATAGCCATCTCGCGGATGCTATTGTAGCGGCCGCTATGGGCGGCTTGCTCAGGCAGCTGGTTGATGAAAGCATTGGCAGGTGTGGTCACCTTGGTGCCATCGGCCATAAGGGTGTAGCTCTCGTTGATGACGAGCTCCTCATTGTCGGGATTGTAGAGGATAAAAGTCTCACCCTTGTCGGCATAGGCGGTGATGGCTCTGTTGCGATAGAGGGTAAGCTCTTTGCGGTAGCGGATATCGGTGCTACCGTCGGCATTGAGGGTGATGGTATGACTGATGAGCTTGTAACGAGCATCGGGGCGATCATCTTGAGCCGCTGCCGGCGATCCCCAAGCCACGAGGGCTACTGCACAAGCAAGTATAAATCTATATATTTTCATGATTGATTGATTCTTTTATATAGTTTTTTTAGAAATCGGTGATAGGTGATCAGTGTAACAAGAGTTGCAGACGTTCTCAAACAAACAATTCAACAAATAAACGAATCAACGATGATTCATCATTGCCTGTTCACTGATCATTGGAAAACTATCTAACCAAAAGTATATCAAAAGCAGCCATCTTCTGTAGGCCTACAACCTTGCGGAAATCGTCCCACTCTTCGGCATCATAGACACGTTTCTTCAGTTCTACTTGCTGGTCGAAAGTCATCAAAAACTGGTCGGGCATCACTTTATACACACAATTGTAGCTCACATTGGCACCACGGTGACTGCGGATATAGGTGTCGCGGAAATTGTTGGCTTTCTCGTGAGGGAACACCATACGGTAGCGTTGAGGTAGAAGCACATAATCGTGGGTCTCCACCAAGCGAGAACAACGATCGGCAAAAGGATAGTCGCGATGCTCTTGGAGCTCGTCGAAGTTCAGATGATTCATTGCACGACGGAAGAAATCGTGACCTGTGATGGGAACAAACACCACATGACTCTTGCGTAAGAAAGCATAATTGGGTATTTCGTACTCGTAGGTAATCGACACAGGCTGCTCCAGATAGCGGTCGTTGTCGGTATATTCCACCTTCTGTATCTTGGCTCGAGCATCGATACGAAGCATTTCGCGTTCAAGATTGGCAGCCCAGTCGCTCACACGCGCATTGAACACACCACGAACGGCATTGTCGCTCTGACCTTCGGCGGTGATGGTGATGGTACCCGAGATGGTGCCGTTGGGATGCAGCACGCAGGTGTCATACACACGGAGATAATGGTTCTCGGGAGCCGACACGGGTGTCTCCATCAGGTCGGCACCTTGAGGCAAACCCATCAGATAACCTTGTTGCTGTTCAGCACTGGACCACAGCTCTCTCACGTTGGGTACCCAAGTTGGATCTAAGAGTTCAAACTCACCATTGTGATGTTTCACCACACACACGCTATGGTTGAACTGATCGGCAGGGATACGGTCGATACGTTCGCCAGCCTGCGTCATAGCGGCATAGCTCTCGAAGCCGGCAGCACGAAGCATCGTTACCAGCATACCGGCTTTGTCTTTACACACACCGCAGCGGTCGGTGAAGTTCATCGTAGCATTGTGGAGTGTGTAACCCTCGCCTTCGCCCATGCTGATACCAGCATAACGGATATTGTCGGCCACCCAGTGGGTGAGGATACTGATACTGTCTTGCTCGGTGCGAGCATCGCGAAGCAGTTCCACCACCTTGGCTGTTACAGCAGGAGTGGTCTTAAACGAGCCGTAGTCCTCGTTCACACCATAGAACCACATAGACTTCGACTCCCAGTTGGGGGCTGTAGAGAGGAGCACCTTGCACTCCACATCGTTGTGGGCAACCATACCACGCTCACTTTTCAGCGGCATGATATCTTTCTTGGAAAAAGAGAAGACGGTGCGGTCACCAACTACTTGGTGTTCCTCCTGCAAGTCGCCGTTGTACACTTGATAACGGAGGTTTTTATGGGTTGGCACACTCACCACATAGCTCTTTACCTGCACAGGGCTATCGGACCAGAAAGGTACAATATCATAGAAATGGCCCTTCATAGGGGGAATGTAGCGAGCATCGTCGTCGTTGGCGAGCAGCGCATAGGTGAACCCCTTGCGACGCGTACGATATTCCAGCTCGTCGCCTGGCTGCATCAAGCCTACTTCCACCATCTTCTGACTGGCGCCCCAGTAGATAAGACGAGCGGGAGCGATGTAGTCGTACACTTCACCCACATGGTCGTTGAATACAGTCTCAGTAGTTCCATTGGCACGATGTACCAGCACCTCTACAAACTCAACATAAGCCGACTGAGGGTCGTAGTCGATGGTTATCACATTGTTCTGTGAACAACCTGTCCAATCGAGCATGCACACACGTTTATGGTTTTCCACATAGCTCAAACCCGACTCCTCCATACGAACGGTGGTGCTATCGTATCGCACCAACTGATGGTAACCCTTATAGGGGTTCACCACCTTCGAAGCCTCTTGAGCATACAGCGAGCCACACATCAGGGCCGCAGCAAGCAACAAAACATTTTTTTTCATTATTTAAGATATTTATTTTTTTAAAGATCTGTAGGCATCATCACTTACCGACGAATCTTTATCTTAGTAAGCAGACGCACAAAGAGCATCAAGGCAATGGGGAGCACGGCGGTATGCAGATGCTGAGGCATCCACATCGAAGCCGACATCACTACCATCAACGCCACCAGCTGTATCATCACCACCCACTTGTTGCTCTTACGCTGGGCGAAGAGGAAATAGAAGAACAGCGGGCTGGCCCACAGCAGGTTCCAGTTGGGATGGGTGCAATAGTGCAGACTGAAGAACCACAGGAACACGATAAGCAACGACAACAGCGCAGCCACTAAGAAGAGTACCACGTCTAGCACTTTTACCCACTGCCAACCTTTGGTCCATTCAAACGCAGTGAGCACCAGTATCATCAACGCCACCAACCAGAACACCAAGGTGGGGCTCACCGTCTTAGGTGGCGTGGGACGATACTGTTCCAGCAGCGTATGGTGAGCTTTCACTATCTTGGCACCTGTGTCGCTGAAACGAGCCGTATCTATTTGGTTCATCAGTTCTGACGGTGCAAACATATACTCCCACGTGGTACACGGTTTATCGATATTGTAACCCAAAATGATGTCGAGTCCCATCTGCCACCACAGCAGATGCTCTTGCTCCATATAGGAGTAGATTATGTTGCGATACGTGAGGTTGCCCTCTTGAGCAGGCATTTCTTCGAGCACCTTACGATGGTTCAAGCAGTTGCATATCATGTCACGCACTCGGGTAGCACAGTTGTCGCGGAAAAAATCGTACTGATAGTAACGGTAGTCGGGCTGATAGTTAAACTCTAGCATCGCCAGCAAGTTGTTGCGTTCCTGCACAGTGAGGTCGAGCACTTGCTCCTCTACCCAACGACCCTCACTGTAGTATTCGTTCATGAACGAAGCCATTGAACAGCGGGCTAGATGATAGCGCATATCGCCTTGGGCAAAACGCAGATAGAACCACATGCCGTCGGTGAAGCTGAAACAACCATAGTTATACACTACATCGAGACCTAGCGTGGTGTCGCACACACGCAGAGCCGAGTGGCCGAAGGTAGTATAAAACTCATCGCCGGGACCGCAGGTGAGCAGACTTACGAACGAAGAGTCGCCCAGTTCAGCCTCTATACCCATATTAGGCACTGCCTGCTGTCCATGAGCCACAGTCACCAAAGACAACAGGAGCATTATGCCCCAGAAGAATCTTTTCATAATCAAAAAAAATTATTTTGTTGTGAAACGGTATTATGTGTAGAGAGTGGCCCCAAAGAGAAAGGCCTCTTTCCCATTCTAATATATATACGCGTACGAGAATACGGAATCTAATACCAAAAGGCTCCCCGCGGTAATATGGGGGAGCCCTTATAGAAGTTATTCACGAATGCAAACGCAGAAGCGTTGGCTGCTTAGTAGTTCTTAACCACGCACACCTTGAACTTCATCTCGTTGTTTACCGTCAAGTCGGTAAACATATCGCTCTCTTGGATGATAAAGGTGATCTTACCCTGCGACACATCGTAGCGGATGTTTTCCCAGAAGAGACCATCATCAGTATAGTAAGGCAACAGATAAGGCAACTGATTATCGTAACCGTATTGGTCGATAAAGTAGCAGCTCACAAAGCCATTGTCTATCACTCGGCCATCCAAAGCATTGAGAGGACACTCGGTGTAAAGGTAGCCCATATCGGTTTGACGGCTCCAGTCGCCAGGTCTCACAGTCACGTAGTACGACTCGATGAAAGCAGCAGGTTTATCATTACAGCTACTAAAAACCAAGGCCATAACAGCCAGCAATGGGAGGACTAATTTTTTCAGATTCATTTTGTTCCTATGATTTTTAAGGTTAATATCCAATCATTATCAATTTGCAAAGATACAAAAACCGAGCGAAATGACAAATGAAAACTAAAAAAGTTTTCAATTTGGCATTCCCGAGGTGCCTTATCTTCACCGACTAACAGGAGGTAAAGATACAAAAACCGAGCGAAATGACAAATAAAAACTAATAAAGTTTTCATTTTGGCATTCCCGAGGTGCCTTATCTTCACCGACTAACAGGAGGTGAGGATTAATTCCTACACGCTCTCGTCACACGTTCAGCCATGAAGCGAATAAGTTCAGTGTCGTCGATAGGCTTCACCTTGCTCAGTCTAGGGGCAATCTCGACGAAGGTGTTTTCAAAAGCGATCTGGTCGAAAGGCACACCGTCTATCTTCTGTAACCATGTGCCTTTCATTCTAGGAAGGTAGTAGTCGCGTATCAAGCCCGACCAAAGACGACAGCTATAGTCGTTCACAGGCTCATCGGCTGAATGATGGCCGTACCACACGCTCACAATACGACGCGCATTAACCGCATTGCGGTGTCGCTCCTTCTGAGATGCGGCCCGCTTTATCGACTGTTCTTCCCAACGGGATAGTCTATGGGTAGGATGATGGTCCAATATAGCATCTATATCCATCAGCATCGACTCTGCACTGTCAAGCAGACGATGAGCCTCACCCCTATCGTTCCTCGCTACAGCAGCTGCTATCTGAGTGTTGATATCCTCCACCTTGGCCGAGAGATACATAGCCGTGATCTCTATCAAGTCGGCTTTCAGCAGCTGCACTGCTGATGCATCCATCAGCGATGCCGACGTGGCCAATTCATCGTAGCGTCCCATAAGCCGTTCTACCTGACGGCAGAAAAGAGAGTCGGCAGCCACAGATCCGCGCCCAACAATGTTGTTGCGCACCTGCCAACCAAACTGCGGATGATCGCAGAATGACGAATATACAGAGAACAGCAACCCTTGGTAGAACTCTACCATCGGAGGCACCGGGCCATAACGGCAACCTACGTAGTCCTCTATCCATCTATCTATATCCACCGACTCCGTAGTTTCTACGAAGGCTACGTCACATAGTAACTCGTAGATCATCTCATTGTTTTCCAAACCCTCGGGAGCCATACCAAAACCCGTGAGACTTCCCCTGTTGGGAGAGAGCTGTGCGGCAAGACGACCGTTGGCGTAATGATCCATCACTCCAGTAAAGGCCGTCTTGCCACCCATGTTGGGGATCACAGACCACACCCACGGATGGCCATTGAAGCCATGATAGAAATCCCAATCAAAACTATTGTGCCAAAAACAGCAGTTGTAGTCGGTTGCCATATCTAGTAGATAGAATTGGTCGCGAGGCACATTGCTCGTCAGTGCTTCAAAGATGCCATTGCCCCACTGCCCACGCTGATAGCCCAACGTCCACCCCTGCATCACCCATACCGCCTCGGGGTTCGCCTCGTGAATGCTCCTATAAACAGCACTTCCGTAGCGTGCCATGAGAGCCGTATCGGCCGGTATAGTCATCTCGTTGAACGAGTCGCTCAAATAGTACGTACCCTTTCCGAAATAGGACTCCCACTTACGAACAAAACGGGCTCCTATCTCCACAAAGAGCGGTGAATCGGGACGCACACGGTAGTTGCGATACTGAGCAGGCATCCAGTCCCAGCCCGTGGTGTCGAGCGCCACCTCGTAGTGGTCGGCCAGCGCCCGTGGCACAAAGCCACCAAAAGCCGGGCATATAGGTTTCATACCCAACGCCCTCATGCGGAGCATCACATGACGTGCCAGCCGCATCTGACCACGATGCCAGTGCCGACCCAACGGTCCGTCGAAGCTGTTGCCACTCAGGTTGCCCATACGCATCCACGGAAGATGCGCGGGGCCAACTTCCCAGTCGTCGATCTCTGCATCTGAGAGCCCCATATCCTTAAACACCTCACGATACACAGCCTCCTGTGCCAGCATCATCAACGGCATATCTATACCATGGAGCGCCATCCAATCTATCTCTCTATCCCAACGCTCCTCATCCCAGTAAGGCATCGTATATCCATAAGTCACCACATTGAAGTACTGATGATCACGATAGGGCGACACCATAGTATACACTCCCAAGCCAAGGCTGTCGGGTCTGGCAAACCTACAGCCGCTCCAGCTACATATACCCGCCCGATGACGCTTGGCCCAATGGTAGAAAGCATAACACGCTGCCGTAGGGCTGCTGGCCGACACAACCACCGAATCGTCACTCACTCTGCACTCCGCACGATCACATCCGGTGGAATCTTTATCCAGAGTGAGCACTACCCTTACGGGCACCGTGCCGCCAGTCCATCGGTCTATTACCTCCCTGGCAGCCCTAACACCGCCCTGCGCCACCGCTGCCAACCCCGTCATAGCAACCGCAGCAACCAACAAAGCATATTTTACCCAACACATCATCATCGAGGATTTCATAAGACTATATTCTACGACTTTACACCAGATGTATTTTCTTTTAACAATTTCGAACATCGATCGTCTTGGTTTCTAATGTAATTATTACAATTATAAATTGAAAGGTCCGCCGTCCTGTACCGCCTACCTATATATCCATCAATCACATACAACATACCATAAGCAGACGTCCCTCCTTAAGAACCACACTGCAAAAATACAAAATAAATCATTTCAAACAACTAGCAACTCACAAACCATCCCTGATCATGGATCGCGACCATAGTCCGATTTTCTCAGCAGAACTCACTGATTTCGCACCTCCCCAATATATTCGACCTAATAATTTCTTTGAAGAACAATAATGCGGGCTTTTTGTCGTTAATGATTATTCATACATATTATAGTAAATATAATTAAATTATCAATGAGTACGACGTTGGAAGAGCGACTGGGTTTTAACAAAATATGCGCGTTAGTGGCAGCAGAATGCACAAATCCCATGGCTGCCCGTATGGCAGGTGAGATGCGATTCTCGGCCGACTACGACAGGGTAATGCGGGAACTGTGGCAAACAGAGGAATTTAGACAAATACTGATACTTGAAAATAGCTTCCCCCAGCAAGACTTCTACGACCTTACTGAGGAACTGAACCGTCTGCGCGTAGGCAACACGGTGATAGAACTTGCGGCACTAGCCGACCTTCGTGCCTCGCTGCGCACCATTACAGAATGTCTGCGTTTTCTGCTACGTAACGACAAAGATCGCTACCCTCATCTGCGCCTCATGGCCGAAAAGGTTGAACTGGACCCGTCACTAAGCCGCAGTCTGAATAAAATACTGGACGACAAAGGCGAAATAATGGACAACGCTTCGCCTATGCTGGCTGAGATACGCCATTTGATACGCAAGAAACAAGCCGACGTGGATACGAAGATAAGCCGTACATTGGCTCATGCCAAACACGAAGGTTGGGCTCCTGAAAACGCCGAGGTGACTATTCGTAACGGCCGATTGGTGATACCAATGTTGGACACGCACCGCAGAAAGATCAAGGGTTTTATCCACGACGAGTCGGCCACCAGACAGACGGCCTACTTGGAACCATCGGAGGTAGTAGAGTTGAACAACGACCTGAGAGAACTGGAGTTCGCCGAACGCCACGAGATTCAAAAGATACTTGCAGCTTTCTGTGACACGCTGCGTCCACAGATCAACGAGTTGGTGAACGCCTACTGGTTTCTTGCTCGCATAGACTTTATCAGGGCCAAAGCCCGCTTTGCACTCTCGATAGGTGCCGGTATGCCTACGGTACACAACGAGACACAGATCAACTGGCACGACGCCCGTCATCCACTGCTCATACTCAACTTCCAGAAAAACAAGGGCAAAGAAGATGTGGTGCCTTTCGATCTGGAGCTAGACTCTCAACAATATATACTGATTATCTCTGGTCCAAACGCCGGCGGCAAGTCGGTATGCCTAAAAGCTGTGGGGCTGATACAATACATGCTACAGTCGGGCTTGCTGGTGCCGATAAAGGAGACGTCGGAATGCGGTATCTTCGACAATCTGTTCATCGACATAGGCGACCAGCAGTCGATAGAAAACGACCTAAGTACCTATACGTCGCACTTGCAAAACATGAAGGAGCTATTGGGCATGGCTACAGCCCAAACATTGTTTCTGCTCGACGAGTTGGGCGGCGGTACGGAGCCTCGTTCGGGCTGTGCCATTGCCGAAGCACTGCTAGAGGAGCTCTACACCCGTGGTGCCTTCGGTGTGGTAACGACACACTTCGCCGACCTAAAGCTACTGGCCGACACCTACCCTTGTATCGTGAACGGAGCCATGCTCTTCGACACTCACGCCATGAAGCCACTCTACAAGCTTTCCGTAGGACACCCAGGCAGCTCGTTTGCTTTCGAGATAGCACGCAACGTGGGCTTTCCTTCGGAGGTATTGGCTTCGGCAGAGGGGAAAGTGGGCAAAGAGATGCTGAATTTCGAACATCAGCTGCAGCAGATAGAGCTCGACAAACGCGATATTGAACGACGCCAGCAAGAGCTGGAGGTGAGCGACAACTTCCTAAACGAAGTAATAGAGAAATACCAACAGCTGAACACACAAATCGAACAAAAGAGACACGAGATACTCTCGCAAGCACGCAGCCAGGCCAAACAAATACTGACTGATGCAAACCGCACCGTAGAACAGACCATATCGGACATCAAGACGGCTCAGGCCGAGAAGACTAAGACTGCCGAGGCTAGAGCCAACCTATACCAGCAGATAGTGAAGGTGGATCAGGAGCAGCAGAGCCACGACGAGAAGATGGAGGAGGTGAAAAAAGCCAATGCTGCCACCATTGCTCCAGCTATGGCATCACATGACGATACGGCCGACGGTCCTGTGGTGGTGGGCGACATTGTGCGCATAGACGACAATGACTCGTATGGTGAGGTGGTGGAGATCAAAGGCAAGAAGGCGGTGGTGGAAAGCAACAGTCTGAGGATGACCATTGCGCTGAACCGACTGACGAAGACAAAGAAGAAACGCATACCTATAGACAAGAAAGCACAACAATCGAACCGTTTCCAGTCGATATACGATGACATCAACGAGAAAAGAAAATACTTCAGCCCTAAGCTGGACCTGCGCGGCCACCGTGCAGAAGAGGCTATCGACGAACTGAACCATTTTCTGGACCAGGCTCAACTGTTGGGCGAGAAAGAGCTCCGTATCCTCCACGGCAAGGGCTACGGCATCCTGAAGACCATCATCCGCCAACAGCTACAGATGAACCACGATGTAGAATCGTACCACTCAGAACGACTGGAACTGGGCGGTGACGGTATCACAGTAGTGAAGATGAGATAGTTTTCCGACCACCCATCACCCATCAAAAAAAAACAATAGATGCAAGATATTATCAACATACTCCCCGATAGTGTAGCCAACCAGATAGCTGCTGGCGAAGTGGTAGATCGCCCCGCCTCGTGCGTGAAAGAGCTATTGGAGAACGCCATCGATGCTGGCGCCACTCGCGTTGAACTGATAGTGAAAGATGCCGGAAGAACGCTGATTCAGGTGATCGACAACGGCAAAGGCATGTCTGCCAGCGACGCCCGTCTCTGTTTCGAACGTCACGCCACATCCAAGATCCATCAAGCCGACGATCTCTTTGCCATCAGCACTATGGGATTCCGTGGTGAGGCTCTCGCTTCGATTGCCGCTGTGGCTCAAGTGGAACTCAAAACCCGTCAGCATGACCAAGAGATAGGAACACGGGTAGCGATAGAGGGCAGCGACGTAAAGGAACAGGAGCCATGCTCAACCCCTGTGGGTACATCGATAGCGGTGAAAAACCTCTTCTTTAACATACCCGCCCGGCGCAACTTCTTGAAAAAAGACTCCATCGAGCTGAGCCATATCGACGAAATATTCCGTCGTGTGGCACTGGTGAACAACCAGGTAGCTTTCACCTTCCACAGCAATGGAAAGATGCTCTACGACCTTCGTTCGGGCAACAAGGCACAACGTATTGCCGCAATATGCAACATGGACGGCACCTCGCGCCTCTTCCCCGTAGGCGAGTCCACCGATCTGGTGAGCGTAGAAGGCTATGTTGGTAAACCCGAATATGCACGCAAAACCCGTGGTGAACAGTATCTGTTTGTGAACAACCGTTTCATTAAACACCAAAAACTGAGCTATGCTGTGGAGACGACATACAAGGAGATGATACCGGAGCACAGCTACCCTAGCTACTTCCTATATATCACGGTGGATCCCTCTCGGCTAGACGTGAACATCCATCCTACCAAGACCGAGGTGCGCTTCGTAGATGAGCATGCGGTGACAGCCATATTACGTGCAGCTACCAAGAAGGCTCTAGGTCAGTTCCGCTTAGCTACAGAGATAGACTTCAACCCTAGTACAGAGATAGACTTCAACCCAGCACCGCAAGGCTACATACCCCAACAGCCCAAGGTAAGCTACAACGAGAACTTCAACCCCTTTGAGTCGAGTTCGGAGAAAAAGAGCGATGCTGGCACACACAGCAGCCATCTAGACACGGGTGTGCCACGCAACACAGCCCTCAGGAGCGCAGCCTGGCAGAACGAGGAGCGGTGGAACACTGCTTCGAAGAACCCCTGGGAATCTTTCTTCGACAATAGCGGCAGCAACGACGAGTTGACTATCAGCACCCCATCTACATCCTTGCAAACAACGATAGACAGCGAGGAGGCCAACATAGACGTTACGCCCAACATACCGATATTGTTTAACAACAAATTTATCATCACCACCCTGAAGTCAGGACTGCTGGTGCTACACAAACAGCGGGCCACCGAACGAATCCTATTTGAACGATTGATGCGTCGCAGCAATAGCGAGCAGACATATGCGGGTGCACAACAACTGCTGTTTCCTGTCACCTGCACCTTCACCCCTACCGACGCTCAACTGATCAACGAGACCATCGACGACATTCGCCACCTAGGCTTCGTGATAGACCCTATGGGTAAGACCAACTTCGTGGTCAGCGCCACTCCTCCCGACGTAAGAGAGAGCGAGATACAGAGTATCTTGGATATGACGGTAGCCGAGATGAAGGGACACCCCGTGGAACGTTTTGCAGAACGACAACGGTCGGTATGTATCTCCATAGCCCACCAACTGTCTATCCACCAAACCACTCCTCCCACCGTGGATGAGATGCAGGCGATGATAGGCGAACTCTTCGCCTGTCAAGTTCCCAGCCTTACCCCCCTTGGCAAGAAGACCATGGTGATAACCAACGAAGATGAAATAAATGAGAAATTTGATTAATTGGTAAAACGTAAATTACAAATAGGTGATTTGACAATACTGCCCAGTCATAATATATACATTATCAACGAAAAAACAACAAAAGACCTTTCTCTAGTATATATAATAACTAATAAACACTCTCGCAACAATTAACAATAGTCGGATATCCGACTACTGATAACTATAAAAATCATATTCCCATGACTCAATATTCCCCGCAAGGACTGAAGATGCTGCCTACCGGCGTTAAAAATCTACTCATCATCAATGTGCTGTGCTATCTGGCCAGCGCTGTATTGCAACGCACACAAGGTATCGACCTGGGCCAGTATCTGGCACTGCATTCTGTGTTTGGTGCAGACTACCACCCTTGGCAATATTTCACGTTTATGTTTATGCATGGCAGCATAGACCACTTGGTGTTCAACATGTTTGCCTTATGGATGTTCGGCTACACGCTGGAAAACATCTGGGGTACTCGCCGCTTTGTGATATTCTATCTAGTATGTGGCGTGGGTGCTGGAATCATACACAGCATCATCACCGGTATCGATGTGATGATGATGCAGCATGCAGTAAACAACTTTGCCCAAAATCCTACGCCCGACGCGCTGGAGTCTTTGCTACACAGCAAGTTCCGCAACATGCACAACGCATCGGTGGCTGCCAACTTTATCAGCGAATGGAGGATGAACCCCGTGAGCGCCTACGGGACGGCAGCAACAACAATGATGCAGGATCTAGTGAGTTCGATAGCCAACATACCCACCGTGGGTGCCTCGGGCGCCGTGTTCGGCATACTATTGGCCTTTGGTCTGATGTTCCCCGACTCGCAGATATATCTGTATTTCCTGGTGCCTATCAAAGCCAAATGGTTTGTGCTGGGCTACGGTGTGATTGAGCTGTTGTTGGGTATATTCAACTCCACCGACCACATAGCACACTTTGCCCATCTGGGCGGTATGCTCTTCGGATTGCTGATGATGCTGTGGTGGAAAAAACACGACAACTATCAGCGATGGGACTAACCTCCCAAAAATCCAGAGGGCTTCCGACAGTGGATCGCCCCCTCCCCTTAGCAACAGAAGAAAAAAAAGCCGTGGTCCATCACCACGGCTTTTCTATTCAAATAACTGTCATCCGGCATTGGGGTTACAGTGATCTATGACTCAACGGATGTTTCTCGATGATAACACATCTTAATCTCATACCTCATACTGTTACATTAATGAAATATGATTACACTATTTTTATATGTGTGTCCGTCGATGGTAAGTTCTATGTAATAAGCACCCGAAGGGAGCCCAGTGAGGTTGAGCATATGGGTAGTGGTGGAGAGGATGGTGCGTCCCTGGAGGACGATATTGCCCTGGGTGTCGCGAAGCAGATAGGTAGCCTCTCCTATGGCAGGCACACTCACCTTGACCATACCGTTGCTTGGATTGGGGAAAAGGAATAGAGACTCATCGGCACTCACCTCTGCCGGCAGATGAGCCGGAGTTGTATAGTCCATGCCTTTGCATGTTGATACCCCTTTGTACAAAGGATCGAGCCAGTGGCATAGACTGCCCGAGGCCTGCCCATTGCCGCTCCAAGAAGAGGCTATACGGCCATACATGCTATAGCCAGAGGCATCTTCGCACGATACAGGACCAAAGGCAGCCCACAGCTGTCCGATAACGAGACCATCGGAATTAAAGATGGGAGACCCCGAAGAACCCTGCTCAACAACGCCTTTCGTCGGAGTCCAATCGACACGGTAGAAACGGGAATAGTTGCCAGCCGTGAGCTGTATGCGATAGGGGAAGCTGATTTTCTTGATGTCGCCACCCGGATGGTGAATGCCGCATCCGATACCTGGCTTATCAACCACCGCGCGGCTCCATCCCGCATAGTAGGGCTGATAGGCATCGGGGATAGGCTCGTTGAGTCGCACAAGCCAAAAATCCGACTCCCCCCATTTGGCCAATGTGGTACCACCAATCACAGTTTGATCGATAGGGGCATCGTCAGCACCACAAGAGGAAGCCTGATAGTTGAAGAAGAAAGTGTGACCGATGATAGAATCGTGCACATCCTGGCAGTGGTAGGCGGAGAGCACATAGGGTGCTTTATCGTTGGCTGTATTGTTGACCAAAGCACCAGAACAGAGATAGCCGCCGCTAGTGGTGAGCGTATATATCTCCACCACAGAGCGTATCTGATCGCGCCATGGGTCGCCCATCTCACACGCCACATCGATATGGCAATGTCCTTTGGAATAACCTATATGGTCTTTGGCTGAGAGGTTGTCGGCATAGATATCCTTGTAACCTTGATTGATACGGCCAATGCGAAACAGGGCCGACGACCGATAGGTCTCTACTTGGTTCAGGGGTATCTGGTATTCGACGAAACACACCGATCCGGGAATAGGCTGGGTGTAAAAGGTGCCGTCGGGCTGACGATTCTGCTGTGTGAAAGAACCGAACACATGGGAGCCTTGTTCATCGTAGATAAAAAGACGCGCACCGACGGGGAGATCGAAACGAGAGAACCAAAGCGACTGGAAGGTGGCACCGGGCGAAGAGACTTTCAATACCCCTACGGCCACTTGCTGCTGCAGTTCGTTGGAAACTATACGGTAACTGCCCTCCGTGAACAGAACCTCAATGTCAACATCGCGTGTGATACCCATACGCAAAGGCGACGAACCTTCGATCATATCGACATCCTGTTGTAGATAGAAAGTCTTATCGATGGAGGGAGCTTCATAATGGCGTACGGCCGACAATCGAAAGGCGTCCATCGTGGGTTTGCCACCATGACTCACTTGCGCCACGACGGTAGCAGAGAACGACAATACAAGAATAAGGAGTAAGGATTTCTTCATGTTTTTTTGAGTGATCACTAATTAATCACTTTATTTATTCAACAAATCAACAATAATTTACGACTAATCACTTTATTCAAATCAACCGGAGGTCAACGACCGTAGTGGAGCTAACAAATCAACAACAGTTTATTTTTAGTGATCAGTGTAGTGTGAGCAGTAATCCGACAAGTGTGCTTGCCGGGTGGTATTACCAGTTCACTCATCACTGTTCACCGATCACTATGTCATCACTTTATTCGATTCAACAATCCTCAAAAGAATTATTTACTGATTACCAGAGTCTGGGAATAGCACTTAGAGGAGGTGTAGAGCACCAAACGATACGAACCACTGGTGAGCATGCCAAGGTTGAGGGTCTGTACAGTAGAAGTGAGAACGGTACGTCCTTCGGCCACACAACGACCTGCAACATCGAAAACCTTATAGTTCGCGTCGCCCAGTTCCTCTACATCGATGGTAACCATACCTTTCGATGGATTGGGGAAGATGTTGAGTTTGGGCATCTGCTCCATATCGTGGATGTTGACAGGGGTGTCGGTATAGTCTAGACCATCGAGCACTGTAATGCCCGTGTTGGCCGAATCCAGCCAGTCGCTAAGGCGTCCGGTAGAGGTACCGTCACCAGTCCATGAGGAATAGATACGGCCATAGAGGTCTTCGCCAGCCATCTGGTCGCAGGCGCTGGAACCAGCATAAAGCTGACCAATCACACGACCTTCGGCATTGAAGAGTGCCGAGCCCGAGGAGCCCTGTTCGGTGACACCTTTGTTTTCGGCACCAGTAAACCAGCCCACGCGGTAAAACTTGGTATAAGATCCCGTCATACGGTTGATGTATTTGGGGAAAGAAATCTTCTTGGTGTCGCCACCGGGGTGATGGATACATACGCCTACAGCGGGAGCACTCACATTGGTGCGGTCCCAACCAGCATAGTAAGGCTCAAAGTTGTCGGGGATAGTACGGTTCAGCTTGATCAGACAGAAGTCAGAGCCACCATCAAAGCTATATTTGGCCATGATATTGAAACCGGTGATAGCCTTCGAGGTAGGGGCCGATCCGCCCGAGCAATTAGCATTCTGATACTTCCAATAGAAGATCATATTGGTAAGTCCGCCATACTGGTCCAGATCCTGGCAATGGTAAGCCGTAAGCACGTAAGGCGTGCGGTCTTGATTGGTGTTGTTCACCGTGGTGCCGGTACACATAAACGAATAGTAGGACGTACGAAGCTGTATGGCCACAGTGGCACGGATCTGATTTTCCCAGCCCTCGCTTTCAGGACAAGCCACGTTGATATGGCAGTTGCCTTCGGCATCGCCCAACGCACCTTTCTGTATATCGGGGTCAGCCACAACGCGGAAGAGATCCTTGTAGCCATGCACCACCTGGCTCAGCACAAGGCGACCTTGGCCAGCCACCTCGGCAGGCTCACGATATTCTATATAGCAAACGCTACCAGGGATAGCTTGGGTATAGAAGTTGCCTTCGGGCAACACATCCTCGGCAGTAAACCTACCCAACACAAAATCACCGCTGGCATCGTAGATGAAGAGCTCCGCACCCTTGGGCAGGTCAAAGGTAGAGAAGTCGAGATTCATAAACACGGCATTGGGCGAGCACACACCCATGCGCCACACCTGGCTACCGTCAGTCTCAACAGCAACACTGCCATCTTTCATATTGCTGATATTCACATCCTGCACCACACCCACACGAAGAGGAGTGCCGAACTTTACAGAACCCGCATCCTCGGCCAAGTAACGCTGATTATCGATAGCAGGAAGGGGCACCACAGCTGCAGGAGCTTTAGTGTGATTATAGATAGGTGTGCCACCATGCGACACCTGAGCTTTCATGGCCGTAGAGCCTACAAGCATAGCAGCTGCCAATACAGCCACCTTTACAATGTTTTTTCTCATTTTTGTTTGTTACGTTAGAGTTGCTTTTTGATATGTTGGGGGCAATCAAAGAAGAGTGATCAGTGATCCGACAAATGTATGTGCTGGGTGGTATTGTCTGTTCACTGATTACTATCTATCGTCTGTTCACTGATCACTGATCACTAATTAATCACTTTATTCAATTCAACAATAATATTTTATTTTACAATACATTCATTAGTGCGAAAAAAACATAATCGCACTGCAAAAGTAAGAAAAAGATTTTACAATACAGACAAATACTACACAAACTTAGAAGTTTTTTGTATCTTTGCACTTCGAAAAGGCCGAGCCATCATCGGCTTTAACCTTGTATGTCAATCAAATAATAAAAACAATAGTTATGGCTAACAATGAAGATGCTTTCAAAAAAGTAGTATCGCACGCTAAAGAATACGGTTTTATCTTCCCTTCCAGCGAAATCTACGACGGTCTAGGTGCTGTTTACGACTACGGCCAACTCGGTATAGAACTCAAAAATAATATCAAAAGCTATTGGTGGAAATCGATGGTACAATACCACGAGAACATTGTAGGTATCGACTCCGCCATCTTTATGCACCCCAAGATATGGAAAGCATCGGGCCACGTGGATGCTTTCAACGACCCTCTCATCGACAATAAAGACTCCAAGAAACGCTATCGTGCCGATGTGCTTATAGAAGACCACATCGCCAAGATCGAAGATAAGATAAAGAAAGAATGCGACAAAGCACAGAAACGCTTTGGCGACGCCTTCGACCGCCAGCAGTTTGTAAGCACCAACGGCCGCGTACTTGAATATCAAGCCAAGATCGACGAGATCACCCAACGATACAGCGAGTGCATGAACGCCAACGACCTCGCTGGCCTACGCCAGCTCATCATCGATTTGGAGATCGCCTGTCCCATCTCGGGCACCAGAAACTGGACCGAAGTACGCCAGTTCAACCTCATGTTCGCCACCCAGATGGGCAGCGTGAGCGAAGGCAGCGACACCATCTACCTCCGTCCCGAAACAGCACAGGGTATCTTTGTAAACTTCCTCAACGTGCAAAAAAGCGGCCACATGAAGGTGCCATTCGGCATCGCCCAGATAGGCAAAGCCTTCCGTAACGAGATCGTAGCGCGCCAGTTCATATTCCGCATGCGCGAATTCGAGCAGATGGAGATGCAGTTCTTTGTTCGCCCCGGCCAAGAGCTCAAATGGTTCGAATACTGGAAGCAAGAGCGTCTGAAATGGCATCTTGCATTGGGCATCCCCGCCGATAAATACCGCTACCACGATCACGAGAAACTCGCACACTACGCCAACGCTGCTACCGATATCGAGTTCGAGTTCCCATTCGGCTTCAAAGAGCTCGAAGGCATCCACAGCCGTACCGACTTCGACCTCAGCCGTCACAGCGAATTCTCGGGAAAAAAGCTCCAGTATTTCGACAGTGAGCCCAACGAGAACTACACCCCCTACGTGATCGAGACCTCTATCGGAGTGGATCGTACTTTCCTCGCCGTCTTCAGCCATGCCCTTAAAGAAGAGACCCTGGCCGACAGCACCAAACGCACCGTACTCAGCCTTCCCCCAGTGCTAGCACCCTACAAAGCAGCCATCCTCCCCTTGGTGAAGAAAGACGGTCTGCCCGAGAAAGCAAGAGAGATCTTCGACAACCTGAAACACGACTTCATGCTGCAATACGACGAGAAAAACGCCATCGGCCGCCGCTATCGCCGCCAGGATGCCATCGGCACCCCCTTCTGCATCACCATCGACAACGACACCCTTGAAAGCAACACCGTCACCGTCCGCGAACGCGACACCATGGAGCAGGAGCGCATAGCTATCGACCAACTCGACAGCTACCTGCACCGCCGCATCAAACCTATCAATGTAGATTAACCGCATCTATCCACACACGCCTGCATGCTAACGAAACGCACAGGCTCAATCACCACCCTAAACAAGTAGGAGGAAGAACTAACGCAGTTTTCCTCCTACTGTTAGGTGGTATGGCTATTTGTACCCGTTATCATACAATCGTACGGACCTTCCCCAATAGCCACCTTCTGTACAATGCGACCATAAAAACAATAATATGAAGTTGACCGTTGACTCTTTTGATAGTGAAGCCAATCTGATGTCAGCGACCGAAGTGGAGCTAACTGTTACACTTACACGAAAGGAGCCTTCAAATCAACAACTAAACAGGAGATAGCCTCACTGATCACCAAAAGAAACACATTTCACTCGTGCGTAGCGAAGCGCTGATAGGCCAACTCTTCGTAGCGTGTGCCTGGGCGGCCATAGTTGGCATAGGGATAGATGGAGATACCACCCCGGGGGGTAAAGATACCTGTAACCTCGATATATTTGGGATCCATGAGCTTGATAAGGTCTTTCATAATGATATTGACACAGTCTTCATGGAAGTCGCCATGGTTTCTGAAGCTGAAGAGGTAGAGTTTCAAGCTCTTGCTTTCAACCATCCTGACGTCGGGTATGTAGGAGATTCGTATCTCGGCAAAATCGGGCTGGCCTGTAATGGGGCAAAGGCTTGTGAACTCGGGACAGTTGAAACGAACCCAGTAGTCGTTGTGGGGATGTTTGTTGACGAAGGTTTCGAGCACCTCGGGTGCGTAATCGGACTTGTATTCTGTGTTGCGGCCCAAACTCTGCAGGCCATCGTTGGTTCTATCCATGGGGTGTGATATATTGTTTTTATTATTTTTTGTTTTCCTAAGCATTCATCAATGAGGCTCTCTTTTTGGTGATCGTTATTTAATGGTTTTGGGTGTTTTTTCTTCTTCACTAAAAAAGGGAGGATTTGCGGCATAGGAGGCTATTTGGTTACCCGCACGCGGGGATCCAGGATTCCATAGAGGATATCGGTGACGATGTTGATGACAACGAGCAGCACGCATACGAAGAGTATAGCGCCCATGACTACGGGGAAATCGTATTTTTCCAAGCCATCCACTATCACAATGCCCATTCCTTTCCAGTCGAATACATATTCCACAAACACGGCTCCGGCCAAGAGGCTTGCCAGCCACCCGCTGGCGGAGGTGACGATGGGGTTCATGGCGTTGCGAAGGGCATGACGCACCACGAGGCGGCGATAGCTGATGCCTTTGGCCCGCGCTGTACGGATATAGTCATGCGAGAGGGCTTCGAGCATGCTGCTCTTGGTGAGCTGTATGAGCACCGAAAGGGGGCGGATGCCCAGGGTGAAGGCAGGCAGGATGAGATTCTTGAGGTCTAAATATTCCCCGCCGCCATAGTCATCGACGGTAAAGAGGTTGCCAAACATATTGAGGTGGGTGACGTCGGCCATCACGTAGGCAAAGAGATACGCTACCAATATAGCGGCAAAGAACGATGGCAACGACATACCCAAGGTGGCAACAAAGAGTGCCACTTTATCGAACCAGGAGTCTTTGTAGATGGCACAGAACACGCCTACCACCACACCAACCACCAGCGCAAACAACATGGCCACAAGGGCAAGGAGCGCCGTTTGCGGGAAGGAGGACCTGATAATCTCCCCTACCCTGCGCTTGCTCTGGTAGGATCGCCGCAGATAGGGGGCTTTCGCCACCAGCTGGGTGCTGCCAATATGCACTATGGGAAAGAAGGGGGCATACTTCGAGGGATCGAGATAGAAATAGGAACTGGTATCCGTAGCATTGTGCAGCGACAAAGGCATGAGGTCGTTAAGATAGTTCACAAACTGCAACGGTAGGGGCTTGTCTCGCCCGAGGTCTTTGTTAATAATGGCTATACTCTCTGCATCGGCTCTCTGTCCCAGCATCATACGTGCCGGATCGCCTGGAAGAATGTTGAATAGAAAAAACACCAGCACAACTACTCCCAATATCACTAGGAGCCCATACAAAAGTCGTTTACGGATATATGCTAGCATTGAAAGATTAATGTTTATTTGTTGAGTTGATGAATATTTTTCATTTGTTTATTGAATAAAGTGATCAATGATCAGTGAGGGTATCTCTGTTTAGTTGTTTATTTTAAGTGATCACTACTTCATCACAAATCAACAATTCTACAACTTATCAACATTTCAGTTTTTCACGAGGCCTTTCACAACGGGTTTCTTGGCCACAAAGTCTTTCAAATAGAAAGGTTCGAAATAGGCTACATCTTCGGTTTTGTCTGATTGAAGATGCTCGGCAGCAATGAAACCCATGCCTGATGCGGAGATAACGAAATCATTGTCGAATAGTGCATTGGCATGAACACCGAGTACTTCGGTCACCTTGGGTGCACCGTCGCCTATGAAGACGATGGACGATTGGTTAAGATAGGTATCGTAGATGCCGGCTTCGATGATATCGGCACCCGTAGGCTTGACTTCGTGAAGATTACGGTCGTAGATGGCGGCATAGCACTCCATACGTCGGGCATCGATCATAGGACATACCCAGCCTTGATAGTGGGGATGCGAGGCAAAATACTGAGCCGCCATGCTCTGCAGCGTGGGTACGGCCAACAATGGTTTTTCGAGGGCATAGCACAATCCCTTGGCTGCACTGACACCGATGCGAAGCCCTGTGTAACTACCGGGGCCCGATGACACACATACTGCATCGAGACTGCGCGGCGACAGTGAGGCTTCGGCCAACACCTCGTTGACAAAAGGTGCCAGCCGTGATGAATGGGCATTGGATTCTTGGCTAAATCGAGAGGCCAACACTTGGCCATCGCGCCATAACACTACCGAACATACAGGTGTGGCTGTTTCTAGAAGGAGTATTGTCATTTTTTAAACCAATATTTATACAAAGCCGCATGGGGCTCCAGGTATTCGAAAAACTGATAGGAGGGTATCTCTATGGCAACGGGCCCCACTGCACTAGAGGCTATCTCATAGACGTTGAAATAGAAGGTGAGTGTCTCGGTATTGATAGAGAAGTTGGTGGGATGGAAGGATGCATCGGGATGGAAGGTGAAATCGTCGAGTGCATATTCGCCGTGGGTGGCACACATGGTTTCGATACCTTGCCACACTAGTTGGGCCAACGCCAAACGGGTCTGCTCGTCCCATACAAAAAGATCACTGATGTCGAAACGATGGCCACTCACAGGATCGAACGCCAGATAGTAGGTATAGGTTTCACTATTGGCACTACCCATAAACTGCTCGCGTACCACCTGATATGTTAGCACCTCTTTTTCGTTCAACACCGGATTAGCCTTGATAGATATGTTCCATGGCATGGGTTCGTACATCAGATCATTCTGCATCTCGTCGTCAACAGTTCGATAGGTCTCGCGTACAGCGGCACAATATTCGCCGATAACACCTTGCGCTGAATCTACTCTCTGCACAGAAAAGCCTGCATCGTCGCCATAGCTGAAAGCAAAAGCTGTCTGCATTATCACGCTATTGATGTCATGCAAGGCAGGAAACTGCTCGTATTCTTGCAGTAACATAAGGTTGATCTCGAAATTTACCTCGTCGGACTCATGGATAACATGCAGACTATCCATGCCTGCAGATGCAAGCGAATCGGAATAGAAATGTACCGAGGAGAACTCCAACGGAGGTTGCTTGGGGGTGCACCCTAGCACAAAGGGCATCAACAATGGAATAAGTATGATTTTATGCAATGATTTCATAAACAGACAGTCTATAATTGGATTATTGTTGATTATTTCAGTGGTCAGTAAGGCTGTCGCTTTTTAGTTGTTTATTTGTTTAACTGTTTATGTGAGGAAGTCCGCAACCATCAAATCAACGATTCAACAAATAAACAGCGACCAAAGGGAGACTCACTAATTACTACCTCATCTCAAATCAACGATTCAATAATTCAACAATAGTTTATTTTTTAGTGATCTGTGAGGCTATCGATGTTCGTAGAAAAATGAAGAATCAAGAATGCAGAATTAGGAACCCACGAATGAAGCCAATCTTGATACTATATTGTTAATTCAATTAGGGATCTACTCTTCATTAACAACCATCGCTATCGCATATCCACTACTTCTACGCCAGGATACTGAGCTTTGGGGTAAACGAAGTCGGCATCCTTGGTGGCCACATCGCTCTTGAAGTTGGTGACGGCATACTCGCTACTTGTAGAGTCGTAGTTGTTTAGTGTCATGCTTTTGATGACATTATTTAAGGTATTGACAACAAGTCGGATACGATAATAGCTGCGGCGCTGCTTGGGCGTAAGGTCTATCACAGCGGTGCCATCATCGTTTTGACGGATAAATTTGGCACGATAATTCTTATTGTAATTGGAAAGCAAAAGTGCAGGATTCAGCAGATCATCGTCAGCGCTACTTACTTTGTTAACCGTCACTTCTTTAACCTCTTTGTTGAGATGCCAAACACTGGCACCGTCGCAATACAGCACATTGTCGCCGGCTTCCACTCGATACTTACCCCTGTTGAAGAGTACCTGCGCCTTCATGGTATTGGTTTGCTTCTTGTTGGCATCACGATTCGTCAACGTCACTGAGAAACTTACAGCCGAGGCATTCATCTTTTGTGCAGCAGAACGCAGAACCTTCTCCGCTTGCTGATCTACATTGCCTTTGTTGGTATGCGTGATCTGACCTTGCACACTTATCGAAATCGCCACAAGGATCATCATGAATGAAAGAATACGTTTCATATTTAAAAATTACTTTATAATTTATAGTGATAACTACAAAACGTCAAGATTATTGCATTGACAGCTTCAAGGATGCAGCCGAGGAATCAACACGTACAGTCATCAATGAAGGTTTACGCCAATCATATGCATGAACTCTTCACGCGTCTTGCTGTCTTTCATGAACGCACCTGTGAAATCGGACGTGGTGGTGACGGAGTTCTGCTTCTGAACCCCGCGCATCGACATACAGAAATGTCGGGCTTCAATGACTACAGCCACGCCGATAGGATCGAGCGTATTCTG
>JAZUDW010000097.1:0-25738 GCA_045639845.1 Bacteroidales bacterium
CTTGTCTTCCTAAGACCGCTTGGCCTCCGACTTCCTCTATGTGTGCCAAGGCCGTTGCACCCGCATCGTGAAACAGTGACACCCCACACCATTCAAGAAACATTTCACCCTTTTCAATAACCAATTCAAGTAATCACAACCATGAACACTACCATAGACCCCAATGCCCTTGCCAATGCTCAGGCATGGCTCGACGGCGCCTACGACCAAGAGACCAAACAAGCCATACGCGACATGATGGACCACAACCCCGAAGAGCTCAACGAGAGTTTCTACAAAAACCTCGAGTTCGGCACGGGCGGCCTTCGCGGCATTATGGGCATAGGCACCAACCGCATGAACAAATACACGGTGGCTATGGCCACCCAAGGCTTGGCCAACTATGTGAAGAAGAGCTTCCCCAATGTAGCCACCCCCAAGGCAGCCATCTCGCACGACAGCCGCAACCACAGCCGCGAGTTTGCCGAGATCACTGCCAATGTGCTTGCCGCCAACGGTTTCCACGTATATCTCTTTGAGGACCTCCGTCCCACCCCCGAGCTCTCCTTTGCCGTGCGCCACTTCGGCTGCCAGACCGGCGTGATGCTCACCGCCAGCCACAACCCCAAGGAATACAACGGCTACAAAGCCTATTGGGACGATGGCTGCCAGCTCACCGCTCCCCACGACACCAATGTGATAGACGAGGTGCTGAAGATACAGCAACTCAGCGACGTGAAGATGCACGGCGGCGAAGAGAACATCGAGATTATCGGTGCCGATGTTGACGAAGCCTTCCTTTCCCGCGTAGAGCAAAACAGCCTACACCCCGAACTCATCAAGAAGCATCACGACATCAAGATCGTATATACCCCCCTCCATGGCACTGGCATCACCATGATACCCAAGATGCTGGAACGCTTGGGCTTCACCAATGTCAACATAGTGAAAGAGCAAGCCACCCCCGACGGTAACTTCCCCACCACCCCATCGCCCAACCCCGAAGAGAAAGCAGCCATGAAGATGGCCGTAGAGATGGGTCAGCGCATCGATGCCGACATCGTGTTCGCTTCCGACCCCGACGCCGACCGCGTGGGCATGGCACTGAAACGACCCGACGGCGAATGGATGCTCCTCAACGGCAACCAGGTGCTCTCCGTGATTATCTACTACCTTATGAAACAGTGGAAAGAGACGGGCAAACTGACGGGCAAAGAGTATATCGTATCCACCATCGTCACCAGCGAGCTACCCGTAGAGATAGCCAAGAGCTGCGGCGTTGAAGCCTACAAGGTGCTCACGGGCTTCAAGTTTATCGGTGCCAAGATCCGCGAACTCGAAGGCAAGAAGACCTTCATAGGCGGCGGCGAAGAGAGCTACGGCTATATGGTGGGCGACTTCGTACGCGACAAAGACGCCGTAGGTGCCTGCTCCATGATTGCCGAGATAGCCGCCTGGGCTGTAGATCAGGGCAAGACCTTCTTCGACGTATTGGTAGATATCTATAAGGAATACGGATTCTACAAAGAAGGCCTCCTCTCTGTGGTACGCAAAGGCAAGAGCGGTGCCGAAGAGATCCAGGAGATGATGCGCAACTACCGCCAGAATCCTCCTGCCGAGATCAATGGCAGCAAGGTGATCCGCATCAACGACTACCAGCTCAAAGAGAGCACCGACATGCTCACCGGCAAGAAAGAAGCCCTCGACCTCCCCAAGAGCAACGTGCTGCAATTCTTCACCGAAGACGGCAACAAAGTCACCGTTCGTCCCAGTGGTACCGAACCTAAGATCAAGTTCTACTTCGGCGTGAAAGGCCAGCTCAACGATGCTGCCGACTTCGACCAAGTCAACGCCGCCCTCGACCAAAAGATCGAAGATATCAAACAATCAATGCATCTGATATAGTCATATCAACACTCTCCCGCTGATGGGAGCCATAAGTGAGCCACGGCAAGTACTTCGATTTTGCCGTGGCTCTTTTTTTGCACACTCTTTCCCGCCAACATCAACCCGTAAACCATATCACACTATCTCACAACACACTCAATACATACAAGTGCATGGGGAAGACACTATCTATCACAAAATCGCCTCCCTGTCTGCACAACCATCAGTTACACACAAATACTTAGCAATCATATAGATAAAATAAACATTAAAATACAGATAAAAAAAACATTAAAAAAAATATCTATGGCTATTTTGAGACAGCCAACGCTATTGCAACATTTTTCGATGCCATCACGGTTTATCGCGGTGGTTCGCGCCAACAGCAATACTTCGCCACTGTTGGTACCGCCTCCAACGGAAAAGCCCGCGTCGTAGAGATCGTTAAGTCGCTCCCCTTGTGGCGGTACACCATCGGTGAATCGTCCAATACGTCTGAGACCATAACCAACATATGCTGCACAGACCAATATGTAGTAACCGCCGGAACCATCTACAACTATAATACTCCCGAAATCCAGACGCCTGCATGGGTAATTCGAACTATTGCTGTCCGGTAAGATTCTTATGAATTGATAAATTTAGGGCTGGTACTCACATGAAGTATCAGCCCTTTTGGTTATCTTTGCTTTTTTTTTCTTGCATATTATAAAAGTTTTGTATTTTTGCAGAGCATAAATATGAGACATAGCAGCTCAAATATCAGTGTCAACAATCTCTATTTGAATATAAAAAAGAGAGATGTGCTCCCCGAGCGATAGTTCGGAGAGGCTGCTTATTTACCTTTCCTCTACACCCAACACCTACGCGTGGACAGCCTCCATACCTATGAGCATTGGTCCTCGCATAGTCGTGCCAATCAATTAAAGTAATATATATTAATAACCTAAAACTTTTTGTAATATGGAATTACCCTTTGCAGAAGCGTGGAAAATCAAGATGGTAGAACCTCTTAAGAAATCCACCCGCGAACAGCGCGAAAAATGGCTCGAAGAAGCACACAACAACATCTTCATGCTCAAGAGCGACTATGTTTACATTGACCTCCTCACCGACTCTGGTACTGGTGCTATGAGCGACCGCCAGTGGGGTGCTATGATGATGGGCGACGAAGCTTACGGCGGAGCTCGCTCTTTCTACAACTTCAAAAACACCGTTACCGAGATCACTGGTTTCCCCTATGTAATCCCTACCCACCAAGGCCGTGCTGCTGAAAACGTACTCTTCAGCGCTATCATCAAACCAGGCATGGTTGTTCCTGGCAACGCACACTTCGACACCACCAAAGGTCATATCGAGTTCCGTAAAGCTACAGCTATCGACGTTACCATCCCCGAGGCCAAGGACACCCAGCTCGAAGTTCCCTTCAAGGGCAATGTATCGCTCGAACTCCTTGAGAAAGTGCTGAAAGAGAACCCCGGCAACGTGCCCGTGATGATCCTCACCGTTACCAACAACACCGTTGGCGGCCAGCCCGTATCGATGAAGAACATCCGCGAAACCTGCGAACTCTGCCACAAATACGGTGTTCCCGTAAACATCGACTCTGCTCGTTTCATCGAGAACGCTTACTTCATCAAGACCCGCGAAGAAGGCTATGCCAACAAGACTATTGCCGAGATCTGTGCCGAGATGTTCAGCTATGCCGACAGCATGACCATGTCTGCCAAGAAAGACGGTCTTGTAAACATGGGTGGTTTCATCGCTACTCGCAAAGAAGAATGGTACAAAGCATCTCAGGCATTCGCAATCCCCTTCGAAGGCTTCCTCACCTATGGTGGTATGAACGGCCGCGATATGGATGCTCTCGCTGTAGGTCTTCGCGAGAACCTCGAGTTCGACATGGTAGAGACCCGCGTTAAGCAGGTAGAATACCTCGCTAAGAAACTCGACGAATACGGCATTCCCTACCAGCGCCCTGCCGGTGGTCACGCTATCTTCGTTGATGCCGACAAGATCCTCACCAACGTACCCAAAGAGGAATTCCCCGCACAGACCCTCACCTGCGAACTCTACCTGGAGAGCGGTGTACGTGCTTGCGAAATCGGCTACGTTCTCGCCGACCGCGACCCCGTGACCCGCGAAAACCGCTTCGGTGGTCTCGACTTCGTACGTCTCTGTATTCCTCGTCGTGTTTATACCAACAACCACATGGACGTTATCGCTGCTTCGCTCAAGAACGTGTACGATCGTCGCGAAACCATCACACGCGGTCTCGAGATCACTTGGGAAGCTGAGCTTATGCGTCACTTCACCTGCCAGTTCCGTCGCTTGAAATAATATCGATTATACATAATCGACGTTGTGTCGCCTGCGACACGGCAACAACAAAGGAGGCTCTTTCCACAAAGAGCCTCCTTTCTTTATTTTCTACTACGCTATCTGCAACAGATACACCTGCCTATGCCTGTCAAGAAGCCTAGGTGTGCCATACGAAGGCAGTGCTGCAGATAGAAAGAAGTGGCAATGAGGCAGCGAAGCCTTACCTGCTACCGATACTCGCCCCTCAGCAGGCGCACCAGCGACACCGCCCCCGCACCACACAACGCCGTGCCGAGTCCCGTGTAGAAAAAAGCGAAAAACGACTCGGGCAAAGATGTAAACTTGCGAAGGAATATTCCCAAACCCATCATAAAGGCTATCACCAAGTAGCCTCTGAGGGTAAGGAACTTATAGAGCGGTGCTTTGAGGCTCGGTATAGCCTGAATACGCTTGGCATTCTTATGTATCACACGTATGAACATAGTGCCGAAGGCTGCCAGCACAACAAACGACCACAGCCATACCCTACCACCCACATTCACCGCAGCTGCTACGCCGATATTGTCAATATTGGCACCAGCAACCATCCATAGCAGACCATTTGTCACAATCAACCAGTGTTTTTTTACCATAATTACTTCAATTAGTTTTTAAAGGGTTTTATATTATTTTTCCATTCAACCGAAACTCCAAAGCTACAATGGTACAATCTTATCCGAAAATCTCGCGTAGCTCCTTGTTCGACAATTTTCCGATCCAGTTTTTACTCGCACTTACGGTGAGTACAATCTCCTTAACCATGCCCTTTCGTGCATACGATGCCCCACGGGGAAGGCTATTGCTGTAATCCATATGATTCAAAGCGCCGAGTCCTTGCTCGCCCCACCATGTATTTCCGTACTTTATTGCCATAGATAATACAGTCTATAGGAAACCTGCCTTCTGACACAATAATTATTTATTACCACTCACACCCTCACTCTTCGATCTTTCTCATCACATACACCTTGGTGTTTCCACGACCTTCGGAGGTGATACCCGTGGGCTGGATGCAGAAGTCGCGCAGCTCGTTGGCAGCAGTGGAATGAGGTAGCAGCGTCATCTCGGCATAGTCCTTCACACGCATGAAATGATGTTCGGCCAGGAAATCCAACGCCATCTGCACACGTTGCTCACGCGTATAGGGCGAGCGGTTGTTGGCAGATTCGTAGCCTTTGCGAAGCTTGCAATGGAGACCAATGTCCCTCACCATCTGCTTGTCGGGGCGGAAGTTGACACCACGCACACCGATACGCTTGGCATTAACCCGCTTGCCATTGCCATCGAAATCCTCGGTCTCCTCATCGTCCATCACACCTATAGAGAGACTGAAGGTGCCCAGATCGTCGATCGTAATGGTGTGACCCTCGGCCAACCAGCGTTTCATCTCGTCAACCATACGGCACATCACCTTCGACACATCGCCCCTGCTCAATCCCGAGCCAGGGTAACAGATCTTGTTTATAAAGTCTTCCGAGTGAAGGTTGCTGTAGGTACGGACCTTATAGTAAGCCTTCTTTTCCCCATTGCCGTTCATATCCGGCATTTCTCTTTTGATGTATTCTGCCATAACGTATGGTTTTATGATTTGATTCTGTATGTATGATAACCTTCGCAGCCTTATGCTATAGCCTTCACAGCCTTATGTGATAGCCTTCGCAGCTATGCTGCTACAGCCGTAATGCAGCTTGAAACGACGGTATCATGGCTTGAAATGATGATATCATGGCATGAAACGATGGTATCATGACGCAATACCACACTTTTCTATTTCCAATATCCCGTATATCTACCGCGCCTTAGGCTCCTATAGGCAACGGGCACAAGTGTGCCATCGTGCTGATTCCATGATATTCACATCGACTCTCGCTACTCATGGCAGCGGAGATCGAAATGGCGAAACAGCGGAGGCGTAGGTGCCAGGTCGTAGTAGTCCATCTCCAGGATATCCATCTTGAAATACTCCATCGACCTGTAGTCGTCGTAGAGACGGGAGAGCACATCGTTGTGTGCATAGATCCAGCGAGCCGTATGGTCGTCCACCTCGAAGCAGGCACGCCCCATGCAGCGCACATGGATGTCGCCTGCAAAAGCCAAGAGCTCCATGTTGGGGTTGGCCTGAAGCTGCCTATACACAGCCTTGTTTTTTGATGTGGCAAAAAAGAGAGTGGTACCTTCCTGCTTCATGATGCGAAACACGCGCACCTTGGGTTTATTGTCCTCCACGGTGGCAAGAGCCGCGTCGGGATGCTGTTGAAGAAAACGGAGAGCGATATCCATAGTCGGTAATAATAAGACGTTATTTTTTAAGCAAAGCCAGACCACCTTGCGACGTCTCCTTGTAGAGGCTGGGGAGGTCTTTGCCCGTAAGATTCATGGTATGAACCACATGGTCGAAACTGACGAGGTGCTTGCCGTCGCTCATCATGGCATAGATATTGATGTCGAGGGCACGCAAGGCCGCAATGGCGTTGCGCTCAATGCAAGGTATCTGCACCAGGCCGCACAGAGGGTCGCAGGTGAGACCCAGATTGTGTTCCATAGCCATCTCGGCTGCATACTCTATCTGCTGAGGCGATCCGCCAAAGAGCTGGGTGGCAGCCACAGCAGCCATCACACAAGCACTGCCCACTTCGCCCTGGCACCCCACCTCGGCACCCGAGATAGAGGCATTGGTCTTGATCACGTTGGCAAAAAGGCCAGCCGTAGCCATGGCACGGAGTATATTGGTCTCGGTAAAGTCGTGGTTTTGCTGCAGATGGTAGAGCACGGCAGGCAGCACACCCGAAGAGCCGCAGGTGGGTGCCGTGACGATAGTGCCGCCCGCCGCATTGCGTTCGGAGGTAGCTAAGGCATAGGCCGTGACTAAGGCTCGCGTCTGCAACGACGACTTATAGCTGGAGGCACGCACGTAATACTGACGTGCCTTGCGGCGCAGATGCAAGCCCCCAGGCAGCACACCCTCTTCGCGTATGCCCTCCACGATGGTCTGCGACATAGTGTGCCACATATCGCGCAGATAGTCCCACAGCTGATCATCCTCGTGTTGCTCCACATATTCCCAGAAGGTAAGCCCCTCGTCTTCGATATAGGCCAAGATGTCGGTGATGTTGCTATGCTCGTAAATATGGTTCACCTCGGTGTGGGTATGCTCGTTGGCCAGCTCGCCGCCACCCACGCTGTAGATAGTCCAGTTGTCGTAGGCACGGCCCTGCTCGTCGAGTGCCTCGAAGCGCATACCGTTGGTGTGGAAAGGCAGCACCACCTCAGGCTTCCATACGATCTCTACAGGCGTAGGTGCCACACCGCTGATGATAGCCTTGTCGGTGCCGTGGCCCTGGCCCGTGGCGGCCAGGCTGCCATGGAGCGTAACGCGGAAGCTATGCGCTTCAGGATGACGCTGTTTGAAGTCGATGGCCGCATAGTTGGGCCCCATGGTGTGCGAACTGGAAGGGCCTGTACCCTTCTTGTATATTTTCTTTATTGATTCCATACTTTTTAAGAGCCTCGGTGTGGATGATAGTCACGAGGCCATAATAGTAACGCCATATCGCTCCAATTATTGCTACAGCGTCCATACCACGCACACACCACCTTTTACCCCCCTCTGGATAGATATGAGCCGATGGTTGTGAAAAAAAATTCGATAACGGTGTAATATTTTGCACCACATCTGCGATTATATAGCGTTGAACCTACAAAAACAACCAACACGTATCGCATGACAAAGAAGGAATACACACAAGGAGTTGACGAATGGGCCGACAGCGCCTATCGTTTTGCCCTGCGATGCGGTGGAACAGAAGAGACGGGCAAAGACGCCGTCCAGGAGGCTTTTGCAGCCCTGTGGGAACAACGCGACAAGGTAGCCTACGACAAAGGTCACGCCTACGTGCTCACCGTGGTGCACCGCCAGGTGGCCAACCACTACCGCCGTCAGCAGAAGGAGACCACCACGCTACCAAGCCACACCCTCGAACCTTCGGCCATGGAGAATACCGACCTCTTCGATACGAAGACGGTGATAGCACGCTGCATGGACCTGCTGCTGCCCCAGCAACGTGCCATACTGCAACTGCGCGATGCCGACGGACTCAGCTACAAAGAGATTGGCAACATACTCAATCTAAGCGACCAACAGGTGATGGTGTATATATACCGTGCCCGTGTCGCTATGAAAAAACAGCTGCTGGCTTTCGGTATAGAGAGCCTCGAACAGATACTATAAACATCAAAACCATCAACCAAAAAGAAAAGGAGCCAACCGTTATGACAATCAATGCCGACAACTACGAACTCTATCTCTTCAAGTATCAAGAAGACATGCTTTCGCCCGAAGAGCGCCGCATGGTAGAGTCCTTCCTGGCCCAACATCCCGAACAGGCCCAAGAGATGGCCCTCTACGATAAGGACCTCCACGCCGACACCCTCGACCATGTGGTGTATGCCGACAAGGAGGCGCTGAAAAAGATAGCTGCCACTGCCCCGAAGGCTCGCATAGTGCCACTGCATGCTCGACGCTCCCTCGTGGCTTCGGCAGCCTGCATAGCCCTGCTGGTGGCGGGCGGACTTTGGTGGATGCCCTCTCGGCCCGACGGCATCACCTCCGATCCTGTGGCCATGCTCCCCTCCGAGCGCCCTTTGGCATCTATGCCACACCATGGCACCGACCCTGCTTTGGCCGTGCTCACCCATGGAACCTCACATCAAAAGGCAACCATACAGCACACGGCGGCCATTCAACACAAAGCCATAGACGTTGAGACCTCGGCAGCCCGCACCGACAGACAGCCCCGCGCCGAAGAGTCTTTGCCATACGACAGCCCCATGGCAGATCAATCCCTGTTGGCACAGGCCAATGTTCCTAACATAGTAGAAGGTAGCCTCATCACCTTCGTGGAACCCACCATGGTGGAGGGCAACCTTATCACCTTCGTGGAACCCACCCTAGTGGAGGGCAGCCTTATCACCTTCGAGCGCAACACCCCCACAAACCCCTCGGAATGGATAGCCGAGACCGCCATCACTATTTTGGATTCGCCCTTAATGACCAACATCACCACTCAAAGCAAACAACTGGTACAACACGGCAACAACATCTCGATGGCCCTCTACAGCCAGAGCATCTTCGAGTTAGCCTTTAATATATAAGGTGGGACATAATGATATGACAACCAGATACAATATACGATCTCATCATCGCTTAACACCCATACTATCAATATATCAGTAAACAATTAAACCATCGTAATATCATGAAAAGATACTTTCTATTCTCAGCCCTGCTTCTACTGCTGGCACCTTTCTGCACACAGGCACAAGACGAGATGGTGTTCGAAATCTTCACCAACGAAGTGTCGTGCATCAACGTTACCGACAACGCTGACGTGACGCTACGTTTCACCAACGAACCCCACAATACCATCCAAAGTCCATCGGATGCCAATGCCAACAATGGAGCCATCAAATACAAAGATGGCACCATGACGGTAGATGGTCTTAGACAAGTGACGCTTTGCATCAATCCGTCTATACTCACCACCATCAAACTCTCCGCCAATGGCAAAATGACCATACATGCTGCCCACGACACCCTCAGATCACTCACGATCAAATGTATGGACAACAGCCGTCTATACATCAATGGGACAGCCCTTACACTGAACAGCCTACGCTTCGAGGCCGAAGACAACAGCCATATTTCCGTCAAAGCCCCCTGCCATGCCAACATACTTTTGGGCTCCACGGAAAGTCTTGCCAACGTGGCCTTCTCGAATATCTCGGGCGATAGCCTCTACGCCAACAGCTGCGACAACTCGGTGATCAACATCCTCGATGGCCACTGGAATACAGCCATGGTGGAACTTGCCGACTTAGGCAGAGTGGAGCTATCCTGTGACACCGAAAGGAAGACTTTTAAATATTATCAAAAAGACGCTAACAGCAAACGGAGTACCTCTTCGACCGACGGAGTATTCGACGATGAGTTCGTGGAAGTTGTTCTGGTGGACGACAATGATTTTTCCCCCGCTCCCTACTATCGCATGCCCCCCCTCACCCAACTCACCTTCCTTCTGGGTTTCCACAACTGGGCCGAGAAGCAAGGCAACTTCTGCATAGCCGAAAACAACGGATACCAGATCGACACCCGTCTGGGCGCTTTCCAGGCCGAACTGAACTTCAACCTGCTGCGAAGCAAACGAATATGGATGGGGCTAGGCGTAGGCTACTCCCGCAACCGCTACCGTTTCTCTACCCAAAATCCCTTGAACATGTATCCCGAACTCACCGACCTGGATGTCTATAGCAACACCTCACACTATCTCACCACACACTTTATCACAGTCCCCGTGCACCTCACCCTGCGACTGCACAAGAGCCTCCAGATAGGTGTGGCAGCGGTGCCTGGCTTCAACCCTCGTTATCGCAACGACATATTTCTCGCCGAAAACAATAGCTACAATCAACAAAACGTACTCTATACTCACCACGACCTGCTGAATCCCTATCGCTGCGACCTTCGTCTCACCTTAGGCTCTCCACACTGGGGTGCCTACCTTCAGATGGCCACCACGCCCCTCTTTAACCGTACCAACACCAAGATCTACCCCATCGAGGCTGGCTTGATACTCCACATTTTCTAAACCATAGCACCATCAACATACATCTTAACCTTATTATCATGAAAAAGATACTTACCCTGGCACTGATTGCCCTCACCTCAGTCGTTGCCCTCCAGGCACAAAACACGGACTCCAAAATCTCCGACACCGCCGTTTTCGATACCACACCCCATCCAGATTACAAACGCGACAGTGCCATTGCCAAAATCGATGAGTACCTGCACTCTTTAATGGACCAGCTGGACGTCGATATCTCCCAAGAGCAATGGAACAAAATAGACAGTCTGATCATTAAGGGCATAGATGCAACTATTGGAACTGGCAATCCGAACATCTACCAGGCCTACCGAGAAAAATACGGCTATGGCAAGATAGCCCGATCCAACACCAGCTTCCTCCTGTCTATGTGCAGAACAGGCAGCCAGCCCTTCGGCGGCTTGGCCTCTGGAAATGCCGGCCAATACACCCCCAACTCGTTCCTCTCCTATCAGCTCGAATACAGCTACGCTTTCTTGATGAAACGCCACTGGAGCATGAGCCTTGGTTTGGGCTATGAAAGCGACGTGTGCAAATGGAAAAACATGAACTACTCTACGAGCCTCAACATTCCTAATCTATATACCGGAACCGCCACGCTGGTAAACCAAAAGCAGGTGAGCCGCTACATCAACATGCCCATCTCTTTGGCCTACCGCAACAAAGACTTCGGGCGTGGCCGTTGGGGCGTGGCCGTAACATTGCTGCCAGGACTTACACTCACAGGCAAACATCAAGGATGGAAAAGAGAATACCTGATTCCCAACACCAATGACGAGATCATTGTCAGAGACAGAGCGTCGGACAACAGACTCTACAAATGCGACCTCCGCTTCGACATTCGCCTAAGAACCCTCAACCTCTTCGTTCAGACTTCGCTCATACCCACCGACACCTATCTCAATAACTATACCACCATGGTAGGTATCCGATTCTAAACCTCGACTATGTGCCTCCCTGCGACCACAGAGCCCCAGAGCGGTCTCGCACCCCGTAAGGCCCATACAAGTGTAACGCTCATAGCTCGCACGGCCGCCTATTGGACACCCTGTTCCCTCCGTTTCTCCACTTGCCTATAGTGGAGATTCAGTGGAGGATCAGTGGAGAATCAGTGGAGCTACCCGCCATAATGCCTCCTCCAAAGAGCACCCCCGGGCTGAGAACAAAGGCTGACGAAACGGGCGTACCAGAGGCAGTCTATGCCGAGAGAACAAGACGTCTTGAGTAAAGTTCAAAAGTTGAAAAAAGGGGCAAAGCGGCCAAACCAGGCTGGCTCCACTCCGATTGCTGACCACAGTTCTACGACGAGCACCTGTGAACAAAAAGTAGAATTTAGATCCTACCTTTAATGAATGAATAGATCCCGCCAAAATCAAAAAAACAGAAACAACATCATGAAAATCATCAAATCCATCACTTTGCTGCTCCTCGTGGCAGCCATGGCAACATTATCTGGTTGCGAGAAAGAGAAAGACTTAATTATTGGCAAATGGACCAACACTGCCGATTCGGGCATGATCACTTTTGCTGGATATCAAGATATCCCTGCCGACTGCATTACGATGGAGTTTACAGACAACGAAGTGGTGGTGAGCGACATCCGCGTCAACTGCCTCCCCGAAGCAGTAGGCTACACCCTCATCAAGGAAGATGGCAAACTGTTACTGTGTTTGGATGAGTGTTCCTTCCTGTACAGCTCAACTTTCAATGTAGAGAAGCTCGACAAAGACCAAATGGTCTTGACTTTTCCCACTGGTATGATGGATATAGATATGGGCTTCCAGTATGTCATGAAAAGGTGTAAATAGAGCTCGCCTATAATCACGAAAAGGTGTAATGGACAAATATTAGGCTATTTTCGATAGCATGTAGCCTAACGGACAAGTATCTCAACAACCGAAAGCAAAATCCTACCAACCTAAGATCGGCGACCGAAGAAGAGCCAAGTGGAGCCAACTTATTATTTTATCATCACAGAGGTGCCCATAACAAAAAAAATAGTATCTTTGCAACGGAATATTCATAATGCTCCGAGGCTGCAACGGTGCAGCTTCGAAAAAAACAATAGATTGTTTAACAACTCAATAAACAGTACCGCTATACGATACTGACAGAAAACAAAGATATGACTAAGTTGGCTTTTTTACAGAAAAAACTCTTCGCTGGACTGTTCTTGCTTGGCTGTATGGTGGCAGCACCTGACCTGGCATCGGCTCAGGAACACGATTTTGTGAAAAACAAAATCAAGGAGAATGGGGAATGCAGAAACGTGGTAATCACCAAAGAACAGGGCAACATAATGTTGTGGGGATTCAACGGATGGACGGCGTCGGGATGTCCCAAACCCCTTACCGATGCACTGACACAATACACCAACAAAAGAGTGGAGATAAGGGATGTGCAACTGACCGAAGAGGGCAACTGGATTATCATAATAGACGACAACGGCTCTACTTGGAGCGGCCTGGATGAAAGCCTTACTGAAAAGATTAAGGAGTACAACGACAACGGCGAAAACCTACTCACGGTAACAATGAACGACAAAGGCGACTGGATAGTGATATCCGACAAACATATCTCTACATCGAACCATCAAATAGAGGACATGATAAAAGACGGTCTCTCTAAGTTCGGCCCTCTATGGACGGCATGCATAACCAACGAGGCTGTAATAGTGGTGTTTGAAAACGGATACAAGATGGGCGGCCAAATCCCCGAATCGCTCAAAGAGAAACTGAGAGAAGGCGACATTCATGTTCATCACATCAAAATATCGGGCGACGCATGGTTTATCTCTGACAAAAAAGGCAACTACGCCTTCGACCTCTGATCTAACAGATCTTCAACCTTAGCACATCTGCCCTCTACTTTCCAACTCATACCTTCGAGTAACAGACTTCAAAAAAGTCATGTTACTATTAGCTCCGAACCGTTTTCTTACAACAAGAAACGGGGCTGATTATTGTCATCTCGCAACCTCAATACATGGCATTATTACCGCATACGGGATATCATCTATCCCAAAGGCGCAGCATATAGAGACAAAGAGGCAATACGATATGCCGATTCCACATTGTAGCAACCAAACATATGCGCCCTACGCACACGGATCCTTTTCGGGATGGCCTACAATGGTTCTTCAATCCGCCTTACCATGCCCATAGTCGCAAAAAAGAGATAATCGCATAATCCCGCAAACGCCAAACAAAAACAAAGCTGCCGAAAGGGAAAAACATCCTTCGGCAGCTCAATTATTAAGACTCGGTCAACTTCTAATTGTTCTTTACTAATCGAACAGCAAGGCCCCAGAAATGGGGAACAGGCGACGAACAGTTGAGCGGATTAAAGCTGACAGCGCTATTGTTGGCAGATGCCGTCCAGTAGTAGCAATAGGTGGCGTCGTTATTACCATTCACAGTAGTACCCACTCGGTAGCCTCCGGCAGGCAAGAACACTGCACCTGCCGTCTGCATAGACGTCCACTGAGAAGCAGTGTAGGTATTGGTGCCCGTAGAGGAGAAGGTGCATCCCGAAGGCAACGTCCAAGTATCGGGCAAGATAACCATGCCATACACACCAGCCACTTGGGCATTGCCTCGCTTACTGGTAGCATTGGTGCGGAGATTAATCAAATAGTTCCATTCGGAAGATGAAAGGGTACGCCACACACCGGCCGTACCACCTCCATTAGAGATGGCATTGTTGCCCCACTCTGAGAAGGAACCATAATTGCTCTCTACTGTTGACGATTGGGTAGGATTGCTACCAGTGCCCCAACCAAAGAGGTCTATCCAATTAGAATAAGACGACGAGATATTGCCATTGGTAGTACCTTGGATGGTGTATTGATTGGTAGCAAAACGCCATGTGTTGGTAGAGGCCTGATACTGAAGATTACCTTGAGAAAACTTCACATGCTGTGTGGCACTCACAGAGAAAAGGCCTGGCAAAGTGCCTGCATTAGAACCAGGCACAGTGGTAGTGGTGAAGCTGACAGCAGATCCATAATAAGTGGAGGTGCTGGTAGTGGCATAGGCTCGCACGTAATAGGTAGTGGACGACGAGAGGCCTGTAATGGCACTACTAAAGGTACCCGAACCCGAACCATCGGTGGTGTGAGAGCCCGACACTGTGGGGGTGGCTGTGGTTCCCCAGCATACACCACGAGCTGTTACAACGCCTCCGGCACCTATGGTAATAGTACCGCCGCAGGTAGCAGAATTACTGGTAATGGACGATACTGCAGCAGTGGTAACGGTAGGAATGCTGGCATCGGCTGTGGTAGTAAAGGTATAGGGGGAACTGTATTCGATCTTATTTTCGCGTTGTGTCTTGGCATAAGCACACACATAATAGGTGGTGGAGGGCTGCAGATTGGAAATAGTAGCAGTCTTGGTACCAGTGCCCGAACCATTGGAGATATGGGTGTTCGAAATGGTAGGACTCGACACAGTGCTGCTCCAACAAAGACCATGCTCTGCAATAGTAGTATGCGCACCCGAACCCACGGTATAGGAAATTTGAATACTATTGTGTGTAGTAGTACCAGTTACTGCGTGAACGTTGGAAAGGCTGGGCCGCTGTTCGCTGGTGGTGAAACTTTTAACATCGCCATATGCGGTGCCCTTGCTATTGGTGGCATAGGCCCGCACATAATAGGTAGTGTTGTCATCAAGACCATTAACCTCAACGGTGATATTGTTGCCCGTGCCAGTACCTTGACGTTTGGTATTGACTGCAGAGGGGTTGGTACTATAGCAAACGCCCCTTTCGGTAATAGCACTACCGCCATCGGACACTATATGGCCTGTGGCACGACCGCTACTCTGAGTAATATTTGTAACTGTGTCGGTGGCCACCTTGGGGACACCCGGGTCGGTGGTGAACTGAACCGCTGCACTATAGGCATACTGGCCGTTGGTAACGGCATATCCACGTACATAATAGGTGGTTACAGGAAGTAGTCCGTTGGCGAAGCATTCGTATTGGCCTGTACCATTGGCTGCATGGGCCACATGATTGTCGCCATAGTCAGGGTTGATCTTGGTGCTGCTCCAGCATATACCTCGCTGCGTAACAGGGTGACCTCCATCGTCGGAGATATTGACACGTATCTGGGCAACGGTATCGGACTTGCTGACCACATTGATGGACGAGAAAGTAGGGCTTGTGGTGGCCTTGGTATCACAGTGATAGAGGTCTTTTACCCGCAGTATATCCACGCTGTTGAAGAGCTCGAACTGGAAATAATAGACATTGCCTGGCTTAAGATTGGTGATCTTATCGGTCATCAGCACATCACCGACCACCTTCATCTCTATAGGACGGGCGTTTTCCAGTGTGGTATCGGACGACAGGTACAAACGCATGTGCATATTCTTGCCATTGACAAGCGCACACTTACAACTGATGGTGCCATCGGTATAGTTCATCTGCGACGTAACATTGGTGATCTCGACAGACTGCACAGGAATGAGTCCGTCTTTTTCGCACGATACTACAAAAAAAGCTATGCCAGCAAGCAGCACTGCTGTTATTGCAAAAAGAAATTTCTTCATAAATTATTCTCCTTAAAATCTCCAACCAAGGCCTACCTTGATCTCGGTGTATTTAAACAAATCAAGACAATCAAAACCTACCATAAACATGAGATGGTCGGTGAGAGCAAAGATACCGCCTGCCTCTAAGGCAAGACCAGAATGGCTCTTATTGCTTACAAGGAAGGTACGGTCGTCGTGGCCAATCCAATACAAAGACCGAATGCCGTAGCCCACACCTGCATAGGCATAGGCATGTCGGTTCAGGCGGTAGAGGGCTCCCGTACTGAGCGACAATCGCGTCTTGACAGACTCGCCAGTATAGAAAGGAGTAGCACCGCCCACGGTGCCATTGATAGTAGATTGGTCGTAACCAAAACGCAGGCTACCATTGCTCAAGAGACTCACATAGAAACCAACCTTCTTGACATAGGCATAGGTGAGCCCCATCGACTGCTGGGGGTTGGTGGCGAAGGCATAGTTTACCAACACCATGGAACGTACTTTGAGTTGCTCTTCATTACTGGGCACAAGAATCTCATATACACGTTTCTGCTTCACACTCAAATCGGACACACTTACAGCCAACTGATTGGAACCTTCGGCACCGACTACTACGGTAGAGATGGCATCTAACATCTCGCCCAAAGAGTCGGAGACTTTCTGCAAACGATCCAAATCGTCCCACTCCTGATCCGACACAGTCTGTTTTTGCTCGCCTTTCTTTTTGATCTTCTTATCGAAATCATAATATGCTTGGGCTGCAGCAGACACCTGGTCTTGCATTTTCTTGTAGGCTACCATATCGACCACAAGGCGTGTGATATAGAAGTCCGCATCCGATTTCCACGAGCTATCGGTGCAAGGAAGGCCTTCGTGATATTCCACTTTCAGATCGGGCACCAAGGTGCGGATCTCAACACAAGCCTTGCCGTTTTCCAAAAAGGCATCGGTGGATCGAGTAATATTGTTGAGCACAAGGGTACGTTGCTCTGTGATGTAGAAATAATAACGAGTATTGGGCTGCATAGAGTTCTTTTTCACTGTGGCTGACTGCATGTAGCGAGCCTTGCTGACGGTGAAATTTCTATCGCGTGTGGCTCCGGCCTGCGAGAGATCCACAACGACAACATACTCGTAACGGTTGCGGTCTATTTTCTTGGCCTTAGAAGGAACAATATCAACACGATCGCCCGTCGAACCAATGATATAATCATCGTTGGGGGCAACAAAGACAGCCTCGGCCTTACCATCAAGATGGATACGTTGCTGCTCTGCGGGACGTTCTTCTACCAAGATGGTACCCTGAGCAAAAGCACCCACGGAGGCGAACAACAACATTATTATGAATAAAATATGCTTCATAAATCAAATAATAATTACAACCAATGGCCCACCTTCTCAGTGGAGCCATTGGTTAATATGAATTAATACACCCTATCGAGTGATCAATTCCAAAGTCTATTCAAAATCGCTAATAGAGAAAGGCTCTTCGCCCAAATTGTCGGGCTGCCAAGTTCTCACATGGATTACGGGAGCACGCTCGTCGGTGAAATCCCAAAGCAGGAATACGATACCTTTGTCGCTATAGTTGCTGGAATACCACTCTTGAGTGAGGCGTACGCCATACATGTTGGGGTTCTTGATGGAGCGGGTAACAGACTCGGGACCGATCTCTTTGAACTTAACCTCGATCCACTTGTTGCGCTGGAAAGCTCGAGAAAGATTGGCTAAGTACTGCTCTTTGTTCTGTTTCTTATAGCGGACGCTGGAAACAGGACGATCGTTGACGCGGGTAGTAACAACGGTACCAGTGATGATGAGTGCATCTTCGCTAAAGATCTGATTCATGAAAGCGATATCCTTCATGCAATAGGCGGTTCTGAAACGCTCGCAGTATGCCAGAATGATATTGCGACGCTCAATGTCGGTAACCACATCGCCACCCTGCTCTGCACTCTCACCTACAGTGGCTTCGAGACCGAAACGGAAATCGGTAATCTGACCTTTGGCATCGAATTCTACCACTACATCCTGATAGGAGCCATTGCTGAATATTTCTTCATCGGGAGTAACAATCACAGGGATCTGGCGCACCATATAGCTATTGGCGAAGTTCCACAGACGGGCATCGATATAGCTATCGTCGCAATAGAAATGGGCATTTTTCCAAATCATCTTGATGGTGTTGCGCGAGAAATCGTTCATATTGATGCCACCCAGGTTGATCATACGGTCGGCTTTATAAGCCGTATTGATCTCGGTAAGCAAATAGGAAAGGTTTCTCTCCATGGTAGCCACCACATCGTACTTCTTGAAAGACTCGTCTGGTTTCAGACGCACTTGAACTCTTTGCGCACTGGCCATAAAAGAGGTAGAGAGGGCCACTGCAAAACACAAAACAGATAATAACTTCTTCATATTGATATTATTTTTATTTTCTACTTGAACAATTCAACACCACAGTTCTTTATTTCAGAGATATAATCAAATTTACTATTGATCAAATTACGACGATTGGGAGCTGGGGAAAAGATGGCAACGATATCACCAGAACGGGTATAGAACACCATATAGTAATCGTTACGATTGGTAACTCGGCTGATATCACCATAGAAAGTGATGGTGCCTTCTGATTTAAGAGCCTTCAAATAATCGCGCAGATCATTGATTTGACGAATAGAGAGAAAATATTCTAAATCCTCGACGGAAAACTGAGCTGGTTCTATGTACGCGCCACCAAATAGGACACGAAATAAAGCTAAAAACTCGTCGGAAAACTGAGCTGGTTCTATGGGATCATCTTCTAAAGCAAAATCTTTAAGACGACCATTGTTGTCAAACGCAAGCCCTACGGCCACCATCTCATTATCTTTTACATCGTTGAAAAACAAGCTAACGCCACTGACGTAGATGCTAATGCCATCTCTATAAAAAAAATCCTCCACCGGAAACAAATCGTCATCGGATGTTAATAGGTCGAGAATCAAATCACATTTTCTATTTTTGATGATTCCTTGAATCTTAGAACGGACAGAAGAGGTCATATCCACAACCGAAAGATCGGGTTTCTGCCCCGAGGTGGTTTTCGATATCTCCTGGGAAAGAGATTCCAAGTTGGCAAGGATAACATCATCGGACACCTGTGCAGATACGAAATTCGAAAAGAACAGACCCGACAAAATCAGAAAGAAAGCAAAAATTTTTTTCATATATGTATTATTTAAAGATTTCTATACTGCATTTCGTATAATTGGAAATACTATCGGATTGATTGGTTTTAAGATTATAACGATTTTCACCTGGGGATAAAATAGCAGCAACATCGCCATTACGGGTGAAAAGAACCACATAGTATTCGGTGGGATCGACACCGGGCTTTAAAGGCTCATAAGTGGTGATAGATCCTTCTTTCTTCATGGCTGCCATATAGTCACGAAGAGGATTGATTCTTGTAAGGGAAGCAATGTAGTCCAAAGTCTCTTCGGAGAGGGTGGATTCAACGGAGTAGTCATCTACCTGTACAATAGTATCCGCCGTAACGGAAGAATCAACAACAACCGTATTGTTATCAGCGTTGGGAGTAACAGGTTTGATTATTTCAGAATCACCAGCCTCTTGGATGGAATCATTTTCAATTATCGTTACTCTGTTCTTTACAGTTAAGTCTTCCGTGTTATACAAGTTTACAGGTTCATTATTGTCGGTAGGAAGAACTTCTACTGAATTGTTTTGGTGATTTCCTTGTTGATTATCGTGAGTGTTTGTTCCACCCAAAGCATCTTTGCTTACAAAGATGAAAGCACGGAATCGGTCACCTCGGGGAACAGCCACCATCGTCGCTTTCGATGAAATGATAGATTCGATAGCAGAAGCATCCGATGGGAGGTTGGATTCGGAAAGGTAAGAAGAAATTTCACCTTCAAAATTGGCAGTGGCCGAAGAAAGTGCTATCTCTTGACTTTCTTCGGTGGATTCAGCATAGATATACTGATCGCGATTTTCTTTTACTTTATCGATTAACGACTTGTCATTGCTAATTTGAGCAGACAAAGAAAGACCAGATAATAACAGAAAAGCTAAAAAAAGAGACTTGATTTTATTCATAGTTTCTCACTGTTTTTGAATGTTTACGAGGAACGTATTGCAGATTGAAATAATTATCCGAAATATTATGCAACGGAATATAAACATAGAGTACACTATTGATGGTACCACTACGAGATTCAATTACATCGATAGGGATATCTACAGATAAAATATGGGTAAATCCATTCTCGGGATTCGTCACAAAAAGAGTTCCCTTAACATATTTCTCGGTTCGGAACTTTACGCCGAAATAAACCGACGACCCTTGAGCTTTGCAATACGACACAAAAGTGGTTAGTGGCACATGGACCGTGTCGGTTTTATACCCGTATCGATCCACTGCTATTTGAAGATCGTATTTGCCGATGAATTGAGAATAGAGCATAATGTTGGAAGCACTCCAAAGGGCTTTCTTTCTACTGCACACCAAACTCCACGCACCGTCCGCATTACGGCCATAAAACTGGTCGTCTCTAATAAAATTGGACAGATAGGATGAGCCCTCCACTATATAATAATCATCATTGCAGGTATCTATATAGTCGGGCAACATTACCTGTTGAGTAGGGCCTGTGAAAGAATATCGCTGAATATCACGAATGAAAAAAGATTCCAATTCAAGGGAATTGGATCCACACATCAGCTGATAATCCATAGGAAACGATACCGAAAGAACCTCTTGGTAGTTCTGATACCACGACAAACGGTAACGCTTATAGGCCAAGTAAGATAACTGGAAGGCGAACGAGGTGTCGAGGAGGAAAAGAGTATTGAGATTGCCAGACTCCACATCAAACTCATCAATCATGAAACGCATGTCCTTGGGGGCTCCATCCTCATTGGGAATATCATATTCGAGCAGATACCGTTCCAAGAAATCATAAACAGGCGACGGTTGAATATAACGCTGATCGTTGTCGAAGAAACGATAGCCTATGTGTTCTATTTCGTCCCATTTATTTACTCTGATAGTCAAAGGGTGTTTATTAAAAGAATAGTCGTTATAAACACCATGTGTTAATGAATCCCAAGGTACAGAAGTAAGCGTACGGGAAAGTCGTTCCAGACGGGAAGAAACAAAAGTAACATTAGCATGCAATACACCAAAAGTAAAACATGCTAATATTAGCAGAAAATATTTTCTTAAAAAGGACATCACGGTTACATTGAAGAACCATAGTTGACAGTGAGACGGTCGCCATTGTTGCGGAACCATGTACCCATATTGATCTTACCATCTCTCCATGTGCCAACAACGGTCTCACCCTGAAGAGCTATACAATTATTGGTACCAGGAATAAGCTGACGATTCTTAAAAGTCATCTCACCATTGCCGTGAGGTTTGCCATTCTTAACATCACCTCTAAAGTAAGCATATCCGAGATCAACTCGAGTAACCGAAAGCGAGCCACTACCAGCAGACTTGGCTTGAGTAGAAGTGGTATTGACCACAGTCTTGGTACTGGTCTTTTCGTTGATAGTAGTAGTGTTATCTTGAACCACAGTATCCACAACCACCACAGTATCATCAGTAATAGTAGTAGCATCTGGAGCATGAATCTCAGGCATGCTGTCTTTAGATTTCTTCCCTACAGTATCAGCAGTATTATTAGGATCTTCTGGATGAGGTTGACGTAAAGCGAGAATACCCCCCACGGCAGCCCCAACAACCACCACTGCCGAAACAATGATGATCCACAGGGGATGATGATGATGATGACACTCTCTAAGTTCTTTACCACATTTAGAGCACACAAATTCTTTTCGCATTGGAATCTGTTGAACCTCTTTATCTTTGCATTTCTGGCATTCGTCATTCAGGCAAATACCATATTTGAATCGTTCAGAATTTGATCCACGTGTTTTTCTGGCCATTTTATATCTCTTTATTTACATTAATTATTCAATTATTAAAAAACCGGGGGCATTGGAGGCATGCTTGGAGATTCCGGCATAGGCGGCATGCCAGAAGGCATAGCAGGCGCAAAGAGACCCTTGAGTTCAGGAACCTGTCCTGCTGGAGTCCATGCAGCCATACCTTGCTGCCAAGCCATGGTCTGATCAGTAATCTGTCCATTCTGCTTCAGCTGCTTGCAGGTGGCATAGTCGTATGGTCCATAGTTCTGGCCACCTATGTGGAAGTACATCTGAACCTGAGGCTCAACCTGTGGCATTGGTGGCATTTGGGGAACACCCGGCATTGGCGGCATACCGCCCTCAGATGGAGATGCAGGCGCTGAAGTCTGACTATTCTGAGCAGCAATTTCTTCTGCATTCTCCACAACAAAAATCGATGGAAGATCCTTGCCATTGCCCTCACCATGAAGTAGGATGGCATTGCTTGCATCTGTGTTAGGATTGCCGGTATTGAGGGACTGCTCATACTTCTCCTTATAGGTACTCATCCAGCTCAGACAACGCATCGGGAAGCAATAGGCCACCGTGATGATAGTCAGCTCATCCTTGCGAGGGCTTTTCTTGTTTACAACCAATGTACATTGGGAGTTACCTTGTGCAAATGAGTTCTTAAAGGCATTTTCCAATTTATCAGCGAACAGTTTCAATGACTCATTGTCATCTGGTGAAGGTATACTGACAAGTATCGTCTTCTTATTTATAGAGGCAGTATTGGTCGGACTTAGATTGCCTTCATTATTTCGGACATGCAGCTGCATCTGGTCATTGTTCAACTTCAGGAACACCCCACTCTGTTTTACAATGTCCAATGCAAAAGTCTGTATCTGTTCATCTGTTGTGAGCTTTTGCTGCAATTGTGTAAGGATATTCAATCCTAATACCTTCTTATCGCTGTCGGCACGCTCATTATGCTTCGTCTTCACGATCTTGGCCAACTTCAAATCAAATGCTTTGCAGATACCATCAACCGATATTTCCTGGGCCAAGTTTCCAAAGGTGGTGAACTCTGACTGAGGAAGAATCTCTTCCCTCAATTGACGAGCAACATTAGGCATATCCACTTTATCGATCTTGAGATCTGACTCGAATTCAGACATCACCTCCTCTTCACTCACCTCGATAATAGCACCCTTCATATCCTCCAGGCCTTTGTTCACCTTCTGCTGGGCAGCAACCAATCGTTCCGTCTCATCGATGGCATCATTGACCTTCTGGCCGAAAGCGGATATGTCTGCATCAAGTTTGCCAACTTCAACAAAAAGACGAGCAGCTAACTTTTGGGCAAAATCCAATGCAACAAGTTGGGTCTTGCAAGTATAAAGGTCTGTAAGAATATCCTGATGATCAGCCAATGAATTAGTTGTACCCATGAAGACTTTCTTTTTCAAAAAACCCTTATTGGTCCAATCCGACATATTGTCGTTTCTTTCATTCGTGATAGCATCATACTCTTCGTGCTCCTTTACCACTTTTTCTTCCAAGTCTTTGCGTATCTCCGCAACTCGCTCAATAAGCAGCTTACTCACCTTCTGAAGTTCTAGGATAGATACGTCGCCAATCTTCCACTTGGCAAATAATTCGTGCTCGATGGTACGTCTAATCTCCTTGGCTATTTCAGGGATAGCGCGTTCTTTACCTTTATAATATTCAGCCACGCCAACACCTCGGAACGACTTCTCGAAGAAATCAGCCATGATGTTCTCCAACTCATTCAAAGCATTGTCGGACTGCTTAGCCTCGTCTAAATAATCAACAGCTTTGTCATGCCAATAATCTTCAAATTTTGGATATTCCTTATCATGAGGAAGTACTTTCAATTCATAGGTCAGATGCTTGAAATCAAGCATCCATTTGGCAAGATTTGACTCGTTGAAATATTCCGAACGATAGTCCTTATTAGCCTCTTCGTTGACGAATCCGAAATTCTCACGCCAGTTGTTATACTTGAACTGATACAGAACACTCTCACCGATAGAATATGTGATATGCTTCAACACTCGAAGTTCTGGATACATGACCCTCTTGATGCCAAAAGAGTTGATCTTCTTAGTTCTGGCAATAGGAATACGCCCATCGGGACCGGCATTTTTAGTTTCGTCGTACTCAAGAGCAAAGTCATACATATTCTCAAATGAGTAGGCCCGAAGCATATCTCCATTAACTTCATCCTCGGAATTAATCTGAAACACTCTGGCATACACATAGTCACTCACAATCTTTGGCAATTCGGTGAGCGAGTTAATCGTAAGTCCGTTTTCATTGACATTGCTATAGAGGGTAAGGCCGTCTGCCACACCATTGACTTTATCTGAGAATAGACGAGCCTCCTTGCCAGCTCCAGTAACATCATGAGGAAGAAATCTGCCCGACTGCAGGCCATTAAGCTCATTCAATGCTGCATATCCATTCTGATAATACCTACCCTGATCCATATTAGCCTTAGGCAGATTTAGTTCCGGAACCATGGCATATACAGAGATGATGGCATCAGGAAAACTCTTGCGAGTCTGGACGATAGCATCTATAATCGATCCCGAGCCTGTACCTCCGCAAAGACCTGCAAAAATATGGAATATCGTCTTGCTGGCATTATTTGAAATAGACTCACAGCGAATATAAGCATTCTTAATAGCATTGACATAAGCAACAGCATTAGCCGCAAAGAGCAATCGCCCGGCACGACGTTTCTGCCCGGCTGCCTGTCCTAATGAACCTATTGCTGTCTTGACAGCCGACACATTGTCCACAATACCCTTGACTGCGGGATAGTTATTGATGTTGTCAAGAATCTTTTCGACATCAACATCCTTAATATACAAGAATTCATTCTGCCTGAACGAGGCATCCAGACCCATCACGCGGAAATCTGGCCGTCCAATACCCATCATCTCGTCCGTTGAGTCTACATAGAGCAACGATACTGGCTGTTTGTTACGATCTGATTCTTCTGGAAATTCCTCAAACATTCGCATCTTAAATGCCTTGAGGATTTTTCCACCGGTGCCACCTATTCCTATCAGGATGTGATTTGCAGTTAGCTTTTCCATGATATATACTTATTATTAATTTCTTCTGCGTGAACGATATTTTTGATTTCCCTTAATTCCGTAAGTTAATAATTAACAAATTGAGCAACAGATTGTTGAAAGCTTTCAGAGCAATCTGTCGCCCATGTCATAAATTTGACAATCATCATTTTTAGGTATTGGCGGTTCCTAATAATAGTAGTATTTTTGCACCACGAAATTAGGTAATACGTATGAAAGCAATAAAGATGTATGAAGCTGGCGATAAGATGATTAATCTTAT
>JAZUDW010000098.1:0-30979 GCA_045639845.1 Bacteroidales bacterium
TCAGCATCTGTATGATGGCATCAGCCACATTGTCGGCACCTTTGTCTTCCAGCTGCGCCGACCATGAGAAGCCCGTCAGGCGGTCGTTGATGGTGACGATGGCTCCCTTGTGGTTCTTGCCGATGATGGTGTCGCCTTCCAGATCCCCGAAGCGCGTCTTCTCATCGACGACGGGCGGCCTGTCATCGACATCCAGCCTATTGGGTATCAGTCCACTGTATTGATTCTTCTGTCCTCGCTTGGCCTTTCTTCTCCCCTTCCGTCTCAGATGCGTGTACATGGTGCCACCTTCCTCTTTGTCTTTCCAGATCATCCGATAGATTGTTTCGTGGCTTACACAGTCGATGCCCCTGACTCGGCAGTCTCCACTGATCTGTTCCGGGCTCCAGTCCATGCTCAATTTCGTGACAATGGCTTCATGCATCTCATCCGTCAGTCTATGAAATCGGACACTGGTCTGCTGCCTTTCCTTGCTTTTTCGCTGTGCTTTTGCCCAGTCGTACACGCCGGATTTCTTATCCTTGTTCCGCTGCAGCTCTCTGCTTATCGTGCTTTTGTGCACTCCTATTGCGCTGGTTATCTTGGCTTTTGAAAATTCATTTTGCCACATCACGGAAATTGCGTATCTTTGTACCTCGGTTAAATGCTTCATATCTTTTACTTTTTGGATCGAGGCAAAGACAAGCATTTTTCCTCAATCAAAAAGGGGAATCTCCATTTTTGGGAGGTTTCTCTTTTGAATTTTAACAGGCTTCGCCTCTCTGCGTCCTCTTTTTCAGTAAAAGTTGCATTTATGAGTTGAACTTAGGATTAATAGCATCAACGTCACCATAATAAAGGCTGCAATTATGAGTAAAAAAACAATCTATTAATCCTTTCCTATATGGATAGTTGAAGCCACATACGCTAATTGAATATCCCCTAAGGGAAATTCTCATTATCCTCTAATCAAGCAATACTAGATTCAGTTTAAACGCAACAACTTTCACACATCATCTCTTGCTGGATTATCTTCTGCCAAACAGAAAAGCAATTGTCAAATAACAATAATCTCTCATACAACCACAGAACCAAGTTGCAAACTACAACTCGCCTTTTAACAATTCTGCAACCTTTAGATAACCTCTCCCATAAAGATAATTATCACGGATAAAGGCAGTATCGGCCACCCCTTGAGGTGTAGCCAGAGAACGATAGATATCTACAAACGATAGCATATCGTCATCAGAAGCCCACAGGCGAAGCCACTCATTAAACTCAATAATACGGTCATTCGGCCCACTTGTAGGCATCAGACTCATCACAGTAATGGGTGTTCCTGGGGAGAATGATCTCATCCGATGTACCAAATCCCTATACTGCCACTTCACCGAATCCAACGGAACATTTGAATTCACGTCATCCGTACCGGTATAGACGATCATCCGAGAAGGCCGTTCTTTGACCACACCGTTGTCGACAAAAGTTGCCTCCACCATAGCCCTCGTCAAAGCTATGTTCCCACCATATCCCCAACCCGTACCACGATTCTTCACATGAGAGAACGGCAAGAATTCGTTCCATTCACCATTCTTCACCATCTCATCGCCAAAAAACAAGACATCTTCTTTTGCGATAGGATACATTGAAAAATAAGTAGCCCGCATTCCATTCGACCCCCACACACCAGCATTCGTCTGCATATCGTCTGTATTGGTTGGATAGACTGTAGCCAACCCTAAAACATCACTTATCCGCCTACACCACAGACTATAACCGTACGCCTCAAGATGCAATCCATCGAGTGAATAAGGCTCCTTGTTTAACAGTGGGAAAAGCAGATTATATAAGTCAATATAAGATACATAATCAAGGCTATCGGAACACGATCGAATCACCTCGTTAGCAGTTTTGATAGTTTCCAGAGACCGATTCCGCTGCTCATAGGCAGGCAGTATGCTTTGCAGATATACCCTCGTAGCAGGACTCTTCTCATGGATCGCAGACACAAAAGTACGGATGTTTCTCACTACTGCTACTGTGCTACTGTCCCAACCCAAATCGTTTGTGCCAATCATGACGAAGACCATTGATGGTCTACACCCTATCCAGCTATCTATATTTTCGATCAATTCGGAGCTTACAGCCCCCGAGTTACCGCGATTCACTATCATAGCATTCTCACCAAAGGCCTCTCCCCAATTATGCATATCTGTGATACTATTGCCCACAAACACCACTGCCCCTTGTGGAGGTTGAAGCACCCGCCAACTATCATATCTGTGTTGACGAAAAGGGCCGTCAGCAACACAATGGAGAAATCCCAAACACAAAGCCATCAGTATAAGAGCCCGACGACAGCAACATAACCTATAAAGTTTTATCATACAACAACAATTACTAATCAAAATATTCGAAATATAGACAGCATAAAAAAAACACCCTCTAGAGAACATCATTTGAAGTGGGGAAAACTTTTTTACATACTTAGTGTTGGTAAAAAAATAACCTGAGACAATGTTTCTTTTTTTTTTTTAAATATGCTTTAGCTCATCTTATCGGCTCTTTTTCCATTGTTCATCTGTCATGTGGCCCGATACACACCATCTTCTCAATGTAAAAACAACTCAACAATCTAAGCCAAATCATATCACCCGAACTATGGTCGGCGACCGAAGTGGAGCCAACTTTTTTCATCATCACTTGGCGGTATTTCGTAGGTCAACTGAAATATAACAAGAGATCCAATAGAAAGCTAACTACTTGCCTATACAGAATCGGGAAAATATGGTACTTAATACTTCATCGTTAGTCACCTGGCCTGTGATGGTTCCAAGATGATAGATTGCATCACGAATATCTACCACGATGAGGTCTGATGGCATCTGCTTCTCAAAACCTTGCTTAATGTTTTCTATGGCAGAAAGAATGCGAACCATCGCCTCATAATGGCGTACATTAGTAAGCAATGTAGCATCAGCACTATAGTTCGAAACAAAACCCTCTAACTGGGCAACTAGAACATCGATGCCCGTACCCTCTTGAGCCGAAATGTTAATAGTTTGATAAGCCGCTATAGATGCAGGAGGATAAGATACAGAGTCACACTTAGTACGGAGTACTAGGACTTTCTTATCGCCGAAAGAGACGTTGGACAAGGTCTTTTCCAATTCCAGCTCAGCTTCGGAAGCAGAAATGTAAGCAGGTACGAGGTATAGGATTATTTGAGCTTTTTCAATAGCTTTGAAACTTCTATCAATACCTGCTGTTTCTATTACATCATCACTTTGACGGATACCGGCAGTATCGATGAAGCGAAAAAGGGTACCTGAAAGATTGAGCGTTTCCTCAATTGTGTCGCGCGTAGTACCTGCTGTGGGGCTGACGATAGCCCGATCGTCATGCAGGAGTGTATTGAGCAGAGTAGATTTACCAGCATTAGGACGTCCCACGATTGCTACAGGTACACCATTTTTGATGGCATTGCCCAACGAGAAAGAGCTAACGAGCTTAGACGTGTGGTTTTGAAGTTGATCCAGAAGTGAAAGAAGCAGGCTTCGGTCAGCAAATTCCACCTCTTCTTCGCTGAAGTCGAGTTCCAACTCAAGCAAAGCCATCAACTCGACAAACTTGTCTCTTAAGGTAGCCAATTCAGACGAAAAACCACCACGCAACTGATGAATAGCCAATCTGTGTGTAGCCTCGGAATGAGAATCAATGAGATCAGCTACCGCCTCAGCCTGAGCCAGATCGAACTTTCCATTAAGGAAAGCTCGACGGGTAAACTCACCAGGATAAGCCATACGGACTTGGGGATGGTGTAATAGCGACTGTAGCATAGCTTGTTGTACATACAACGACCCATGACAGGCGATTTCCACACATTCGTCGCCTGTATAGGAATGCGGTGCAGGATAGTATGTAGCCACCACCTCGTCGAGCATACTTCCATCGACCATATACAAGGCATAGTGCGCAGTACGAGGTTGCCATGTTTTGACAGTGAGATGTTCTTTGGCGACATTGAGAGCATCCAAACCAGACAGCCGGATCAAAGCAATGGCACCCACACCCGTGGGAGTGGCTACTGCAACGATGGTTTCATGCATAGATTCCATTATTTGTTGTTCTGTTTTGAGGGATCTTCTTGATTATTCTGCTCCAACGAACATTCGTCGAACTGCTCTGCGAACTCAACGTCCTGTTCTACAGGATCGGCAATATACTCGTTGCCAAAAATATCCTGCATCTGCTGATCGGTGAGTGCCAAATCCACCTTAATTCGGTATATATTTGGGAACGACATGAATAGCATAAGCATTAGGATGATGATGAACATGATTAAGTTGCGATTGTAGGTAAAGAGGGTGATAGCACACTCTGCCAGTATCACTGCCATAGATCCATAGTATGTGCGTTGTATATGTCCGGAATACTGGCGGAACTTTTCCTCAACATTTGGGAGCACTCGCATCTGAGGCAACGATTTGCGAACAGACACCAAAATAAGCATGGCTGCTACAAGCACCAACAGCGTGCCAACAATGAGTCCCATCTTAAAGACTTCGTCTGTTGCATAGAAGCGATAATCACTAACAAAGAAAAAGAGTATTGTAGCCATCGAGACGCCAAGCGAAACCCACAAGCCAACATTGGAAGCAACTTTGATTGAATGAAGGTAATTATTCATATTATTATTTTTTTTGTGATCAGTAATAAGATGTTGTTGAATCGTTTATTTGTTAGCTCTACTACGGTCGCTAACTCCAGATTGATTTGTTGATCTGAATTATTGTGATCTGTGATCGGACAATACCACCAGCAAGTACATCAGTCGGATCACGATGCACAAAAAATAAACAGCGATATCCTCACTCTTTGTTGATCTTATAAAAAGATATTATTTTTCTTCTGTTCGGCACACATTATTTTATTAGTTTTTCTTTCAAAAACTTACTGGTATAAGAGCCATTCACATTGAGGAGATCTTCAGGGGTCCCTGCAAAAACAAGATTACCGCCTCCGTTGCCACCCTCAGGGCCCATATCGATCACCCAGTCTGCCACTTTGATAATATCGTGATGATGCTCTATCACGACGATACTATGGCCTTTCTTAAGTAGGGTATCGAAAGCTCTGATGAGCTTTTGAATGTCGTGGAAATGCAAACCCGTAGAGGGTTCATCGAAGATAAAGAGCATAGGTTTCTCGTTGGTTCCTTTTATAAGGTAACTGGCCAGCTTGATACGTTGTGCTTCGCCACCACTTAAGGAACTCGACGACTGTCCGAGTTTAAGATACCCTAGTCCCACATCTTGCAAAGGCTGCAGATGAGACACGATTGACTTCAATGTAGTGAGGTCGCCACGTCGAGGTCGTCCTTGAGTCCGAGGATCCTCGTGTTCGGGAACCTCAGTAATTGCTTTGTTGAAGAAAAAGAGAGCTTGATTGACAGTCATCTCCAAAATATCACTAATAGACTTTTCCTGGAACAGCACCTCGGTGGCTTCGTCTTTAAAACGCGACCCATGGCACTCATCGCATACAATATGCACATCGGCCATAAACTGCATGCCAATAGTAATGAAGCCTTCTCCTTCACAAGCTTCACACCGTCCACCCTCAACATTGAAGGAGAAGAATCCAGGCTTGTATCCGCGAGCCTTAGCCAAAGGCTGCGAAGCATAAAGCTGACGAATCTCATCGTAGGCTTTCATATAGGTGGCAGGGTTACTACGAGTGCTACGTCCAATAGGGTTCTGATCCACCATCTCCACATTGGTGATACGACCCAAATCACCTTCTAAGGCAAAACAATTGCCGAGATACTCCGGGTTGTCGTTGAAACGATGTTGCAACACATCGTAGAGCACACCTTTGATGAGACTGGTTTTTCCGCTGCCACTTACACCCGTCACCACCGTAAGAGCATTGAGAGGTATATCCACATCGACCTTCTTAAGGTTATTGAGATAGGCCCCTTTGATAGTGATACGGTCACGCCATTTGCGACGAACAGTAGGCACGGGAATCTCGCGGAGTTGGAGCAGATAATCGGCCGTAAAGGAACAAGAAGCGGGTAGTTCAGCAATAAGATCTTTCTTAGCTTCGACAGCATCACCCTGAATCTGCCTCATTGCATTCCAGTCGCCCTGGAACACAATCTCACCACCCAGACGGCCAGCACCAGGCCCGATGTCAATGATATAGTCGGCGGCACGAATAATATCTTCATCGTGTTCTACCACAATGACGGTATTGCCCAGATCGCGAAGTTCTTTAAGCACATGGATCAACCGTTCTGTATCACGACTGTGGAGACCTATTGAAGGCTCATCAAGGATATACATCGATCCCACCAACGAGCTACCCAAAGAGGTAGCCAGATTGATACGCTGCGATTCACCACCACTGAGCGTGCTGCTAAGACGACTCAGCGTAAGGTATCCCAACCCTACTTCCATCAGATAGCCAATGCGGTTTCTCAACTCGATCATGATACGTTGTGTGAGCTCTTCCTCATGGGGGGTAAGACAGATTTGATCCACAAAAGCCGACAGTTCACTAACCGGCATTCGGGTAAGGTCAGTAATGCTTTTACCACACACCTTCACATAGTTGGCATCTTTTCTTAGCCTGCTGCCTCTACAATCAGGGCACCAGGTCTTGCCACGAAAACGGGCCAACATCACTCGATACTGGATCTTGTAGCTTTCTCCTTCTACCCATTTAAAGAATCCGTCTATACCAGGGAAGCCTTGGGCACCATGCCAAAGCATGTCAAGTTCGCTATCTGTAAGTTCGCAGTAAGGAGTGTGGATAGGGAAGCCCATCTTTCCACTGAGACGTATCAGCAGTTGTTTCCACTCCTGCATCTTATCGCCCCTCCAGCATATGACAGCATCGTCATAAATACTCAACCGAGGATTAGGGATCACCTTGTGGTCGTCTATACCAATCACGTGTCCATAACCTTGACATGTAGGACAAGCACCGTATGGATTGTTGAAACTGAAGAAATTTGGGTTAGGTTTCTCGAATGTGATGCCGTCAGCCTCAAAACGGTTGCTGAAATCATGATAGGTAAACGTGTTGGCATCACCCCCATCGACGGCTACCACGCAAGCACCACGTCCCTCAAAGAAAGCTGTCTGGACACTTTCACCGATGCGTGCAACCTGATCATCGTCGCCTTTGCGTAGCGCAATACGGTCCACCAAGAGCTTGGGATCGGCATACTTATTGCTTTTGCGGAAAGATGTCATAAAATCTTCGATGCGCGACACCTCGCCATCTATCATCACCCTTACGAAACCTTCCTGCATCAGTATTTTCAGCTGAGCATCCAACGGGCGTTCTTTGGTCACTTCCAACGGAGCAAAAATCATAATTTTGGAACCCTCGGGCAGCGAGAGCACAAAATCGACCACATCCGACACATTGTGGCGTTTCACCTCCACCCCACTCACAGGCGAGAAAGTGCGGCCTATACGTGCATAGAGCAGCTTAAGATACTCGTATATCTCTGTAGAGGTACCCACGGTGGAACGAGGATTGGAGGTATTCACCTTCTGTTGTATAGCCACAGCAGGAGAGATACCTTCGATGGTATCCACCTCGGGTTTGGCCATACGGCCCATAAATTGACGAGCATAACTGCTGAGACTCTCCACGTAGCGACGCTGCCCCTCTGCATAAAGGGTATCGAAAGCCAACGATGATTTTCCACTTCCGGATAAACCTGTGACAACCACCAGTTTATTGCGTGGAATAGCCACACTTATATTCTTCAAGTTGTTGACTTTGGCGCCTTTAATGATAATATAGTTATCTGTATCTATTGGGTTCATGATAGGAAGGTTTTGGGAGATGCTATTAAAATGGTTATTTGTTGGGTTTATTGTCAAGTATTATCAAATCAATAATAATCATTCAAATCTACCGAAGGTCAGCGACCTAACTATAGTCAGTTACAGAATTGTAGCCAAATAGAGCAAACAAATAAGCGATTCAACAGTAATATCATTACCTAAAAAGTATAGAGTACCTCGCGGTAATGGATGGCATCCAAAAACTCGTAGGCACCCTCAAAGAGATCAAGATTGAAAGGCTCATGGGCATCGGTAGAAACAACAACTGGCACCCCTTTCTGGTTCATCTTGCATAGTGTATCTTTGGCAGGATAAAAATCGTAGTGTCGATTCTTGTAAAGTCCGCGCGTATTAACCTCGGCTATACAGCCCACCTCATGAATCAGCTGCACAGTCTCGCCCACCAAGGAGCGAAACCATGGCTCGTCGGGTGAGAAATAGCGGTCACGGTTGTGCATCACAATCTTGTCGAAATGGCCCACAATCGTAGGACGCATACGCTCTATCATCTCGTTGTTCTGATAGAAGAAAGCCGTCACACCCTTGCGTATATCACCGCCAAACACACGCTGCAGCCCCTCATCGTAAGACTCTTGCTTAGATCCGTCGATAAACCACATATTCAAAGGGTCATTTATACGGTTCACCATATGCACACTGCCAATACAGTAATCCAAGCCGCCTTTATCTATGAGCGGACGAAAATCGTCGATCACACCTGGTATGTAGTCTATCTCCAACCCCAAGCGTATTACCAACCGGTCGGAATACTCGGCCTGCAAAGATCTCACCTCGTTGCAGTAGTCCATATAATGCTCAGCATCGATAGCAAAAGTATTTTCGAAAGGCACAGGGGCATGACCAGAGAAACCCAGATGCGTAAAACCGTGAGAAAGGGCGTACTCCACATATTCGCGTAGTTCGCCCTTGCCATCACAGTAGTGAGAATGAGTATGGTAATTAACCTTCAAAATAATGTTTATTTATCTGTTTATTTGTTGTGTTGATTGTGGAGCCGAAAGGTCTGCGCCCCCAGTGGAGCGAAAGGCTTTACTCTCCCCAAATCGAGCTAACTGCTTCAGTCTCTACCTATGGAGTTAACGATTCAACAATAGGCTAAAAGGCATAAGTTATTCCGAAAATGCAACGAGTATTACTCGTGAGCAGATCGGAATCGGCCTCATAGTGATAGGATCCCAGCACAGTGGCTTCCATACGGCCATACTGGGCTGAGGTGTGTTCCATTTCCAACGACAAGGTGAGACCGTTGCCTGCAAAATACTCTATACGTGGCTGAACTCGCCACAGATATTGTATATCCATACCACGACCATAAACCTGATCCATCAATCCGCTGACACCATTCATAATCTCTTCACCAAAAGCATTGTTTTCTGCAAAACCCACAAAGATACCTGGACGCCATTTGCCGGCAATGCGACCGAAGTCAGCCCACACCGTATTGAACGTCCACTGTCGGTAGTTGTAGTCGGCATTCTGCCCCAACGCAAACATATCGTGTTGTGCCATATATCCACCAAGCGAACATATCTCGTAGAGACTATTGTGGAGCAACGTCTGAGCTTTTACCTGCCACTGTCCCAACCGAGCCTTACCAAACACGCTCATGCTCCAACTGTCGAGGGTTGCATGACTCAGATAAATATTCGAGCCAAAATCAGTAAATGTAGTGTTCGGCTTCAACTGCATATAATTGGCGGCCACACCCAAGAGCACATTGTTAGTACGGTAACGCAGCTGCACATTCATCTCAGGTACCATGCTTGTCTTCAAATATTGGGTGCTACTGCCCATAGGGCCCTGACTTTTATTGTCCAGCTGGAAAGCGGCCACAGCCACTGCTTCCAGACTACCAGCCTGATAGGTGTAGCGCAACTGATTATAACGAGCATAAGGATGGAAAGGAGCACCCATATTAAGCGGTTGCGTCATAGGCATGATCTCATGAATCACCATAGGATGCCAATACTGACCTGCAAGCACCGAATGATGATCCCAACGCATATCCAAATAAGCATGACGCAAACGGAACATATTAATAGTAGCATCGGTAGCTCCAGTGAAGTCACCCTCAATAAAGCCACGCATCTTGGCGCCCAATATATCGGGTCCCTGAATGGTCAGGTTGAGACGGGCCGTGATGGCCAACATATTGAGCGATGGAACACCGTTCACATCTTCACCGTCGCTAGTCATAACTGGTCGCGAAGGGAAGAAGAGCATCATACCCTCACGGCCACTAACCACCTGACGCGAATCGGCATAGAACACTGGATTGACGAAACCATGGGTGGCAAATTTCCAGCGCGACGTATCGCTAGGTACTGCATTAAGCTGGCACAACGCTACCAGCATCAGAACTGCAAAACAAAGTTTTTTCATCACTATAACGAAACAATTATTATTTCTTGTTGTTGGCCAAAGCAAGGATCACACCAAGGGCCACACCCAACACGGCTGCAAAGAGTACCTGCCAAGTACCAGGAAGCAAGAATGTGATCGTATGAGCTGGGAACCAGAACAGAGGGATGGTCTTCTTCAGCACTAAATTCCAATGGGTTCTCCAGTCGAGTGAAGGTAGTATTTCAGCCATTTTGAGAGGTTTGAGCAGACCTGACACAGTGCCACCATTGCGAAGTATATGTGCATCGGTACATTTGTGGAAGGTCATCATTACGGGAGCGAAGATCATATTCATGCTTACGCTTACACAGAAGGCTACTCCCACTTTGCCCCAAGTAAAGTTGGGCGAAGCAAAAATTTCACGAATATTGGCTATCGCATCCATACGGGCCACAGTAGGATCCAACGTAGCTATTGTGCCCAACACGATTGGAACACCGGCTTTGAACACCGTCATCGCGAAAGCGATACACATGCCGAGAAAACCCCACACCATCATACGAGGAGCAATACCAAACCCCTTCTCGTTGTACACCCCTTTGCGGATACGCAGACCAATCATCTCACCCAAGGTAGAGAGGATAGCAAATTTAAAGAACGCCATCACATAAGGATAAGTAGCGGTAAGGTTTTCAAAACCTGCCAAAAAACCGGTAGCAGGGACAAAGAAAGGAGCCAAAACAACTACCACGCAGAGAATAAGAATTAAATCTTGTTTTTTCATAATTTATATATATTTATTATTATCATAACAATAGGCACCCGTCAGCGCCAACCAATAGTAATGCAAAGATACCAAAAAAAAACATACCGATACAACAAATTTGGTATTATGTTTTTTTTCTACAATCACATCCACCCAACAAAAACATTCAACCAAAACACGCAAACACAAGTACAGTGAAAAAAACAATGCCACCAAACACGCAATCCGACCTACAATATACATATCGCCCATTTACAACAACTCAAATCCCACCCATATAGAGAACAGCCAAACACAACAACGATTTATGAAACATTAACACTGATCCGATAGGCAGTTTCTGACCAAACAATACAACTGACACAAACAAAATCCACATTCGATACAAAGCATTTATTTCCATTAATACTCCGCTACAAATTATTGCAAAACACAAAGGCGTCAGTGTCGTACTTGGATGATAAATCAAAAACGCGACGAACAATCCCAAAATGAGACACTCAGAACAGGGGCTGTTTGAGGAGAGTTCTTCTATGGCTATCGCAGAGCTCTTCTAAGGCCCACGCAGAACTCTTCTAAGGGCGAAGAAGAGCTCTGCGTTTTCATAGAATCAAGACCGCAAACATTCAAAAACGGGAATACAATAACATACAACAAAAACAACACATTACACAAAACAAAGACTGTTCGAGGTAAATGCATTGGATTTGATAGTAGAACACCTCAACAATGGTTAGTTAGAAACAAGCCCTCAAACTTACGATTTCCTGCACTTTCATTAGGACACTAGACGGTTTATCAACCTTCGAGGCGAAACCTACATCAGACGACTCTCGACCACCTACACTTTCATTCATAGAAAAGCATGCTCACATTATCCACAGAAAAGACCTCGTTAGCAATATCCATTATCTCCGAAGGCGTCACATGTTCAATATCATCCTGCATTTCTTGGAGGCTATCAACCCTATTGTAGAGCAGATGCGCTTTCCCTATCGACTGCATCTCGTTGAGCGAAAGATCGTTGTCTATAGCAATCTGGGCTATGAGCTGATGCTGTGCTGTATGTAGCTGTAGTGAGGAGAGCGATTGATTTCGGAAACGTTCCAACTCCTTCATCACCAATTCCACATAGCGTTCTTTGGCCTGCGGCTCGATACCAGCATAGATATAGAAGAGTCCTGTGTCTGTAAAAGGTGTATATTGAGACTCGATGGTATAGCAGAAACCATAGCGCTCGCGGATAGCCACATTGAGACGTGAGTTCATAGCAGGGCCACCCAGCATATTATTGATGAGCGTAAAACCCGTTTTCTTGTCCTCGAAACAATGGTAGGCACTGCAACCTATCAAAGCATGCACCTGATGTGTCTTTTTGCGTATAGACGTAGTAAAACGGCGAAACTCTGGTCTTTTCTGTTCCGGAACAGCAACCTCACAAGGCGCATACCCCCCGAAGTAGCGTTCCAGTACTCGTATCAGTTTCTCAAAAGGCATCGGTCCCACCACACTGACCACCATCCTGTTTGGCGTATAGTGGCGATCAAAGAAAGAGCGGATATCCTGGGTCGAGAAATGTTTCACATTCTTCTTGGAACCTAGAATGTTGTGGGCAATAGGATGGCCATCGAACGCCAGCTGTTCGAAGTCGTCGTAGATAAGTTCGGCAGGATAGTCTTGATAGGATTTAATCTCCTCAAGCACCACATCTTTCTCTTTTTCTATCTCCTTCTCAGGGAAGGTGGAATTGAACAGGATGTCACTCATCAGTTCTAGGCAACGATCCAAGTGACGGGATAGCGAGGTGGTATAGACACACGTCGATTCCTTGGTGGTAAAAGCGTTGAGCTCGCCTCCTACGCCATCAATGCGGTTGAGGATATGGTATGACTTGCGACGAGTAGTGCCCTTGAAGATAGAGTGCTCAATAAAATGAGCCAAGCCCTCCTCGGCAGGTTGCTCATGACGCGACCCTACGCTGATATACACACCTGCATGAGCCACGATGGATTCTTTTTGACGGAACACCACGCGAATTCCGTTACTGAGCGTATAATATTGATACATAATTTCTTTTTTAACAGATAGTGATCGGTAATGGGATGATGTTGATTTGTTGATTTGTCAACTCCACTTCGGTCGCTGACCTACGACTGAATCATTGATTTTTAATTAGGGTAAAGAGTGATCAGACAATTCCACCTAGCACTTACATGTGCCGAAACACGAATCTCGCATCACAGATCACTAAAGAGAGACAACCAAACAGCAATAGCATTACTTTTCACTCTACACTTCACAATCATCATTGTTCTAGATCGGCCATCCCCTTTCTTCTTATTTCACCACAATTATCTTCTTGGTAGGACGATCACCCACCCTTACCAAATACAGACCTGTTTGAGGCATAGTATAGCAACTGTCTTGTGTAAGAATTTCTCTTACGATGGTACGACCAAGAACATCGTATATGATTAACGACTCTCTACAAACTCCTTTTACAATAATGGCACCGTCCTGACTAATAAGTTCAAATTCATCAATAGTCGGAACCTCTTGATTTGCCATAAAATAAGCTATATACATACCATCTGAATTGACGCTAATGGTTCGAACAGCCTCGATATTGGAATCCTGCCACTGTACAAAGTGAAAACCGGGTAACGCCGTAGCACTGATAACCACCTCTTGTCCCTCGGTGTAAGTACCAGAACCACTGACATTACCCATGGTAGTATCATTACTGATCACAATGATAGTGTAGGTCGTTGGTGGATTGACTTCAAAGAAAGCAGTGAAAGTTGTGTCGCTTGTCACTATAATAGTTCTTGGATTGCAAGTATCGGCATCTTGCCAAGAAACAAAATGGTAGCCTTCAAAGGCATCGGCTGCAATGACGACATTTGTGCCCGACTCAAAAATTCCGCCACCAGCCACATTGCCCATAACAGTGTCGTTGCAAACAACACGGACTGAATACACTATCGGATTCTGGGCAAAAAAGGCAACCACGTCAGTGTCGGTCGTTATGCTGAGGCTGAGTGGATTCTCGACAGACCCGTTGCTCCAATGGGTGAAGTGATATCCGCTATCGGCGATAGCTTCGACAACAGCTACACTACCGTTGGCACATGTGGGCAAGGTGACTGCTTGCACAACACCCATGGTTTCATTGTCGGATTGAGCAGAGAACAGATAGGGATAAGTCTGTATATAATTGGAAAAGAAATCCCACTGGACGGTATATTGGGTTCCGCTCTCGCAAGGCACAATGACTGGGATATTGCTGTTGGCACCAAAGAAACAGCCGTAGCCGGTAGAAGGAGGAACGATGGCTGCTATTGTTATCTGGCCAAGATGGTTGCAAAAGGCAAATGAATAGTCACCGATTGAGGTCAGCGAACTGCCAAGGTATAGACTAGTCAGTCCAGTGCAAGAGCCAAAAGAAGAAAAACCGATAGAAATGACGGCATCGGGGATAACGACACTATCAATCGAACTACATTCTTCGAAGGCATAATCTCCAATGGTGGTGACACTACTGCCCAAAATAGCGTTTGCAAGAGCGGTACAGTTTGAAAAAGCATAGGCACCGATAACAGTGACGCCATTACCAATAGTGGCGCTGATAAGGCTGGTGCAGTCACTAAAAGTATAACCTTCGATAGAGGTGACAGCATCGGGGATGGTAATACTTGTTAATGAGGAGCAATTATTGAAAGCACGACTGCCGATGGTAGTAATTGAATCGGGAAGCAAGATACTATCTAGGCTGGTACAATTCTGGAAAGCTTGGGCGTAGATGGTGGTAACGCCACTACCCATAACCACATTGGCCAGTGCACTGCACCCCATAAAGGCACCTTCGCCGATGGTGGTGACCGCATTGGGGATAATCAAACTGGTGAGACTAGTACAACCTTGGAAGGCGTAGGTACTGATAGTTGAGACAGAGTTGCCGAGTGTTAAAGCAGAAAGAGAGCTGCAGCTACTGAAGGCAGACTGTCCGATAGTGAAGGTGGACTGAGGTATGATTACACTTGTGAGTGCCGTGCATCCATAAAAAGCATAGTCTCCAATAGTAACCACCGAAGTACCGAGAGTTAAGTTTACGAGGCTGTTGCATCCATAAAAAGACTGATAACCAATAGTAGTGACGGCATTGCCTACAATAACGCTGGTGAGACTGACGCAGTCATTGAAAGCATAGTCACCAATCGCAGTCACCGAGTCACCGACATTAACGCTTGTAAGGCCGCTACAATATTGAAAGGCACGGTTATCGATGCCTCTCACAACATAAGTGCTGCCGGAATGAGTGACTGTCGAAGGTATGGCGAGTGCACCTGTTGGTTTAGCATAATCAGAATAGGGTGCCCACCAAAAGGTACTTGGATAGGTCACAATAACGTCACCCCCGTAAATATTATAATAAAGTGTCTGACCCGTTGGTACAACCGAACTAAAGTCGTATGCCCACGAATGTACTATTCCCACAAAGGCAAGAACAAGAATGGTAATAAATCTTCTCATTTTTCAGATAACTATATTTTCTTTTGCTATTCAGTTGTTTTTGTTTCTTTATTTTGTTTCTATATAATGATGAGTGATCAGTGAGGCTGTCGTTGTGTAGTTGTTGAATGATTGTTGAGTAACCTCAAATCAACAGTTCACCTGGAGGTCAGCGACCGAAGTGGAGCTAACGGTTCAACAACACATCAAATCAACAAATCAACAGTTCAACAATAATTCAGTATTGTCCGATCACTCTTCACTTATCACTAAACCATCACTTAAATTAAAAATCAGCGATTCAACTTCGTTTTAACAAAGAGCGAGGAAAGTAAAGCCACAAACATACACCCAGCCAGTGTTTCCAAGGTGTCTTCGGTAAGGAACGATATCAGACTGATCACCCAAAGTGCCAACAAAGGGGCGCATCGCGAAATACCTTCCCTACGCCAAGCTCTCACAAAAAAGGCCACCACTATACCCATACCCACCACTCCAAAGCTGATAAGCAAGGTGAGATACTGATTGTGCGTATGCTTTGTGGTACCCGACAAATCCGATCCGTCGGCATCCAGTTGGGAATGACAGCAATCCACTACGTCGCCAGTACCTGTACCGATGAGCCAGTGTTTCATAAACACCTGCCAACCTGCCTTCCAAAGTTCGAAACGCTGAAGCATCGTGAAATCTTTCACCGTACGGTAACAGCGATAGTTCTCACGCTCATAGCACATCACATATACCATCCTGCGAATGCTGACACGACGCAGATATACAGGATTGGCCACTCCTTTTTCTATTGCAGCCACATCGTCGGCTCCTAGGGTAGCCACACCCATACTATCCTTAGTCTGTCCAAGTGCATTAAGATAGCGAATCAGAGCCCCTCTAACAGGATAGCCAGTTGCGGTAAGCCACTCAGTATCATGGCCTGTTAGTCGGAGCCACTCATGATCAAGTTCCTTTTCGCAGAGATAGTTGTTTACATAGTTGCCGTTTTCTATCAACCCGTCGCATACATGATGGTAGGCATTACCATTGGCCGTAGCGGTAGCCAACGGAGCTGTGGCTTGAGGAATGAGTTTATAATAGTCGCCAACATAGTAGCCAACCACCGATACCAGCACCACAATAGCCAACAAAGAGATCGTTGGTATAAAAACACGTAGCAACTTGTTTTGCTTTAGACGGGCTTCTCTAAACAATAGTATCAGCGACACTACCGTCAGCACCACCAAACCCGTATAACTCTGCAGCAATAAGAGAAAGAGCATAAAATAACACCCCAAAGCCACACACACCCACCGCCATAGTGTTTTTTGTGTTCGCAACACTTGCCAACCCAACAACACCACAGCCATGCATACATTGAGTGAATAACGTATATGAGATATAAAGGGAACAATCTCACGATACGGCAGATCGTCGATGGTGAGATAACGTACCCACCCTATTACTGACACTATGAAAACCGACATCACATAACTCCACAACAATGTTCTGTACTGCTTATCGTTGAGCCTGCGCGAAGTAGATACCACCAGAGGCACGAGCAGCAATGGCAACTTCTTGCGGATATCGTCCAAACCGTAAGCCATATTTTGGCTCCACAACAGTGCCACCACATGCACCGCCATCAGCACCAGCCAGGCCTGCAACAGATAGCGCTGTCCGAAACCCGAAAACTTCTCGCGCATGTTCCACTCCAACACCCAATTGGCAGCCATCAACACCCAAGCCATATTCATGGTATAGTTGGATGCGGGCATGCTGATAAGGCCCAACAACAGCAAAAGGAAATAGATGATACTATGTATGCGTTGACGAAGGGGCATGGATTTGTTAATTCTTTTAGTGATGAGGAGGCTATCGCTGTTGAGTTGTTTTTGAGTGATCATTGATCACTTTATTCAATTCAATAATAATACAGTATTGTATAATCACTCTTCACCAATTACTATACCTTCACTCATCACTCAAATGCTATCTATTCAAAATCTTTTTGTAACCGTCTTTGTCGGAGAGCACCTCCACAGCTTTCTTCACCGTCGTATCGTCGCCCAACAGACCTTCGATCTGCCCTTTCTCATAGTAGTAGCGGGCCAACAGCTCGCCCTTGAGCATTAGAGAAATCTCGCTGCGATACTTATCCATATCGTTCATCTTCTCCTTCTGGAATCGCTGTTCCAGCTGTGCTATATCCTTTTCAATATCGTCCAGATAGTTTTCCTCTTTGGCCGTTTCACGGAGGTCGGCAAGCACACGCTCGGTAAACGTCTTATAATCTAGATTTTTCGAAGCCACAAAAGCCTTAAACTCATCGTAGAGATCGTCGGTGATTGCAAACTCGGTAGCGGGAGCTATACGCTCATGGTCGCGCGTATATCGGTTGGCGAATTCAAAGAAACAGCTACGGTTCAGCAGCTCGTAGGTCAGCGCCGACATATATGGCACCTCTACCTCCACGTCGGGTTCAATACCGAAACCGTCATATACCGTACGGCCATGGGCAGTTTTGAAAGCCGTCTTCAGCGAGTCGGGTACCTTCTTTGCACGGCCATACTCGTCGCGGTCGCTATAATTGAGTGCCTGAATGCAGCGCCCCGAAGGAATATAGTATTTGGACACCGTCACCTTCATCTGGCTTCCATAGTTCATCGGCAGGATATTCTGCACCAAACCTTTACCAAACGAGCGTGCACCCACAATCACAGCACGGTCAAAATCCTGCAGACTGCCTGACACGATCTCGCTGGCCGAGGCGCTATTGCCATCGATAAGCACAGCCACCGGTATGTGGAGGTCTTCGGGGGTCGTACGAGTGTAGTTTTTCGTATCTTTAGCCTTGAGTTTACCACGCGTCTCTACCACCAATTGACCTTTCTTCTCAAAGAGGTTCACAATATCCACCGCCTCGTTGAGCAGACCACCACCATTGCCTCGCAAGTCCAGTATCAAACCCTTCATCTCGGGGTTGGCAGACTTTAGGCTACGCAGGGCTGACTTCACCTCATCGGCTGCATTGCGGGTAAACTCGTTGAGTTTTATGTAGCCCACACCACCTTCCACCATACCGTAGTAAGGCACTGCTTTCATCTTGATCTCTTTGCGGTCAAAGGTCTTGGTAATCATTTTACCGTTACGTTCCACCTTGATAGTAACAGCCGTACCCGATTGGCCGCGCATGGCGGCACTCACATCCGATGTAGTCTTACCCTCGGTGCTCTCGCCGTTCACCTCTACGATACGGTCGCCAGCCTTGAGACCAGCCACGTCGGCTGGCAACCCCTCATAGGGTTGCGAGATGTAAATATTGCCTTCAAACTGGAGTATCATGGCACCAATGCCGCCGTATTCACCCAGCAGTTGCATCTTTACATCCTCCATATCCGACTCTGGATAGTAGTTCGTATAGGGGTCCATCGAGGCCAGCATGGCATCGATAGCCACCTTCATCGTCTTACCGGGATCCACATCATCCACATAATTCAAATGAAGATTACGATACACATTGGCAAAGATTTCCAGATTTTTAGAGATCTCAAAACCCTTATCGTATGTTTCTTGGGCCCTTAGAGGCAACGCACACACCATCACCGCGGCCGCAGCCACCATCAATCGTTGTATTCTATTGTGCATAGCAGTACTATTATCTTTTTTATTTATCTATAACGAACCTCCTCCTTTTTTATTTTACACATATAATGATATTGAAGAGTAACACGTGATATTTCACTTATCAGTGATCATTAAGGCAATCGCTGTTTAGTTGTTGTTATTAAATGACCCGTGATGAGCGATCAGTGATCTGACAAATGTATGTGCTGGGTGGTACTGTCTGATCACTCATCACCGATCACTTTATTCAAATCAACAATATCATTTTGTAATCGATGAAGATTGCGCTGTTAGCTCCATGGTGGATACCGACCTGGGAGTTATCAACTCAACGAATAATAAATAATCAGAACCAATTTGCCCAAACCTTGTTACCACATCGATAAACGGTATAGATTTTGGTCCCCTTCAACGCAGATAAATGCACCAAAGCCTCTTGCTCGGGAAACAAACGCACGATTTCTACCCTATCGTAACGTTCAATCACCACACCTACAATATGACTTTCTTTACTCATCTCATGGTGGAATCGTAGCACATACTCCCCGTCGTATTCTTCAACATCTGGTCGGTCGTTGGCATCAGCCTTTGTCACTGAGACAGACTGAAAATGACGACCACAACAGATCGTCTCCATATTACCATAGCCACACATCAATGCCCCACAATCTGGGCAGACAAAAAGCCTCAACCTATTTGAAAACCCAATGACACGTTCCCGCACCTTATCTACCGGGATCTGGATAATAGTTAGCCAACGTTCTGGATCCTCCTCATTCCATATACCATCCACATAACAAGCCCTGGGATGGCCCGTCATCTTGTAACCTTCTTTATCGATATATGCAAAAGCATCGACATAATACTCATACAAGCGGTCGTAAGGCCCATAGCACTTTACGCATACTGCCAAAGGGACTTCAGGCAGATGTTTGAAGGTAATAAGGTCAGAATCGGTCTTGGCCTCTTTCACCTCTTCACAATATTCTAAATCTATGGTTCCCGATGCAAACTCACTGTTGTGGTCAATGGAAAAACAATAGCCCGGAAGCGGACACTCACAGCCTAAACGGGCCATCTCTGGACCTATTACATTCACACAAAGAGGACCTAGTTCATCATAGTTGGAAATTGTCTTTCTAAACGAAGCCACCGTCACTTCGGGCAGCGACTGTATCGATATTTCTTTCATATTATTGATCTTTTTTCGTAAGTTCACCATTTCCAACAGCTTGCCCCTACGCTGGATCAACCTACCCAACTCGGCCTGAGTGCTTCTAATCTTATCCAACAGCAAATCATGGCCAGGGGTTCGTGTATCGCCCACCAACAAATCGGCAATCTCGTCAAGAGAGAATCCCACATCCTTTAGATGCCGTATCGTCATCATCTGTTGCATCTGTTCCACATGATAATAGCGGTAGCCAGTGATGGAATCCACCTCGGCAGGCATAAGAAGTCCCATTTTCTCATAGTGGCGCAGCGTTTTCACCGAAACTCCGCAGAGCTTAGAGAACTCACCTATTTGTAAATTAACTTTATACATTTCCAATGCGCATTTAGATCTTTTTGCAAAGATACTATCATACCTAAGGTACGAGTTAAGAACATTAACTATTTTTAACCTATCCATTACCTTCCCGCTTTTCCTTATCGGTGCGGTTCTCATCCAATCACGTTCAAGGCTGTGGGGATAAAGCCCGTCATGCAAGGTGTACTGCTATGGGTTATAGTCTGCGGAGACCCGTTGCCATATATACTTTTCTGCTGATATCTTAGCAATCAGTAAGGCTATCGCTGTCTATTTGTTGAGCTGACTGTTGAACATCCTCGAATCAACGAATCAACAATAATTCAAAACGACAAGCAATTTGGTAATACAGATGCCACTTGTGAATAAAAGCCCTCTGTCTTCTGTCGAAGTCAGAGGGCTGTATGTAATGAAGTTACCATAGCCACTGAGGCTCAGTAACATCATAGAGAGGATGAAGCGTATTAGAAGTCAACCTCGGTGTCGTAGTAGCAGCACTTGAGGAGACGTTCCATCTCTTCCTGATTGGGCTGACGGGGGTTGGAGCCAGTGCAAGCATCACCGATAGCGTTCTTAGCAATTTCAGGGAGACGCTCCAAGAATACATTCTCGGGGACGAAACCGTTTTCACAAGGATAGCTATCAGCACCGTAGTTCTTGATACAGTGGGGGATATTGAGGTCGTCGTTCATCTGACGGAGGAACGCAATAAGGAGGCTTACTTTCTCGTCTTCGCTGCAGCCACCGAGGTTGATGAAGTCGGCGATTTTTGCGTAACGTTTCTTTGCTTCAGGATCCTTGGCATTGTAAGCAATAACCTTGGGGAGATACATAGCGTTGGCAGCGCCATGGATGATGTGAGCACCAAAGTCTGCGAAAGCAGCACCAGTCTTGTGTGCCATAGAGTGTACAATACCGAGGAGTGCGTTAGAGAAGGCCATACCAGCGAGACACTGAGCGTTGTGCATGGAAGCACGACACTCCATATCACCATTGTAAGATTTCACGAGGTCGCTCTTGATCATCTCGATAGCGTGGAGCGCCAAAGGATCGGTATAGTCGGTGTGTGCGGTAGAAACATAAGCCTCAACAGCATGGGTAATGGCATCCATACCAGTGTGGGCAACGAGTTTTTTGGGCATAGTCTCAGCGAGATCGGGATCAACGATGGCCACATCGGGGGTAATTTGGAAGTCTGCGATAGGATATTTGATACCCTTGCTATAATCGGTGATAATAGAGAATGCGGTAACCTCGGTAGCAGTACCGGAAGTAGAAGAGATAGCACAGAAGTGAGCTTTATGACGCAATTCGGGAATACCGAATACTACACACATCTGCTCGAAGGTTGTCTCAGGATATTCGTATTTGATCCACATTGCTTTTGCAGCATCGATTGGAGAACCACCGCCTACAGCAACAATCCAGTCGGGTTGGAAACGAAGCATAGCTTCAGCGCCACGCATTACAGTCTCTACAGAGGGATCTGGTTCGATGCCCTCGAAGAGCTCAACTTCCATGCCTGCCTCTTTAAGGTTGGCGCAGATACGATCTAAGAATCCGAATTTCTTCATGGAGCCGCCACCTACGCAAACGATGGCTTTTTTACCTTTGAAAGTCTTGAGGGCGTCGATGGCGCCTTTGCCGTGATAAAGATCGCGGGGTAATGTGAATCTGTTCATAATATGATTCTTTTTATTAGTTGTTTTTTCACCCGGCCCTGGGCAGATTGTTTTCTATATGTGAAGCGTGGGGCCTATCTTTTCCTTTCTGTTCGATAAACAGAAGTTTAACATCCACTTCAAACGATTCTGCATCCTTGAAATGCTTTGCAAAAATGAGAAAAAATACTGACTCTGCCAAATCTTTTTTCGACACAAAACACATAAACGACAATCATTTTTTAGTCATAAAACTATATATCAACAACCTACAAAAGAAAACTATTAGATAAAAAAATATCGAATAATTCTAAACATGGCAACCGAAATGAGAGAGGATAAAATCCACCTAGGTACCAGTAGAGAAAAATATCCCCACATCACACTTCATCAAAAGCTGGTTATTCTGTATGCCACCTCGTTATAAAACACCACTACCTGATAATATCATTAGTGTGAACGATGTTACGATAAGGTTTAAACAATTGAACAGCAATAAGGTTTATCCATTCATGCAAATGGAAGTCTTTGGGTAAAAACGTGCAACTATTTTGAGATATTCAAGAGCAGAACGTTGAGCACATATTCTGTAGCCTATAGTAAAAAACATGACTCCGGTACAATTTTGAATGATAAGAATCTTTTCATAGGCAACACAAAAAACACTTTTTATCATATGACATCCGACTCATTCCACAATCAGCCTAACAATCGACCTTGTCGAATATGCTTTTAGCTAATTCCGACAATAAGTTGTGTACAACAGCTCAATAGGATGCACGGCTCGGTGGCCTGTCCCGTCTAATATTTGTTGGCGACACGAGGTGCCTGGGGCTACGATAAACGACGGGCACTGCGGGGATGATTGCTCAACTGCTTTCCTCACAGCGGGGAAGAGAATCTGTTCACCAATGGCCAAGGAGGTGGCATAGTGTTCTTGTTCGTAGCCGAAACTGCCGGCCATACCACAGCAACTGGATGGGATAATATGAACGTCGGCTCCTTGTATGAGTCGTAGTAGTGCGGCAGTATGCTCAATGCCTACAAGCGATTTCTGATGGCAGTGGCCATGAAGCCAGATATGACACTGCTGATGGCCAAAGGCATGTGGGTCGATATGTCCGTTTTCAACTTCGCGCATAAGGAATTCGTCGAAGAGGAGACAACGAGAGCCCAACTGCCGAGCACATTCGCGTAACGACGGGGGTACGAGATCGGGATATTCATCGCGGAAGGAGAGTATGCAACTGGGTTCAATGCCCACGAGTGGAATATCGTCGGTCACAATGGAACTAAGAAGTTCTACGTTGCGCAGAGCTCGTTGCTGAGCGAGAGATAAACATCCTTTGGAGATGGCGGCTCGTCCGCTCTCTACATGATGAGGTATTTCTACTTGATACCCCAATGCCATCAAGAGCAGGGCAAAGGTAAGACCGAGTTCGGCTTCTTGATGGTCAGTAAACTCATCGGCAAAAAGATAGACTTTGCGGCCAGCATGATTGGGATGTTTCCGTTGGGCATCGGCCACTAGCCGCCGCATAGAACGACTGCAGAGCAACGGTATGTGGCGATGGATCGAAAAACGGACTATACGTTTGATGAGTTGTGATGTATGCTGATTTGCTGCAAAGAAATTATAGACACGTGGAGCAAGGGCTCCGAGGCTCTCAATCTGCGGCATACGAGCCACCATAAAGGTACGGAAAGGTGTATGGGACTCATGATATATCTGCTGAAGCACTTCGGCACGAAGTCTCGTCATATCGACAGTGGAAGGGCACTCTGCCCGACAAGCTTTGCAGGCGAGACAGGAGTTGAGGGCTTCATAAAGTTCGGCTGAACGGAGGGTGCGACCGTTGATACCTCGGGTAAGTGCTTCGCGGAGTATGTTGGCCCGACCACGAGTTGAACGAAGCTCATCGCGATCGGAAACTTTGAAAGCAGGACAGAGGGTGCCACCCATGAGTACTGATTTGCGGCAATCTCCAGCTCCATTGCATTGCTCTATAGAACACATGAGGGCATGAACCTGGGAGCGGACACCGCTGACACCAGGTACCTTGCATTCATCGAAAGCTGCACGCCAGTTGAAATAGAGTCGATGTTCAAGTTTGGATTCAATAAGATAGGGTTGGTCGATATCAAAACGGAGATAATGGTCCATGGGCGGAGTATCTACGATCTTATGGTTGTTGAACACGCCATGGGAGTCCCAGCACTGCTTCACTTGTCGAAGTAGCTGGTAGCAGTCTGGGCCGTATTGCAGGGGGATGAATTCGCCTCGCAGCCGGCCATCGCCATGTTCGCCACTCAGACTGCCTCGATGTTTGCGGACAAGGATGGCACTCTCACGGGCCACCTCGCGGAACTTGGCTCTACCCTCGGATGTCTTGATATTAAGGATGGGGCGGAGATGGAGCTCGCCAGTGCTGATGTGTCCGTAATACACACAATCGAGGCCCAATCGTTGCATCATGGCTTGGAAGTCGGCCATATAGAGCGGCAAACGTTCGGGAGCCACGGCGGTATCTTCGATCACACCGATAGGTTTTGCATCACCCTTCATGCCGCTGAGCACACCGAGACCGGCTTTGCGGAGCGCCCATACTTTGGCTACATCGGTACCATAGACGCGCGAACAATGATACGCAAGTCCCTGTTGGCGAAGGTCGGCTTCAAGGGCATCGGCTTGTGTATCAATATCTGGTCCGTTGAACTCGGTGATAAGCAGTGCAGCGGGGTCGCCCTGCACAAAGAAACGGTTTCGCTGCTGAGCCGGATTGGCTTTGCCAAGCTCAAGTATCTTGCCATCCATAAGTTCTACAGCCACAGGATGATGTTGCAAAGCCACGAGGTTGGCATGAAAACTGTCGGTGAGGCTATCGCAGTGTGCGCACAGCACCATCTGGTTGGGCGACGGGAGAGGATCGAGCGATACCTTAATAGCTGTGATGAAAGCCAATGTGCCTTCACTACCCGAGAGGAGCTGACAGAGATTGATCCGCTCGGGTAGCGTGGCTATGACCTCGTCAATAGCATAGCCACAGCTACGACGACGCAGCGAGGGGTCGGGGAAATTATCGACGATGATCCGACGGACATCGGGGTTGTAATAATAACGGACCAGTTGAGCATAAATGCTCTCGATAAGCGATGCCGATGATTCATGCTGCCAAAAAGCGTGTCCGAATCGTTGTTGCAACTCGTCGAGGCTATAGTCACGAAAGTGCTCAAGAGTACCATCACTAAGCACTCCGTAGGCTTCGAGAACATGATGACGTGTGGAACCATAGACGAGAGAATGGGTGCCACATGAATTGTTGCCCATCATGCCGCCAATACAGCAACGGTTGGAAGTAGAGGTTTCAGGTGAGAAGAAGAGTCCGTGAGGTTTTAATGTCTGATTGAGTTCGTCGCGCACTACACCGGGCTGCACCCAAGCCCACCGCTCAACTACGTTGACTTCTATTATCTCGTTCCAATGGCGAGACACATCGGCCACAATGCCAGAGCCTACTACCTGACCAGCAAGAGAGGTTCCGCCAGCACGAGGAATAATGCAGGTGTGACGACGGTGGGCTTCTTGTACCAGCTGCTGCACATCGGCTTCACAGGTGGGGAAGCAAACACCTTGGGGCATTTCGCGATAAGCACTCGCATCAGTGGCATAGGCAGTGAGGATTTGGGAGGTACGGTATATTTCCATGGTATGCAGTGTATGATGTTGATATGTTGAATCGTTTATTTGTTGAGTTGATTTTTAAGTAAATAGTGATCAGTGGCCGGTAATCCGTAACGTGTGAGGCTATCGTTGTTTAGTTATTGTATTGATTGTTGAGTAACCTCAAATCAACCGAAGGTCAGCGACCGAACTGTGGAGCTAACAGTTCACCAAACTAAAGTCGGCGACCTAAGTTGAACTAACAGATCAACAACACATCAAATCAACGACTCAATAGTTCGACAGTTCAACAATAATTCAGTATTGTCTCATCACTGATCACTACTTCATCACTGATCCATCACTGAACATAAACGAGGTTGACTTTAGTCACAGAGCACATAGACATCCTCTCGAGGATTGATAAAGAGAACGGGAATGCGGTATGTATTGACGATCGTACGTTGTTCTTGCGTACCGATAAACCATTCGGCCACATCTTTCTCGTTGGTGGTGACAGCAATGAGAAGCTGGTAGCCTTGGGCTGCACAATAGTCGAGGGCGGGAAGGTCGATAAAACTACGCTTGGAATGCAGCACCTCGTCTGAAAACTCGATGGACAATGAGTTGTAAAACTTGAGCATAAACTTATTGTTGGAGTGCCACTTGTAGGCAAGGCCCTCGTCGGTATAGTTGTAGTGTAAGGCATGTATGGAGCTTCGGTTGAATCGTGCAAAGTAGCTACTCCAAAGCATCTTCTCTTTACTTTCGCGCTTATAGTCGATGGTGAGGGCTACATGGGAGAAAGATTGGCCAGCTGGCAACGGATGCTGGACGGTTAGATAAGCCACCTTACATTCGTCGTACTGGCGGAGGAGTATCTTGGGATGAAGGATAGACCGTTTCGGTGCAAGAGCATCGACCATCACTACAGCCACTACAGCATTGAGGAGTATAGGGAATGCGTTGACGATCTGTTTAGTGTTGCCTTTGAGGGCCATATAGTTGACATCGGTGATTTGTTCGCGATCTTTAACCAGTTGCACTTCGCGTTGCAAGACGGTCTCGGCCTGAGAAGGGTCTATGCTGGTATATTGCGGATCGGAGACATGCAACAGGATGAGGCCTTTGCCCAACATACGGCTTAAAAGCGCAGCATGGGTGGTAACGGGGGCCAGGTTGTCGAGATCGGTCACATGGGCTATGATAAATTGGTCTTTATACTCTTTATACTTTGCCATATTGCTGTTAAATAATCACTAACGGGTTATCGGATAAGAGTGATATCTCCTTTGAAAGAGCCTCGATGGCCAGCCTCGCAGAGGATGTCGCAACGGAAGGTATAGACACCAGGGAGACAAGCATTGTTTTTATAACGTCCATCCCAGCACTCGTTGATATCAGTGCTTTCAAACACCAGCTCGCCCCAACGGGTAAATATGTAAAGGTGGTAGTCCACCACGTATTCGGCCGTGACGCAGAGGCGGTCGTTCACACCGTCACCATTGGGAGTAAAAGTATTGGGGATAAAAACATTGGGTTCTCCACAATTGACATAGATACAGTTGACCTTTACGGAGTCAATATGTTCACACCCAAGGCTGTCGGTGATGGTGACCACAAAGGTAGTGGTGTCTTGCAGCGGTTCGGTGACGCTGTTGGACGAATGAGGATTCTCCACCAGATGGGCAGGGGTCCAGCTATAAGAGGCCCCGCCAAGGACAGTGGCATGTACTGCGGTCGTTTGGTCGGAATAAACCACACTATCGTTAGCCCACACAAATACACTATCGAAAGAATGGCTGCTGAGGATAACCACGGAATCGCGAACAACACAGCCAGTAGCATCGGTGGCTGTTACCACCACGGTATCGGCACAGAGAGCAGTAGCAGTAGGAACGGTTTCGCCGTTCTCCCACTGATAGGTATAGGGCGGAACACCACCCGAAGCGGTGGCGACAGCGGTACCATTGCAATAATCGGGACATGTGTTGCCCAAATGAATAGCATTCACATGCATGTCGGCATTCTCGAGGATGGTAACGGTGTCAAAATACTCGCAACCGCTTACGCTGGTGATTCTGACGATATAGGTACCCGGAACAAGCTGCGTACGCATAGGCGACGTAGAACCATCGTCGAGCCAATAGTAAGTATAGTCACCCGTATCATTGACGACGACTTCTATTGCCCCTGTAGCCACCTCGTGACAGAGTACATGCTGCACCAATAGCTGGATGTCGGGTACAGAAGCATTGGCAACAGAGAAAGTGCGTGTGATGGAGCATCCGTTGCTATCGGCAAAGCGATAGATATGTGGTCCAGGGCAGAGCGATGTGGCCAACGAGTCGGCGAGGACAGCACCATCAACGAAGTAGCTATAAGGAGGAACGGCATAGCCAGACGGCAATGCGATGGCAGTACCGTCGCACAGATCGGGGCAGGTGACCCGTTTCACGATGAGGGTATCCATGATATTATAGAAATGGATATAGAGACTATCGGTACCCTCACAACCCAACAGATCCACTACATGCACGTAGATCCACTGGGCCGTATCGATATCCAGCATCACGGTGGTCGCCAAGCGATTGTCGCGATTGATGGTGTCGGTGAGCAGAGAAGAATATGACCACACAATAGAAGACATTGGCGACAGCGTGTTGGATTGAAGATGGATAGGCGAGGTACACCCCGCTGTGTCGCCGGTCAGGGTAAATGTAGTGTTACCTATCCGCACATACTGGTAAGCCGTATCGGAGCAATTGCCACTCTGAATAACGAGGGTATAGAGGCCACTCTGGCTAATATAAGGATTAGCCACGAGCGAATCACTCACAGTGCCAGTGATCCAATGATAGCTGCAACCCATGAGAGGCTGCACGCCTATCTGCACCTGATCGGCCGGACAGAAAGAAACGGTGTCGAGCCAGTAGGACGTGTTACCCAACACCTGCAACATACGGCTGACGGTGTCGGAATAGCTGCAACCTCCTGGCTTGTAGGCTATCAGTTGCACCCTATACGATCCCGGCTGTGTGTACGTATGAGTGGGGTTGACGGCATTTGAAGTGTCACCATCACCAAAATCCCAACGATAACGAGTACCTCGACCTGTGTTATGAAACTCTACAGTGTAGGGAGCACAGCTTACGGCAGGAGGAACGAACTCGGCCACAGGAAAATCGTCGGATAGGTTGATACGAAAGATAGCGTTGTTGCAATTGGACGAATTATTGTTGACCGACCACGCATTGGGCGTGGTAGGAAAATCGTTCATACCGCCACAGCTGGCGCAAACACTCTGGTAGAGCGTCCCCAAACGGTCGAAACGGCTAGTGCCACCATCCACATGGTCATGTCCCGTATTCCCATTGGTATGAAGTTCTCCGAAATAGGAGGCATAGAGCAAAGCATTGGCACTGGTATCCATGCTCATGATATAGAAATCCTGGCCATCGGTAGAAGACTGTATGGCATCGGGGGTGACAGCCATATTGGCTGTGCCGAAGGTATTCCACTGCACAGTCTGCCCGTTGAGATAGTAGCCACCGAACTTGCGCCCCCACCCTGCCACATACACACGGTTGCAGATATCTACAGCGAAAGCCGTAGGCGAGATATTGGGTTCACCGTCGCCCCTACCGAAGACAGTGGACCAAAGAAGGGTGTCGAGATTACCCGTAAACCTGGCCAGGAACTGTCCGCTGTTGGGCACATTGTAGAGTGCATTATGCACAAGAGTGCTTCCCGGTGCTTTAGTTTGACCAAAAACAAACACATGGTTTTGTTTGCCCACACGGACTATATATCCTTGATCATAGGCCGAACTACCGAATAGCGTACTGGAGATGAGCGTACTACCATTGCGCGAGATTTTGGCCACAAAAGCATCGGCAGTACCGCCGTTATAGGTAGTGCTATAGGCATTGGCAGTAGTAGGGAAATTGCCCGAGGTGGTGCCACCGCACACCACAAGATTATAACTGGTATCGACATCAATAGAATAGATAGCATCATTGCCCTGACCTCCGAAATAGGTGCTCCACATGAGGTTGGAGAGATTGTAGTCTATCTTGAACACCACAGCTTCACGTTGTCCGTGGGAGAACGACTGCACAGAATTGTTGGTGGTAGGGAAGTCGATTGAACGGGTAGTGGACCCCACGTAGATATTATTGAGGTCGTCGGTGATAAGCTCTCCGCGGGCACCGTCACCATAGTTGAAATAGAGCGAGTCGTTGCCCAGCATGATAATATCAAAACTATTGTTACCGTTGTTGAACCAACTTTCGTAGTTTAAGCCATCGTTACCCGTACCACCAACATAGGTAGAAGCCTGCAACTGAGTGCCATCGGCACTGAATCGACTAATAAATATGTCACTTCCATTGGGATAGGTAATAGTTTGATCGTTCTCGTAACGGAGAAAAGTGCCCCCATTGAAAGAGGTGTCGAAAGCGGCTGGAGTGACGGGAAAGTTGGCCGACCCCGTAGTGCCGAATATCACAAGTTCATCGAAAGCATTGACGAACATCGAATGAGGCATATCAGCATAAGAACCGCCGAGATAAGTGGCATAATGACGATGGGTACCATTGGTGTCGAACTTAAAAATGCCCACATCTACGCTCCCGTTGAAAGAGCCGTCGTAAGCCCCAAGGGAAGTAGGATAACCATTGCCGAAAACCAATCCGGCCGTGTAACAGTTCTTGTACGAGTCGTAAGCAGAAGTAGTACCCCAGTTGTCGGCCGTCGAACCGGTATAGGTAGAGAAATAAAGATAGGGGTCTATCACCAGCGGCAAATCGGCATTGTAGGTACCGAGAGTTATGGTAACCTTATCACCACTAAGCTCATACGACGAAGGTACCTCAACCGTGTCGAAACCAACAACTTGATAGGCATAGGGCGCCATCTCCACAATATCTAGTACCGAAGTGCGCACCACAAGGTTGCCCCCTTTGAGCATCAGTTTTTCAGCACCTTCGTAGCGCATCATTATCTTGCCCACAT
>JAZUDW010000099.1:0-2954 GCA_045639845.1 Bacteroidales bacterium
GTGGAGGGTGGAACTGTTTTCTATAAAAGTATAGAAATAATTAATTAATTAAAAAAAATGTTTCATTTTTAATTAATTATTTTTTCTAAGAAAGTATATAGATATAGTTCCACCCTTCACACCCTGCGAACATTTTTTCCCTTAGGGCACTCGGTCATGTGGATAATAAAAAACTTCGTTTTTCTCATCATGGTGCTCAGTTTGCGCATCTTTACTTTCCTTCGGCCAATGAAGATACCGGTGCACGGGAACGTCAAAATAAATTTTGCAGTTCCTCTCTCTTTTTGTATCTTTGTGATGAGAAGAATTGATGGTAACGGCAAACGAAAACGCGACTATTCAAGCACTTGCAGAACACAAAGGGTGAGGTTGAGCATTATCAAACTTCCAAATTGAACCGGCAAAAAAGAGAACACCTTAATACAAACAAGAAGACATCATGGAGAAGATTATCTTGGGCATTGACCCCGGCACACTTATAATGGGATACAGCTTGATAGAGGTGGATGACGAAGAACACAAGCCTCGCCTGCTGACGATGGATGTGGTGTATCTGAAAAAGATAGCAGACCCCAAGCTGCGCCTTCGCCGTATCTTCGACTCCACGATCCGCATCATCGATGCCTTCCACCCAGACCACTTGGGTATAGAGGCGCCTTTCTTCGGAAAGAACTATCAATCGGCGCTGAAGCTGGGAAGAGCCCAAGGGGTGGCTATTGCTGCCGCTATGGCTCGCGACCTTTCGTTTACGGAATATGAGCCGGCGTTGGTGAAACAGAACGTGACTGGCAACGGTAACGCATCGAAGGAGCAGGTGGCTCAGATGATACGCTCTATATTCCAGTTCGACGACAGCCCGGCCTTCTACGATGCTACCGACGCACTGGCTATTGCCTATAGTTGCTACCTAGACCTCTACAACCCGCTGGCCGATGTGCGCAGTATGCTGATGCCTACCAAGAAAAAGAAGAAGAGCGCTCGCCAGTCGTGGGCCGACTTCGTGAACGAAAACCCCGACAGACTTTAAGTTACCTATCACCATATCTCAATATTTTAACCGACACTACCATGAAAAAGATACTCATATATATTCTTTTGTTGCTGATCTTCGCCTCGTGCGGGATGGGCACTCGTAGCAACCGCACTTACGACCCCGCACTGGTACGATTCTCGGCTGGCTACAACAGCCTCTTCGACGACATCCTCTACCCTTCTATGCTGCTGGGTCTGTCGGGCTACAACGGCGACTCATCGCAGGTGCTCTTCACTTGCTCGCTCACCGCCCCTACCACCAACGCTGTGATGCGTATAGTGGTCGATTCGTCGACCCTCAACTATGTGACGATAGTGCAGGAGGTGCTCCCAAAACGCGGCGAAAGCTACACCTTTGAGATTCCCATCAAATGGAAATACGACAAGCTCTATGGCCTCAGACAGCAGGGTACGATAGACTTCACCTTCACCTGTTTCATCAACGACGAGGAGGTGGATATCAAAAATCTGCGACTCAACTACCGGTCGGTTAACGAATGCCTGCTCTGTGCTATCGACACCAACGGCCGATCCACAGACTACCGATGGCTGTTCATGGGATACGTGAACGAGGAGCATCCTTTCATCGACTCTATACTGACCACGATGTTGCAGCAAGGACTAGTGAGCCAGTTTTCGGGCTACCAGCGTGGCGAACGCTACGTGGGCGATCAGGTTTTCGCCATCTGGTACTATGCCTTGCAGCGTGGCATAGCCTACAGCTCTATCTCGTGCACATCGAATCCCTCGAGGAGGTCTTCTACTCAGCACATCCGATTCTTCGACGAGGTGTACTCCACCCGCCAGGCCAACTGCATAGACGCTTGCGTGTTCTTTGCCTCCATCATGCGAAAGATAGGGCTGTATCCTGTGATTTTGGTGGAGCCGTGCCACGCCTATCTGGGTTACTATACAGATAAACAGAAGCGCCATCTGGCTCTGCTCGAAGCCACGGTGACAGGCTGGGTGAACTTCCCTGCTATGGACCGCACCTACCACGACAAGGGAGCGCTGAGCGACGACCAGTGGAAACGCATAGTGCCTTATCTCTCGGAGAAAGAGCGCTCAGATTGGAGAACCGGCAAGCTACCCTACGAAGACCTAAAGGTGGCTGTGGCTCGCAACCTATTCGGACAGGCGGGAGACTATCGCAAAGAGGACTTCGAAGCTAACCGCAAAGCTTTTGAGGACGACAACCAGCAACGATACCAGATGCTGGTGATCGACGAGCTACGCAAAGTGGTACAGCCTATAGGTCGCCAAGTGGAATGATCGGTGAGGCTAGCGCTGTTTATTTGTTTATTTGCTTATGTGAGTAAGCCTGCAATATTCAAATCAACAAATCAACAATAATTATCGGTGATCCGCCAACACCTTAACTTCCCTTCGGTCAGTGAAGATACCGGCACTCGGGAACGTCAAAATAAATTTTGCCGTTCCTCTCTCTTTTTGTATCTTTGCAAAAAATATTTTCACGATTTATCATTAACATCAAAGCATAAACATCATGAAATCAATTGCTATACTTACCGGTGGCGGTCCTGCTCCAGGAATGAACACCGTGATTGCCTCGGTAGCTAAGACCTTTTTGAGAGACGGCTACCGCGTGATAGGTCTTCACGGGGGTTACTCCTCTCTATTCACCAACGAGCCTCGCATGCAAGATATCAACTTCCTTTTGGCCGACGAGATCTTCAACAAGGGCGGCTCTGTGCTGAAGATGAGCCGTTTCAAACCTACGGACGAGGACTTCGAGAAGAGATTCAACTTGTCGCTCTTCAAGGACAACGACATCAAACTCTTGGTAACTGTGGGTGGCGATGATACAGCAAGCACGGCCAACCGTATTGCCAAATTCTTGGCTTCTAAACAGTATCCTATTGCCAACATCCATGTGCCCAAGACGATCGACAACGACCTGC
>JAZUDW010000100.1:0-25142 GCA_045639845.1 Bacteroidales bacterium
CTGATAATCCGGTACTCTCTACATGCCAATAGTTCATCTCTAAATTGATATTGGTATGCAAATCTGAGTTCCAGGGTGAGTCTTGGCTGTTAGCCCATATGCCTTGTAGGTTATTGGGAAGAGCAATGCCACGGCTTGATGCAATAGATAAATAACGGCCATAAGCAAAGAAAAGTTGTTCTAGCATGTGGTCAGAGGGGGTGTCTGCGCCGTGATAAGAATCAATCAAATTAGTTGTGGTACCAACAAAGGAGCCTTGAAGATTGAGCTGACATGTACTGAATAGATTGGAGTAGTCGTCAATATGCTCACTTTTTATCTCATGAAAACTTTTTTTTGCAACCTTGTCAATGATGTTATCAATTCTATTCTTGAGAGAGTCCTTTGAACACTGATAGTTTTTTGATTTTGAATCGTAATTGGTAGATGCGGCGAATAGTATTGTGAATTCCGAAGCCCCCTCTATGTAAATACCATCGACTTGAGTTGAGAGTTTTCCATTTGATGGAATTACGATCATCTTGGAGTAGAATGATAGGTAATCCATTTCGCCTTCAATGTCTCCTACATTGTTAGAATAGTGGGTCGAAGTCGTTGATCCTCCTGGATTTGAAGAATTCAATCGAATGAGACAAGACAAAGGTTTGTTGTTTGTATTTGTATAGTGGATCGCCAGTACTTGAGAAGGAAATGATACCAAGTATTCATGAATGTGATGACTATTATTTGCATCTGTAAAGTTGACTTGGGATAGAGCTTCATTTAAGTCTAAATATCGTGAGTACTCATTACAACTAGATGTGACTGAGGTATCTAAATAATCTATGGTGATTTCTCCTATATATTGATAAGCACCGTATTCTCTAACATTTTTTTTCTTCCAAAATGTTTTTTCACACAGTGTAATAGTGTCGTGATAAGGATTGCCGTACAGCGATGCCCCCAGTTGTCCATTACCAATAGGCAAGGAATATTCCTCCCATTGTGTTGTAAGTGCAGGTTCATCATAATATAGTTGTAGTTTGGTTTTGCTTTGTTCGCTATTTGTTGTCAGCGAGGTGATAGTGTCGAAAACAAACACTTTGGTTTCGTAGGGTTCTATACATCCAATTTTGAGAGTGTCTCGGATGATATATTCCGTTTGTGACCAAATATCCTTAACATGATAGTTATAGGTTGACTTGAGATAAATATCATACAAAGGAATGTTTACGTTAAAGATAGAATCCACCGATCTATTAAAGATGGCTAAAGCACAACGATTATGCATTAGGTCTTTGATAAATACATCGTAACCAAAATCCCCCCTTCCATTTGATAGATTCGGTAGATATTCAGCTGCTTGACCTAATGAATCTTGGTCGATAGCGATAATATCGGGATTTGTCAGCGTAAAAAGATCATCATCGGTAATGAGTGGCCGAGGTAATAGCGCCTTGGGGTTGTCTTTACTCTCTGGATTTGACCGGAAGTCAGCGCAGATAGTAAGTGGTGAAGCAAACATGCACCACATACTCATTTGACTTCTAGCTTGGTGTACAGAAAATGGATTGGGTAGATTCCCATCTCCATTGACGGGATGATCTAGCGTGTAATTGCTTGAATGTCCACAACCATGAAGACCTATCATCATCATATCAGCATCATTGTATCGATTTACTCCTGCATACATCCAGAGGTCTTTAAAGATGTCAATAGTATTGAGTATGCCTACAATATTAGTATTACCATTCCATGTTTCTCTAGAATCATAGGTTGCCCTCCAACAGCTGCCTCCTGCTTCTGCCCCCCATAACCATGGTGTGTTCTGTCCCCATTCGCAGATGTTTAAAACAAATGGTGTTTGCCCTCGACGTTTTCTTTCTTTGTTTAGTTTCCATACTGCTTTACCCATAGGAAAATAACTATTGAAGGCGGTGTTCTCATTATTACAGAAGTCATATTTAAGTAAATCAAACCCCCATTTTTGGAATTTTCTTAAGTGTTGACGTTCGTATCCGTATGAACCTGGTTGATAGCGATTGGCACAAGTAGCACTACCGGCATCGGAATAAATACCAGCATAATACCCCATACGATGCAAACGGCTAGTAAATCCATAATTGGGGTGATTCATCGATCGAAATTTCTTTCGGTCATAGTCAAGGTTTGCTTTAGTTGTCCCAGGATTTGCCCATTTATCGTCGAGAATAATGTAGCGATACCCAGCTTGCTGAAGTCCACAATCCTTCATGGCTTGTGCATTCTCTAGCAGAACTGATTCTTCCGCCCAACTCTCAAACCAATTCCATGATAACCAACCCATCATGGGCGTTGGGGATTGAAGATAGCTGCTAACAACGAATGTAATGTGGATGTTGTAACGGATACCAGTAATAGTGTCGGATGCAAAAATGGAATAATGGTATATTCCTTCCTTTTCTGGTGCTGTACCATGGATAAATCCATATCGGTTTCCAACGTTAAAACGATCGGCGCAATATACAAGGCCTTTCCTAAGATCTTTCTCTTCGAAAAGTACGAAATCCACTGTACAATTAGGCTTTGTGACTATCTTGTGCATGAATTCTTGGTTAGGAACAGCAAAGACAGTCAATGCGCATCGCACTGGCAGTTCGTTGTCGTCTGATACTTGAGCCCTTATATTATTGATAAATAAATAGGATAGAACAAGTAATAATAAGAACTTTTTGATGAAATTCATTATAGGGGAAGTTTAAGTTATCCGCGTAGAGCTAATAGATTAATACCAAATACTCTCCAGATTTTAATATAAGGAATACCTTTTTTCTTGTATTTGTTACTGTTCTTGAAGAAAAAGGCAGAAGTGTTCTTTAGCTGATGGTTGTATTTCTTTAAATATTCTTTGACGCCATCTTTTTTGCCTGCATATACTGGCGACATCATGATCTCGTAAGAAAGCCGTATCGTTCCTTCAACACCGTTACAGATATGTTTTTTCAATCGAGGGTGTAGCGTGTTTGGCAGTTGGTCGTAGAATGAAGATAGTCGCAAAGACAAAGCAGCCATGTCTTGATAGTTTTTTGTATAGCCGCGTGTACTCGTACTTTGCTCGTCACTACCTCTGAAATATACAGTTATATTGATTGGTAGAACATAGATACTGCCAATATAGGGTTGAGGGTATGTGAAGTATTCAAAATCGCCATAATATCTGTCTCCTACCTTCAGCTTCACTTGTTCTCTAATAAAAGAAGTTTTGTATGTGATAGCATGAATGGGAAAGTCCCAAGCTGTTGGATAATTGTCCCAAAATTCATTGAGCGTCATCACATGATTATAGATCGGCTTTTGAAAAGTGTGTGGGTGATATTCGTTTTCTTTGCTGAAGTATTCGGTGTATTCAGTGGCTATATAATCAATATCGTTTGACTGTAGAAAACGTAAATATTCAATAAGATTTTCCGTTGAGACCCAATCGTCCGCATCAACCTCCTTAAAATATTTACCCGATGCTTCCTGTAGTCCACGATTGACTGCGGTGCCCCAGCCTCCATTAGGTTTGTCAATTACTTTTATTGTGTCGGGGTATCTGTTCTCGTAGTCATGCAATATAGAAAGAGTATGGTCTTTGGAACCATCGTTGACTGCCAATATTTCAATTTGTTTGAGAATCTCTGGTTGAAGAATAGAGTCTAAACATTTGGAAACACACGATTCAACATTATAGCATGGAATGAAAAAAGTAATAACTTTCATAATAGTGATATCATTATTGTTTGTAACCGACTCTCGGATAGATGATGTTTCCTAACCATTCATTTATCAAGGTATTCCATTCAGTGAAATATTCCCATGTAGGAATGAAGTCAAATACTTTGTATTTACTTGGTTTGGGTTGACAGTTTACTGGAAATTGGTCGATAGACCAACCTTCATGGCCGAAACAGTCGGCAGAACGTTTCATATGTGATGCGGATGTGATAAGAATACAATCTTTTGGTTTGTAACCTAAAGAATCGAGCATGGCTATAGAGAAAAGTGCATTTTCTCGGGTGTTTAATGCCTTAGGTTCAACTAAAAGGTTCGTGTCGGGTATTCCCAATTCTTGTAGATAAGTCTTGAATTCAGGTAGCGCAGACTCGCCGTTTGGGTCGGTATATACGGTTGCATCACCTGTTATTAGCAGTTTGTCAACAATCCCCATGTGGTACAGTCGTATAGGTTCCCATAGTCTGGATCCCCGTTCTTTGTAGGAGCAAAATTGGCCGTTCTCTTTGTTCATCTTGCCAAAACCACCCATAATGATAGCTACTTTGTAGTGTTTAGAAGGCGAAACTTGTGAATGATAGTGTTTCGTGGTTTGATATTCTGCAAATTGATAGAGCGGTTTATTGGTTAATGCGGCTAACATTACCAACGATGCAATAATGAGTATATGTTTCCATCTCTTGTTACGCATTACGGATGCCCCCAACAGCATACCTATCAGCCATGTGCTGGGCATCAGAAACATCTTTAAAGCTTTAGATATGATGAAAAACATAGCATTACTATTTATGAAACATTTTCTTGATCACATGGTATCCAAGTCCGTATCGACGCATGAAATATCCGATCTTACTGACGATAGTCAGGTCGTGATGGTGTTTGAATGCCATAATCAACGTGTCATCAAGTTGTATGTCTGGCTCAAGTATTGTTAATTCCGAGGATAGTGATACCGTGTGTCTATTATCATTCCATCCACCATGTTGGCTTGTGCTTTCTACACCTTGCGTGCATACCTTTGAGTGGATAGGGTTCAACGTGAAAGCATTGTTTAGAAAACCAGCATAAACAAATCTAATGGCCCATGATTCGATGCGGCCATGTTGTTGCATATCAAGTGTCCTATACAAGTCGTTACCACCTCTGTTGAATGCTATTCTCTGTTTGCGGTCTTTTAATAATGAGAATTGTCGAACGTTCCAGTCAACCTTGTCCCATCTATCCTTCCATGTTGCCCAGCCCCAACTCTGTGCACGAGGAACAAGAAACACGCTATGAGGGTACTGAATGGGTATGTTCAAGTTGGGGGTGTATCCCGAAATAGACCATATGTCCGATCTGTTCTGATATAAATCAAGAGCTTGATTCATGAATCTCAAAAAATCAAACGAAAAGATTAGGTCGTCTTCGAGTACAATAACCTTTTCATGCTTTTTTAATACCTCCGAAACACCATCGATAATTGATTTTGCCAGACCGTTGTTCCTGTCAGAATAATATTTTATTACCTTTCCGAATCGAGACTCTTGGTCAATTATCTTGCGTACAGCATCGACATCATATCTACTCTTTTCCTCTTTTGCCCCATCAGAGAATACATACAATAAACTGTCTTTTGCTTCCTTGTTGGCTGCCAAACTATCGAGTAGTCGTACTGTGGCCTCCACACGATTATATACAAATAAACAAATAGGAGCGTTCATAAGTAAGAGGAAGAAATAGATTATTTATTACTTAGTATTCTCATCCGCAAAGAGTAGGGGAGGAGTAGAAGCATCCAATATATATATAGATTTCTAACACGAGGATTCCATCGAAGGCTTTTATATATTTCTTTTCTTGCTTTTCTTTCCAAACAGGGAAGCCTCATGTATATTGAGGCTCTCATTTTGTGCCAGTGGCCTATATAATCTTCAATTCCCGGTATTGTCGGATTGGTTTTGTAGAGATCTTCCAAGGCATTGCCTACGGTGTCTAAATCGGCTGGAATGCGAGTTGGTTTGCCTAGATTTTCTCTTTCTGTGAAGAATGTTGCTAATGGTTTTGTTGCATAAGCAATAGGGTATAGAGCAGCAAGGCGAGCCCAAGTGAGTAGGTCTTCACCTTGCTTTATTCCTAAGGGAAAACCACCGATTGTTTCAAGAGCTACTTTTTTGATCATCACGCTGCTGGAACAGATCGGAGGTGTGGAGTGTGAAGCTACATCGAAGTAGTTTGTCATCACTCCAGAAATACTGGTAAATGATAGATGGTTTAATGTCGGTGATGTTACTTTCCCGTGAATGTCAACAATATTATATGCTGTGGCGATGACACTGCATTGAGCATATTCTTTAGACAACGAACTAACAGTTTCAAGAAATGTCATATCCCAAATGTCATCTGCGTCAAGGAAAGCTATCCAATCCCCTTTAGCGTGAGCAATACCAGTATTGCGAGCCACCGATACTCCTCTATTTTTTTGCGAGACGATACTGATTCTAACATCGTTAATAGACGCTACTACTTGGCTGCTATTGTCTGTCGAACCATCGTCAACAATGACAATCTCAAAGTCTTGGTATGTCTGAGATAGTATAGAACCGATTGCCCTTGCAATGGTATTCTCTTTGTTATATAATGGGACGACTACACTAATCATAACCGTTGCCGATATACTAAAACCTACTCTCCGTAGTCATATTTATGTTTTAATCCTAGCATCATGCCATAAAAGGCAAAAGGATATCCCGTAGTGGCCATGGTGTAGGTGACTACATTGTCGCTATACATACCTGCATAATTACCCACAATAGCTCCACCCACTATCATTGCGCAGGCTTTGATGTAGTTAGGAAGAGAAGGAGTAAAACATATTATAGTGCAATGAGCAAGTATTACTGCTGCAATAAGTATATATAGCCATTTCCCAATATCGCCAGTGTCACATTGCATCTGGATATAGTCGCCATGGATCTGTTTTACACCGCTACTTTCATACAAAAATTTCTGACAGGTACCGATACCCGAACCTTTGAGTTCTTTGCCGACATAAAATTCCTGTTTTAGTATCATCCATAATGCTTCACGGCCATTATTTCGAATATCGTCTTCAGAGATATTACCTTCTCTCAAGTCTTGAATAGTAAGCTCGCTTTCCGTGTCTTTCCAAAACATTTTGTCGTGAAAACTCGGAACGTAAAAAACAATAGCCAACCCAATAGCAAGAACGCCAACTATATATGGAAGCGAGATCCATTTGAATTTTAAGAACGAGAAAACTGCCAATCCCGAGAAGATTGCCAACAAACCAGTTCTATGTACGACCAATATACATGGAATGACAAATACAATAGCAATCAATAAGTCTTTCCAGTCTTTTCCGTAAAAGAAAAACATGGCAAGTGATGCACAGGCTACCGTTACAAAATGGATATTCAATGCTGTGATATACCAAAATGAACTACCAAGTATTCTGCTCAATGGAGTCATTAATACAATGATACTTAATAGTGCAATTCTTCTTGACCATAGGCATACGCACAAAAATACCTCTTCATCACGGACTATGGCCGATGCAGAAAGCATTATTAAGAAAGGATACAAATATTTAAGAATATACCTCCATCCGTATTGCCCTGCGTTGGAATATGTCATACTATATAGCAGCCAACAGAGATATATTAGATAGAATATTGTTCCTAAACCCCATATGGGTTTTCTTGATGCTACAAATAATGATAGTCCGAGAAAAATCTCCAATACCATAAGACGGATAGCTTGTAGATTAAAACCCGAACCGCTTCCATGACCGCCACCGCTTGATGATAGAGCTAATGTTCCAGTAGCCATAAGAAGTACGAAGAACATCTCGGTGCCTTCCAGTGTCAAATATTTTCTACTATTCAACGGGTTTTTAATCTGAGCGCTATAGCGGTACATAAAAACCATCATTGCAATATTTAGTATAAGGAAGATCGCGAGGTTGATCATAGCATTAGAAATATAGTGAATGGTTTATTCCTTCGCAATAGTTGTTTTCTCTCCTTCATATCTCAAGCCTGTTGGGATTCTACTTTTGGAGTATCGAAAACGTTACAATTCAGTTATCTCAATACTTTAGAGTAAAGTAGTGCTATTTGACGTTGATAGTTATCATAGCTGAATTGTTCCGATCGCTTTTTACTCATGGCCGATAGCATAGCATACCGTGAAGAATCGGATATCAATGCTAATGTTGTACTACACAGTGAATCGGTAGATTCGCAAGGAAATAGTAGTCCTGCATCGGAAACAATCTCGCTAAGTCCACCAATATTGGATGCTATTACTACGGCTCCTGTTGCCATAGCTTCAACAGCTGTCAGTCCAAATCCTTCACTTCGAGAGAGACACCAAACAATGTCCATTTGGTGGTAGATTGCTGGGAGTTTTGTTGTTTCTACTCGTCCAGTCCAAAGAATTTTTTCAGATGGAATGTTCAACTCTATTTGCTGTTGTTGCATCATATTTCTCAAACTGCCATCGCCTACTATCATAAGTTTGCAGTCAACACATTGTTGCAGTATCTTGGCAAACGCTGGAAGAATCAGGTCTGCACCTTTTATTGTTTCAAGTCTAGCCACAACACCTATAGTGGGTACTTGGGGTAAGCCTCTATCTTCGTTGAAATAAAATGAGTCCAATTTTATCCCATTGTAAATGGTTATATGGTTATGATTGCCAATGGATGTTTGTTCGTTTAGAAGATGTGACGAACCAAAGAAACTCTTTTCAGCTGTTAGGCTAACGCAAGTAAAAACCTTGGTGAAAAAACTCTCTATAAAATGAACCACAGAAAGGCGTTTGTAAATATCGGCTGTAGTATGGGCTGTAGCAAGAATCGTCTTTACCCCCAGCAGTTTGCACACAACTATTGGTATAGCACCTGGTGCCATGTATTGTATGTGGGCAATATCTGGCTTATATTCTTTGATTACTCTTTTGAGTCCAGTAAATAAGAATCGAAATTGTTTTCTTGGTGCAGGTCTTTTCCCGTAAGCAGACAAACAGACAACTTCGCTACCTGCCAATTTGAAGTTCGACACCATTTGTGCATGGTATTCGAAATAGCATACGGTAACAACACGATACCCCTCGGTCACCAAGGCTTCTACTTGTCGTAGTGTCTGCACCTCAGTGCCACCAATCAGTAGGCAAGGAATACCGACCAATACTGTTTTCATGCTGTGAAAAGGAAGATTTTAGTTCTTATAGAACTGATCTATAAATATTTAGTGTTGTTTCGGCACAACTTTTCCAAGAGAATTTCTTAGATTGTTGAATACCTAATCGGGAGATAGTAGTTACATCTATTGCTCCATTTTCGAATTTTTCCATATAATCAGCCATACCTTCGATGTCGTCGGGGTCCACATAGAGAGCCGCATCTCCCCCAACCTCGTATAATGAACTGTTTTTGCAGGTTACCACTGGTGTGCCGCAAGCCATTGATTCTACTATAGGCAATCCAAAACCTTCATATCTGGAAGGGAAAAATGTCGCTGTTGCCTCGTTGTATAGTCTGCTTAACCTTTCATCGTCAATATCGGTCTCTATAAACACATGACTTCGCAACGGTTCTTTAGAACAGTATTCTAGTACATGTTCGGGGGGTGATGGCCACACCAGAACCAGTTCATGAGCTGGATTATGTTTTGCAAAGATTTCGTATGCCTTGATCAAGTTCATGGCGTTTTTTCTCTCTCCTTTGCATGATACCATTAAGAAGAAAGGAGCTCCTGTTTTCTTCTGAGGATTGGGAAAAAACATTTGGTTGTTGATACCCCATGGCGCAACGAAAATCTTCTCATCGGGAATATTCAAGTATTGCATTATGTCTTCTTTCGAAGATTGAGAACAAGTGATGATAGCCCTACATTTTTGTGCCAATCCAGGATAATGTTCTCTAGCAAAAGCGTGATTAAACGAAGCATCGGGATATGCAAAAAATAAAGCATCATGAAGAGTGATGATCGTGCGGTCTGGGTTGTGAACAAAGTCGAAGTTGTGCGGAATATGATATAGGTCGCAGCCTGTGAACCATTCTCGAATAGGAGTCTTAGCTATCCATTTGTTCCATTTTTCCCTATGTGGTAAGTATAGGTGTTTGGAAGGAAGATCTACATTCATATTTCTTCCTCCAATCCCTTTCATATTTTGTGAATAAAGGGTAATGTTGATATCTATGTTCGAAAGTTCACTGATAGACTTGACCAGTTCCATTGTTGTACGTCCGATACCAGACACCCAACCTTCTACGAAATAAGGAACAATAGAATTAACATCAATCGCAACTTTGTTCATATTATCTTAGTATGTAAAAAGGTATGAAAATTACAGACAACCTCTAGAAATTGAAAAGTTTTTATTTGATGATAAAAGAAATTGGTACGATTTTGCTTTAGATTGTTGAGATATTATGGAGTTGAGATGAGGGAGCATAGCAGGCTAAAGTAAGAAGTCCAATGGACTTCGACAACGGTGCAGAATGCAAAACCAACGCACCAAGGCGGCTTTGCAGTGAACAAAGATGGACGAAATGGTGTGGAGAACTTTTTAGCGTTTTGACTGCTGGCCCCCACTCGAAAAGTAGCAAAATGGTCGATATTGCCATCAAGGTGAAGTAAAAGCGTATCAAGTTGTCATTCCAATGTGTCCCAAGTTATTTTTTCATCATCATTATATTTATTCCGATTTAATAAACGTTGTATTTTTAGAGGTGGCCACAATGATTGGGGATCGTTTAGACGGTTATTGGCTACTCCTTTTTGTTTTGCCTTCCCAACAAAAGATCAAGGGCTATCTTACGGGGTGTTTGTCTGCAACATAGCGGAGAAAACTATCCCATTGTTGGTTTACAATCTTTTTTCTAAAGCGTGTCCGGAGTTCAGTCTCAGCAGTCTGCTCCATCTGTTCAATAGCCTCATGATCGTTCCACAAACGCAATATTGTCTGTTCTAACGAATCAACGTCAGAAGGTGTAAATAGTAGTCCGGAAGGTTTGCCTTCGTGCTGCATCAAGTCGGGGAATGCACCGTGGTTAGGCGCAATACACGTGCGATGGTTGCCGAATGCTTCGAGCATCACGATAGGGAATCCTTCATAACAGCGACTTGGTATCACAATAAACCGAGTATTTCTATAGAATTGGAATAGTTTTTGTTGGTCTAGTACACCATGATACACCACGTTTGGCAATCGCTCAACTAACTCAGGATCTCTTATGGCTCCAGCAAATTGGAACTCTATCTCGGGATGACGTCGGGCTACTTGAACCAGAAGATCGTACCCTTTTTCATCACTCAAACGCCCCACATAGCCTACGAAACGCCTTCTCGAGATTGGCATTGGTTTTAATTCTCTTTCTGGCTGATGATGTTGTTTTACATAGTTGGGGAATACGAAAATCTTTTCCTTGGGGAATCCACCTTCGATAAGTTTATTTTTCTGAAACTCGGTAAGGCAGCAATAATAGTCCACGCATTTTATATAAGAACCAGCATGCCGTGCATGTCGATTTCTAATGGCGTACCCAATGGATTGTAGTATTGAACCTTCGCATCTATGCTTTATACAAGGACGCTCGTTCCCCACTTGAAGGCATTCTTCGCATGGATGTCCGTCCCTTAGAAAAAGTCCTGTTGGGCAAAGTAGTCGGTAGTTGTGTACTGTCATTACCACAGGCACTCCGGCTTTCTTACATTCGAAAAGGGCATCAGGCGATATAAAAGGGTATAGATTATGTATATGAACAACATCGGGTTTCACCACCTTGAGTGCTTCTTTCATCATGCTTACTCCAGAGAAGCTGTATATTCCACTCAAGAAACCGTGCACCTTGCCGAAAAAACTATCCCTCGAGTACTTAGAAGACCGTCTAAGTGTCTCTATTTGGAAGCCTGCAGCACGTCCATCAGCAATAAATTGGTCCACTACAGCCTCTTCTCCACTATACTTACCATAATCATTGTGTACCATTAATATTTTCATTGCTGTATTGTTTTTATTGTTGAACTATAATTGCCAGGACCTAAAGAATAGTTTTATTTGTTGAATCCTCTATAAGCTTCAGTCCATAGACAGATAGAAACAAACTATCGAATTCGATATTTTTTCATCTCAAACAAGAAGGGTAGGGGCTATGATGATTAAGTGATGATAAAAAATAACTTGAGTCAATGTTTAATATGCTTTAGCCTATCTTGTCGGCACTTTTTTATTGCTCATCAGTCGTGTAGCCCGCTAAACTCGATCTTCACAGTGTAAAAATAGCTTGACAATCTAAGCCAAATCATATCACCCGAACTATGGTCGTCGACTGAAATGGAGCTAACTTTTTTCATCATCACTAAGGGCATCCCCCCCTCCTGTTGTTTGGGTAAAGTTGACCTTAGTATTCTACTGTTGAACCACCAGCTTTACGTTGTGCTTTCAAGCGTTCAAACTCTTCCATGACTTTGGGGTGATCCATAATGATCACAGTAGCACGGTTCAACTGATAGGGGTCGAAGTCCAAGATACCGCCCATATATACTTGTTTGAGCTGCGATGGGTCAATGCCATAAACATTTACCAGTCGCTCATAAACTACGTCCGAACGATTCTCGCTCAAGAATTGGTTACGTTTCACGGTACCAGTCTTCGAGTCGGCCGATCCGATCAGAAGGAATTTAGCGTCAGGGAACGAACGCATGATAGAAGCCATCTTAGCTATCTTTAGTTCTTCGTTAGGAAGGATATTCCATTTGTCAAGTTCAAAGAATACCATCTCGTACGGGAGCAGATGTTTTCCTAGAATGTCGTCCAAAGTGGCTTCTTGGCAGTTCTGCTCAAAGGCAAGACGCATAGAATCGATAGCATCCTGAGCACGCTTGCGGGCACGCTGCATCATTAGGCTGTCGTATTCTGCCGAAAAAGCATCAAGAGTATCGTATGCAAAGATGGTGTCCATATAGTTAAGAACTTTGATACTTACTTGTTGCGCAGTGTAGATATGACGGGGAATGTTGTTGGCGATAGTCGCATTCGAGTCGATAGTGTTACGATACCATTCCGTACGTTTGGCTTCAGAGCGGAAGTGGAAGTTGTAATCAACACCTACATGAGCATTCATTACGATGTCGGCTACAGCCAGAGGAGTCTCCTTGCCATGTACCCATTCGCGGTCGAAGGTTCTTTGCATAGCCGATGCACGCAAGTCGAAATACATGTGCAGATTGGGGGTGACTTGGAATTTCTCAAGAATACCCAGATGAACCTCAGCACCACGGTTGGGGTCAACATCAGGATTCACCATACCTTCAGGGCCGATGTATCCCTCGCTTTGACCGAAATATAGGCTTGGTCCGAAATAAACCCAAGTCATCCAGGGTTGATGGGGGTCATACTCTTTAGCATATGAAAGGTTGACTACGATTTCAGGATAAAGATAATAGTATTTCCATTTTTGGATAAGCAAATCGTCATTGTAGGTCCAGTAGTAACCGCTGAGATAAGGCTCGTGTTGGCCGTGACCGGTACTTGTCTGAATATGATTGCGGTATTCATTGTAGGTGTCCTTTGATAAGAAACCATGGGCATAACCATAACCGGCACCCAGTCGATAACCTAGCATGGGGAATACCCAACGGCCCAATTTCACCTCGCCGTTGAATGTTAGTCTGCTGTACCAAGGTCCAAGGCGGTCTTCGAGACCATAATAGAGTTGGCCGCCACCTTGTATCTGAAGGTACCAGTTATCACCAAACGGGGAACGAACCCAACCGATACCCTGTACCAGATTTTCATCGGTAGCATGGATAGCTGCACCTTTTTTGTCAAAGTGATAAGCAGAATCCGTAATGGTAACATTCTGAGCTATTGCAGAAAACGATACTAATAGACATCCTATCAATATTACAGATTGTGACAGTTTTTTAATTAGCTTTTTCATGATAGTATTATTTTTCCTTAATCTAGTATGTATAATCTTTTTTTTATTGCATTGTGTTTTTCGATTCCAGCAGTCGTTTGATGGGAATCATGTATGATTTAAATTCTTTGTATGTCATATCTTTCAGATAGATCATACCATAGGCTCGTTTCATCATCATCGATTCTGCGTTGTAGAAATAGTCTTCACCCAGAATACTGCAGATGTCATTGTGTTGTTCAACCCATACTTTTTGAGCCAGATCGCAGAATGGCCCGTCGTATTCATGACTTGGGAAGTCTGCACTACGCTGACTGAGATAGCATGTGTTGAACATATTCTTTATCACCGCAAAGGAATTGAGTGATACGGGTATCAGTGTGTTTACATCGCTTATATGGAAGCGAGACCATACATTACGGTATCCCCAGATATGCAAGTCGATTTCGGGATGATTCTTCTGATACTCGTCAATGGCCATACTCATAGCGATCAGTGTTTTGAAGTGTGTGTCGGGACCACTGCCTTCGGGGTCCAACGCCAAACTGATCACATTGGGACGCACCCGTTGTAGGAGGCTCAATATAGGTTTTACGTCCGATTCGAAGTCGGGATACTGAGGGAATATAGCATCGCTGTAGAATGGAAGACGAAGATGGGTCACATATTCGCTGCCCAGTCCAAAGTGGGCCCATACCAGTTCTGCTTCAAATTCACGCAACCAACCTTTTGCAAGGTGGAATGTCTCAGGCTCTTTTCTTCCGGCTTCAAAACTATCGAGAACAGCTATCTCTTCACAGATCCATTCCTTGAGCTGTTGGATAGACGACAAACCATTATGTTCTATCCATTTTCTAGCCATGCGTCTAGCAACAGCATAGTTCTGTACGGAAACGTCTTGTCCGGCAATGCCCTTCAAGTAATGTGTCAAATCGTCTTGATAGGTGGTTGCAAATACCGTATCCATAGTCTCGTCGCGCAACGATACATCGGAAGGGCTTATTCTGTTCACCAGATTGCCGTACACAGAACGAAGATAAGCACTGGTTACCGAAGTATAGCCACTAATACAATAAGCAAAGTGATTCTCAATCGAATGCGAACGCACCAAGTGGTGAAGATAGGGGAAATAGGCTAGCTCTACATCATCATGATGAGGGCTGGTATGAAGTATCACCTTGTCGCATCCGATATCGAGACCTTTTTTAATCTTCTGTTCAATAGAGTTGAACGAAGCCTTCAGTAGATCTTTGCCATTTTTGTGTGTGATAGTTTCAATCTTTTGGATCTCATCGTTGGGTTGGTTCGACTCATACAGCTGCTGTATTGTTCTACCCGAAGCCATCACAGCATCAAAAACCAGCTGGTCTTCGATGGCAGTTGATTCTTGAGGGTGTCCTATACTATTATTGTATTCAATATTTAAACGGTTTTGCGATTTAGGAAGGTTCACCGATGAAGCTGCCGTAATAAAGAAACGAGCGTTAGGCAACGTTTGCAGCGTCGTTGCGGGGAAGTCGAGTGTTGGCTCGTTCAGTACCGATCCGGCCACGACTTTAGCCTTCGATTGACCGGCAGCAATAATAATGGCCACGCAGTCGGGATTGTAGGTGATTGTTCCCAATCCCATGGTAATGACAGCTTTTTTTCGTACCAGAGTGATGCCGCCTAAGTCGCCAGCAGCAGCAGCTTGCGATTCGTAGTTCAAACCAGTGAGACGTGTAGTGGATAGGGGTGACGATCCTCTCACATTGAAGGCAATGTGACCGTCGGGGCCTATACCGCCCAAGAAGAAACCGATGCCGCCAAGCGAGCGTATCTTTTGTTCGTAGCGAGTACAGAAGTCGTCGAACATCTTGATGGCTTGTTGTTGGAACTGTTCCAGCTTGGTTGTGGCCGTGCGTATTCTTAGCGATAGATCTACATGCCCATCCACAAACACTTCGCCTAGGTTCTTGGCACCACCTAGCATTCGTTGCTCCTGTTTGTTGAGATAATATGTGTTGATTAAGTGCGTTTGAGCTGGATTGAAACCAAGGGTGTCGATATAGTATTTCTTTACAAAGTATCTGAATGAGCGTTCATGTTCAGGATTAATGGGGAAAAACTCATCCAGTTGGAAAAAGTGGAGCGAACGAAAGTCTGGTTTTTCGATCCCCAGCTCCTTTATGATGCCATGTTCGGCTTCTTTTTCCCAATTGGCTATATAATATTGTAGCCATTTAATAAAGAATTCGGGCGTCTTACCCGTAGGTAGCGCCACCACACCGCCGGGGTTCAAGCTTGCCCATTCAATGAAACGAAGAGCAGTAAGCTGGCCCAAGGTGATGTAGTTGTTTACCGTAAGAGTTTGAATACGGCACACATTTTGGTTATCGCCAAAATAAGGGTCAAACTGTTGAAAATACGGTTCAACTTTGCTATTTGGATTGTAATTCATTGTGTTCCTAATTATTACAATAAAAGTACTAGTTTACGATAAAGTACTAGTTGTTGTCATCTTTCTCATCCGATGATTCGCCATAGCCGTAACCATAGCCATAACCGTAGCCATAGCCGTAACCATAACCGTAACCATAGCCGTATCCGTATCCGCCATAGCCATAGCCATGTCTGCGTATCTTATAACCATTGAGGATGATGCTCATATTTTTTAGCTTCTGATTCTTGTAAAACTCCTCAAGTTCCATGAGCAGTCGTCTGTCGGATGTGGATTCGCGAATCACGAAGAAAGTTGCATCGGCCACTCTGTTGGTAATAGTAGCGTCAGCCACAATATCGAGAGGCACACTGTCAATGATGATATAATCAAAGTCTTTACGGGCCAAATTGATAAGCTCTTCGAATCGGCGGCTCATCAAGAGTTCCGCAGGGTTGGGAGGTATAGGTCCGTTGTGGATTACACTCAGTTCTGGGTGGATGGTATCCTGCTCTATCAGCGCGTCGTAGTCATCGTCGGTCTTGGCCAGATAAGTGGTTAGTCCATGTTTGTATTTTTCACGAGTGCCGTGCCATGATTCTCTTTTTCTGATATCTGCATTGATAAGCAGCACTTTGGCATCGGTATATGCAAATGAGAGGGCCATGTCGTAAGCTAGCAGACTCTTTCCGTCACCCGATCGCGTTGATGTCAGCATAAACACTTTGCCTCCATCAGTTTCGCCTCCTAGGAATTGGATATTGTTGCGCAATATACGGAAAGTTTCGTTAAAACGGTCTTTGCCGCTCTTGCTGATGATGTTAATGCCACCTTCTTCAACCAGCGGGATGATACCCATCACGGGGATAGAACAGTAAGCCTCAACATCCTTCTTGCTATGAATTCTCACGTCGAGGAGCAGTATCAGCAGTATGATGCCCACGGGGATGAGAATGGCAATGAGGAGAGCAAATATGTAGGTGCTACGTGGATTGGGTGCAATCTTACCACCGGCGGCATAGTCTATCACACGGGTTTCTGCGTCGGTTATAGTGAGTCGTAGTGCATTCTCCTCACGTTTGTTGAGCAGATAAAGGTACAATTCCTCTTTAATGGATTTCTGTCGGTTGTAACTTTGAAGCTCTCTTTGTTGTGTAGGCATGATGTTGATAGCCGTATTGGAGCGTATTTCTTGATTGCGATACTCTCTAGCTCTGATGCTGATCGACTCCACATAGTTGTCAATGGAACGGGTGATTGTGTTCTTCAGTGAATTGAGCTGGCCGTCCATCTCTCTAACCAGAGGGCTTCGTTCGCTGGAACTTTCCACCAAAAGCTGGCGTTCTTGGAGCTTTTGGTTGTAGAGTTCTATCATACTGCTTACACCAGTATTGCCAATGCTGATGTTGGGCAGCATGGTTCCGGTAGGCGAGTCTTTCACCTTGTTCATCAGGTCGCGAGCCACACGGATCGATACTTCGCTTTCCAGTGCCTGAGCCGAATATTGGCTTCGGTTGTTCATGTTGTCGCCGCGTTGAGCGTTAAGGTCGGAGATATTATGTTCACGCATGTATTGTTCCATGTCGCCCTCTACGTCCGAGAGCTCAATGGCAATCACCTCCAAACGTTCTTGGATAAATTTGGCTGTGTTTTCAGCCACTTTGTTCTTATATTGAACGGTGTGGCGGTTGTATGTCTCTATCCAGAGGTTCACGGCATCGATGCCACGCTGCAGGTTCACGTCGTTCATGCTGAGTCGTATGTTGCCAGCATCTTCGTCCACAACAGCAGCATTCATAGCCCCCATGTATCTAGAAGTTGCTTCTTCGGGAGTGATGTAGTGTATCTCCATCTCGAAGTCGCTTACGTTGGCATAGCCTGCGCGTTTGTTGATCACTACCACACCTTTCGACGTGATGAGAGTGTCGCCATAGCGCCCTTTCCATTCAGTGGACCGACGACCCTTTTCTGCCTCAATGCTCGACAGGACATAGTTGTCGGCGTTGCACACAATCTTAAACTGGCAGGCAGGGTAGGAGTTGCCTACGAAATAAGCATCGATAGGTGATTTATCGTACAAGTCTTCGTCAACAAACATCCGAGGACGAATGTAGGTCACATTCAAATTCAAGTCTCGCACTACGTCTTGTATCACCTGGCGTGAGGTGAAGAAGTGTATCTCCTTGTCGGCGTTGCTTGGCGAACGGAAAGCCTTCATCACATCGGTGTTCACCTGTGTGGCCGGACTGTTGATCTGCATGGTGGCGGATACAGAGTAGATCTCTGGGCTCATTTTCAAATGGAGCCAGGCTGCCGCCAAACAGACGATGATCGATACAATGATCCAATACCACGACGAAAGAAAGAGTTCGATGATATTATGAATCACAAAACGGTTGGTGTTTTTCTTTACATTGATTTGTGCACCAGCATCGCTTTTACCTTGGTCTATCATAAGTAATGTTGATTTGTTGATTCGATTATTGTTGAATTGATTGGTTTAGTGATGAAAAATATTGGTACGATTTTGCTTAAGATTGTTGAGATATATTGGAGTTGAAACGAGGGAACATAGCGAGCTATGAGACTGAGGACGATAGGGTCCAGCGAACCTTTGAGCTTTTTGCCTGCAAGTCCCCACTTGCAGAGTAGCAAAATGGTCGATATAGCCAACAAGGTGAAGTAAAAGCGTATCAAGTTGTCATACCATTGTGTTCCAAGTTATTTTTTTTTCATCATCACTTAGTTGAATCAATGTAGTCTCCTAAACTAATTTGTCATCATTTCGAAGAGTTCCATCTGTTGATGAGCAGCAGTAAGGTTGTACCCAAGCTCATAGCCGAGGTGATTACGGAAAGACGGCTCCACCAGAAGTCGAAGGTCTGGTTACTTCTTCTAATTGTCTCGGTCGATGGATACACATAGAACATATCGTTCTGTTGTAGGTAAAAATAAGGCGAGTACATAATGTCGGTAGTCAGGAAGTTGATAAACTCCGATCGGATCACAGTGTCGCAATCGCGCATCACTAGAACCTTGTCGCGTCGAATATTGTTTCCGCCTTGAATCATGTTGGATTTTGCCAGGAGGTCGAAAAGCGTAGAGCCTTCTTCAAACTCAAAAACACCAGTTGTACTTTCACCAATCACTGTTACTTTGAAATTAAGAATCTTCACGCTCACAGATGCCCCGAAAGCCACACCTTCGTTCTCCATTCGTTTCACCAGGTATTGTTCTAGCTCACGGCATGTTTTTCCTACCACATAAACCGTATCGAACACAGGCATGCTGATGTATCCGTCGCTGGTAACCTTATAGGATGTCAGTCTCGACACAGTGTCGATCGTAGAAATCTTTTGGTTGAAAGCCTCAATCACTTTGGGCACACGGTGAGCTACCACGATTTGCAGTTCGTCGCCCTTCTTGATACGGAGGTCGTGTCTTTCAGGAGGGGCATATTTGCTTGGCGTTTCAATATCGTTCATCAGCACATATTGTTCCGAAGTACCGCACGAGGCAAACCACATAGTTGCCGACAGGGCAATGATCAGACCAAAAACAATTTTTTTTCTTTTCATATCTTTACAATGCTTTTATTTCTTGGATTTTTAGAAGTCCTACTATCCCATCTGGGAATGATGCTTCTTAGTGTAGCGTAGAAACGCGGGGGCCGAGATTACGTTGCGTTGCCACATTCTTCTGGGTTCTTTCAAGAATCGGAAAAGCCATTCCAGATGATGAGCAACCACCCATGCAGGAGCACGCTTTATCGTACCGGCAAAAAACTCGAATGCGCCACCTATGGCACCTATTACCTTGGGGGTGTGGAGCTGAGGCAGGTTTTGATGAATCCATTTCTCCTGTTTTGGGGCGCCGAGGCCTACCATCAAAGCGTCGGGGGCGAAATCTTCTATCTTGGCGATGATGTCGGCATTCTCGGTGTCCGATAGCTTGGCACAGTAACTAGGAGAGTGGGTCATCACCTCAATGTTGGGGTAATCTCGTTCTATATGGTCGCGTATGCCTGCCAGTACTCGTTCTGTGCTGCCCATGTAAAATACTTTGCCGCCCTTTTTGTTCAGTTGGTCCAACACCTGCAGATGGAAATCATCGCCGGCAATCTTCTTTATCTGTCGCCCCAGCCATCTATGCACCTCCATGCAAACGCCAACGCCATCAGGAATCAGCATGTCGCATTCGATGAGCGACTGTTTGAACTCATCGTCCTTTTCGGCAGTAACGAACGAATGGGGGTTTAGGCAGTCAACAACATAGGGGTGATCGCACTTAATAGACGTAAAATCAACGTTGTCTATGTCGAGAGTTAAATCGTAGTCGAAAAATTTCATAGGATGTCAAGGTATGCCGAAGGCACGGTCGCTCCCATCATGGCGTACTACATTGGGCGTAGTAAAGCCGAGAGCTCCCAAAACTACATTCCCGATCCTTTTTGGTTCTATTTATATGCGTATTATTATAAATAATAAAAAACTTGTCTGCACATAAACAAACAGACTATCAACATGTGATAGTTTCTCAACCAATTAATAGGATGCCCCTATTAAAGATCGTCGTTGCAAAAATACACTTTTTTTTGACACCACAATAAAAAATACTACTTTTGCACAAAAAATATAGGATCAGAATATGACTTTCTTGGATATTGTAATTGCCATACCATTAGTGATTTTCATCTGGAAAGGATGGCATAAAGGTTTGGTCTTCGAAGTGGCAAATTTGCCTGGTTTGATAGTGGGCATCTATTGCGCAGTCCATTTCTCGTGCAAGGTTGCTGGCTGGCTGAATATGGATAGCGACACACCTGTCTTGCTGTCATTCTTCGTCACCTTTCTGCTTGTGATATTCGCCAGTCACCTTCTGGGTAAGTGCATAGAGAAGTTTTTGAAACTGGTCAAGGTGGGCTTCCTCAACAATCTGCTGGGCGGACTGATTGGCATGCTAGAGTGTGTGTGTATTCTAAGCGTACTAATTTATTACATCGAGATTATCGACAAGCATGAGATTGTTCTTACCCATCAAGCCAAAGTTGAATCCAAATTGTACAAACCCGTTAATCGAACTGGCAATAAGTTGATAGGAAGCATGAAGCAGATGGTGGTTGAATACCGAGCCAATCATACTTCAGAGAAGAAATAACATCATCGGTATCAAGTCCGAACTATCGTTTCCCACCCCCATTAAGGCTCCATCATTCAAATGGCGGAGCTTGTCTTAATATACCATCCCGAATCAGCATTATTTCCGTATTCTGTGTTCCATTGACTTTACCTATATCGAGTGTTCTATGCTATTTATGTCTATTAGGCATTAGGCACAGCGTGGGTTCGTGGTGAGAACGTAGTGGGGCCGTAGTGCCTTCGTCCTTATGTGGAAAAAAAACTGCGAAGAATAGACTATAGATGAGTTCTATAAAGCATTTCTTGCGATTTTGGTTGTATTGTCGAACAGATTGCTGTGCGAACTATGGTCAGCGACCGAAGTGGAGCTAAGCAAGGGCGCATAGCGGGCTATGCAACCGAGTGACAAGCAGCAAGATGCCGACAAGACTGCTGGAGCACTGAAAAGATTCATAATGCACATCATTTTTTTTGTTTCATCGGTGAATTTTATAACCCACCTATAGAATGCATCACTGGCAGGGGAGGATAGGAGGAGCGTTCTCGAGGTGAATATTATCTGATAAGCGAACACCGAGGTGCGCATCAGCTGATAGAGAATAGATCCCTATTCAGATGCATCTGTCAATTTTTTCACAATCGTTGATCGAGTGAAACTCCGGCATGTTATGCCTGCTGTTCTGGCGCCAATATGCATAGCATTTGATAGTTGGGTTTAGTATAGCAATGTCGTATGGACTTTATCGACACACCGCGATGGAATGTTCGAAGAAAATAAAGCCGCCACATCTTTTGTAAGTGTGACGGCCTTTTTGAGTATATTTAGAGTTTGTCTATAGTCTTGTGGACTATTGAAATAGAGTGCTGCACTTTGGTGGTTATTCTTTGAAAAGAATTACAAATCAACAAACCACCAATCAACTCATAATGTTATCTGTTTTTGAATTGAGGCAGACTGAGCGAAACACCCAAGGTGAGGTTGGCACGACGAGCGTCAACCAGGTAGATATTGCTGATGTAGTCGAGCAAGAAGTAAGCCTGGATGCAGGTGAGGGGATTGGCCACGATACCAAAGCTGGGGTTGAGCGCTGTGGCTTTCACACCATCGTCAACAATGCTGTTGCCCACCATCACTTCAAGCCAGTTGAGGATATTCACGTTGGCCATCAGGGTGATGTTGGAACGAACGGCAGTCTTCACCTCGTCCATATTCAGCTCGAAAGAGTTCATCTGGCGGTCTATCTCGCCATGGAACACAGCACCTACGCGAAGAATGGAACCAACTTTGTAGAAGGCACCGAGGTTGATGCGTGTAGGCACTGAAGTCCAGTAGCTCTCGCCGTCGCGGATGGTATAGTTGGTCATCGACATCAGCGAGTCTCTGAAGGATGAGATAAACGAGGTATCCAGCTTGCCGCCTTGGATCAGCCCACTGGCATCGATGCCGTTGAATGTAAACGAAGTCTCACCGTTTTCGGGCACAATCTGCATCACGTTTTGGTTCCAATTCAGACGGGTGCCAAGGTCCAGCACGCTGAAGGAGATGTCAAATGCGTCGGTCTCCCAGCGAGCACCAAAGTCAACGCCGAAGCTCATGTTGTCAAACATATTGTTCATATCAGGAACGCTAACGGTAGGTTTGCCGTTGGCATCAAAGCCTACCAATCCTGCGGAGTTGATCTGATAGTAGAGGTTGGCACGGAGCAAAGAAAGGTCCTCTTGGGTGTAGAGACGTGCATAGGTGTTGGAAGTGCTGAGGTTCATCAAGCCGTCCAAAGCCTTGAGGCGTACACCAGCTGTCAGTTCGCCGATGGGCAAGTTGAATTTATGGCCTAAGCCAATGGCGGCTTCGGCATACATGTTCATATTGAGAAGGTTGCCGCTTATCAGCTCCAGCTCGTTGCCTTCGCCCAGATAGCTCATGTTTCCCTCGTTGAGGAAAGTGAGCAGACCGGCTGGGGCGGTAAGGTTGATGTTGCCTTTCACCTGAGCCGAAGCAGTGATGAAGGACTTGCCGAGTTTCAAGCCTATACCCACAGCGTAGATCTGCGGGTTGATACTAAAGCTATTACCCTCTATGAGATTGTCGGCAATATTGTTCAAGTTGATATTGGACACGTTGTTCACCGGATCGTATTGCAGCAGCTCGCCATACGAGATGGGCATACCCAGATCCAGATTCAGGCTTGGGAGTGCGACATAGAGACCAGTGTTGGGGAAAAAGGCAGGGTTCATGCTGTTGCCATGAGGCAGTATGGTAGAGCTGTAGAGCAGCGTACTGGTTTGGGCTTGAGCTTGCTTGCCGCAAGGCATAGCCAGAAGCATGGTGAGGGCGGCGGCGCCCAGTATGTATTTAAAAGTGTGTTTCATAAAACAATGTTTTTATTTTGTTTCTCGTACTACTACTACTTAGAAGAGAGAGGTATAGCGACGTTTACAGTAGGATGTAGCTGTGCATAGAGACGCACGCGGAGGGCGTCGGAGCCGAGTATCGATACCATAGGTTGTGGTTCGGTACCAGTAGGGTCGGAAGCTGTAGCTAAGTGAGTGTCGAGGCTTATCTTGCTGGCCTTCGTGAGAGCTTCGATGTTCGAAGAGTTCACAGGGATGCGGATCACCGATTTGGTAGCCCCAGTCACTACGTAGTTGCCCACAGTGCTGTTGAATCCTATCTGAGCGCCACCGATAGTCACATACGGGTCGTTGAATAGAGTGCCAAGTTCGTTGTTGTTGACGTCAAGCAGTTTAGCACCCAAGAGGATCTGGAGGGGTAGGCTGTTTTCAAGTTCCAACACCAGTTCAGACGAATCCATCACCAAGTTGTCGAGAATCTCTTGTTCACCCAAAGCGATATCCATCTCGGTCAAGAAGTTAGCGTCGTCAAAATACACGGTGAGGGGGAAGTGCGCGGCAATGTTCGACGTCAGGTCTATGGAGCTGATCTCAAGTGAGTCTAGCACGAATTGCGAGATGTCGGAAGCCCAGAACTGCGATCCCAGGTCTATGTTGAGGCGGGCTTGGTAGTGGATCTTGGTGGGTTTGATGTTGATCACTTCGGCAATGTTTGCTTGGTCGATGATCATCACGCGGTCGCCGGCAATAAGGTTGTTCACCATCACAGTATCTTCCTCCATGGGGAGCACATACTGTTGACCGTTGTGGTTGCTGGCACTGAGCTGAATCTGGTCCAAGAATACCTTCACGTCGTAGTCTTGCAACAGCGATTCGGTCTGTTCAGAGCAGTGAGCCACCACGTCGGCAAAGAGAGTTACGAAGAGGTTGTCAACCTTAAAATTAGAGGGCAACTGTTGAAGGTTGGAGAAGATGTCGAAATCCACCTCGCCCTCCACCATTTGGTGGAAACCGTTGTCTGCTTTTCTGCGGTTGGGGGTGGTTTTGGCCTTCTTGTTGCCAAATTCGTAAGTGTTGGTAAAGGAAGTGTCGTACGTTACCGTAGCCACGCCAGTGGTGGGGTCAAGCTGAATGTAACCACTGGTTTCTTGAAACATACCCAGCAGGTCACCCACCGTGATCGATGCTGATCCGATGGGGATGCCCAGGTGAGGGTCGAAAGAACCCTGTAGCTGGAGCGGGTGACGCAGACCTTCAAAGTCATTTATTCCGTCCTTCAAACACGAGGTCGTAAGTGTGAGAAGCGACATGGCGATAACCGCCAACGAAAGCTTTCTTTTCATTGTTTGTCTAATTATAATTATTATTTATTTACAAAACAGGTTGTTATTAAGCAGAATAATTAAAAATAGATAGTACTAATATTTTGCAAAGATACAAAAGCCGAGAGAAATAGCAAAAATAATTTGATATTTCCGAGGCGCAGTTTCTTCAATGTTGAACCGTTTCTTCAATGTTGATCCGTTTATTTGTTTATTTGTTGATTTGAAAAAGAAGGCAGCTGTTAATT
>JAZUDW010000101.1:0-18551 GCA_045639845.1 Bacteroidales bacterium
AAATCGTATCTTTGCATTGTGAATGCACAACCGTCCTATAACATCTCAGATGATCGCCGAGTTGTGATTTGCTTAAAAATCGTATCTTTGCATTGTGAATGCACAACGAAACTAAAAGGAACTGATAGCGCGCTTATGTTGTGATTTGCTTAAAAATCGTATCTTTGCATTGTGAATGCACAACCGAGTAAGTTAGAGGGGGTGTTTACAAGTTGTTGTGATTTGCTTAAAAATCGTATCTTTGCATTGTGAATGCACAACCATTCTGATGATGTCGCCTCGCATAAAGATGTTGTGATTTGCTTAAAAATCGTATCTTTGCATTGTCGCCGAATACGACAAAGCCGACAAGAGAGTGTTGTGATTTGCTTAAAAATCGTATCTTTGCATTGTGAATGCACAACACAATCCGAGCAAAAAACTAACAAACAGAGTAATATAAGGATTGTTAGAAAATAAAAAGCCAGCCTCTTCGGGTGGCTTTTATTGTTAGATACACCAATTCTTGAATCCTATGAAATTCCAAAAACAGCGGACTAGATAAACCTTTTTTACGATCAAAATGTTGCTTCAGCCAATGCGTAAATTCATAAAAAATCATAAAAATCAAAACAGTTCAAGCTGCTGACCAGGGGTGGATACTTCGACTACTTTTTGATTGCTATAAAGCTGTATCTCGCCAAACTGCTTGTCGGTAATGGTGATCATTGCCACTTGACCATACTGTGGCACCATACTCCTCACCCTTCGTAAATGCACCTCGGCATTTTCGCGACTAGGACAATGACGCACATAGATTGAGAATTGAAACATGGTGAAGCCATCACCCATCAAATGCTTGCGAAAATCGGCTGCCGCCTTACGTTCTTTTTTGGTATCGGTAGGAAGATCAAAAAACACCATAACCCACATAATGCGGTATTCACTGAAACGATCCACCTCACTACAATGGAATAGATGGATACACGATTTTCCGCATCTCGCCAGCAAAGCACCGGCAGAGGCTAGCCGTGGTTTGACTAACAGCAACCATAAGAGGGCTTCGCCGTCCTTCAACAACCACTTCCATCACCGGGACACCCAATAGTTCACGCTTCATGTCGGGAGTGAGTTCCACTTCTTGCGGCCAGCGAGGCACCATATTCATCACCAGCCGATCTATATAGGGACGATATGGCTCCATAATATCGTCGGCTAGACAGTAGGCATTGTAGCGGTTGTGATGATGAATACCCAAGGTTGGCAACATACCACTTCCCACCAAAGCACGAGCTACCAAAGCCCGAAGCACAGCGTAGCCATAGTTGAACAGAGCATTGGGCCAATCTCCATCCTGACCACGTGTCCATTTTTGGTCGAACATATTGTCCCAATAGTATGCGGCTGCCCTACCTTCAAGATTGTCGGTATCGCCACTCTTCACTTGACGAGCCCACACTTCCATGCAGCGCACTTCAGAGCCCCTCAGCTCTTTTAACACAGCTGCCTGATTCAGGATTTTCTGAGTCACCGTTTGTTGCCAAAGCTGTTTCTTCAAAGGAAGAGAAGCATTGATTTGGCAGGCAAAGCGTTCGCTCTGCAGAGTATTGCCTTCGAGTGGCATAAGGAGTCCTGAGGGCATATGCTTGGCATTGCATGTGATTACGGCCACGTTGTTGTCTGCCAAGGCCGAAAGCGCCCCATGGGTGATGCTGATCTGCTGATGATCAAGCAACACCACACCGATATCCTCTATCGGAGCCGTCACCGTGCGGGACGGCTCCTCGTTTGTCAACTTAATCACCAGTTGGCCATTGGCGAGCGACAGATAAGCAGGGTTGGAGAAACAGAGCGTTCGTTTTATCATGCTATACAATTTCTCCATATCAATACTCCCCTACTGCAACAATCTGCCCAGCATGGTTGACACGAACCTTGACAACACATTGCAATACCAGAAGCGACGTTATTCTTTTCCACGAAATATCTTTAAGCAACTTTGGTGAGTCTGTCCCTGTATCAAGATGATGACGGAAACGATAATCTCCACTCGACAATGTCTGCACTCTGAAGAGGTTGGGGCTGATAAGGGCATAATTGGCCTCGTTGGTAAGATCAATATCCTTCGGATCAAAACCACTCTCGGCATTCGGGAATACGAAATATTCGTTTTGCTTCATGGTGAAGAGGAATTGCCAGCCAAGGTCTTTATTGAACTCCTTGTCGATAACAGGCACATGCTGCATTGCCCTCGATGTGGCTTCATAGAAGCTCACAATATGTTCCTGAAGCTTACCGTCGGCATCACGGAAAATAGCCACATGATGGTTGTTTCGAAGATTGACATAGTCGGCAGGCTGCTTGTTGCCATCGGCATCGAGAATAAATTTTCCATCTTTGTCTTTCATGTAGTGAATAGGTTCACCTTCGATACCCTCGGCAATCTTCACACTCTTGATACATATACCAGCCTTTTTGTTGAGCCATATGGGATTGTCGTCGAGATTACTGAAAGCCTTGGCGGCATCGCCACCAAACTGGTCGAGACGGGCTTTGAGAATGCGGCGGATGCCTTCATCTACCACCTTGTCCAGTTTGAGGTCCTTGGTAATAGGCTTGCGCACCGTACAAACTTCATCAAAATAATGAATAACAACCCTGTCGGGAACCTTGTCTGTATGTTCGGCATTGAGCCAGATTGGATTCTTTTCGAGACTATTTTTCCCTGTAAAGGCTTTTTTTGCATCACCGCCAAAGGCTTCGATGCGCATACGGAGAGCCTCACGTTGTGCAGCGTTTGCCACTTGGGATATGAGGTCGGTTGTTAGTTTGGAGCCCACAGCCACCTCTTTAGTGCAAGGCACCTTCATCTTGCCATATACCGTTTCTTTGTGCAAGCTGCCACGCGGGGTAAGCTGAACCTTCCTACGTGTGCCATTCTTGGCCTGAGTGGTATTCGTGTTGCGAGTCACCACCTTGTTTTTGGCTTTGATAGAGATGAGCACTTGTTCCAAGTGACGTTTGGCTTCGGCACGAAACTCATTGATCTCCATAGGGGCCTTGAACACAAGATGCCCATCTTTGCGTTCGAGTGCCGTCTTCTCTATGGCATAGATGCTCGACGACTTGTCGCTACGGGCATTAAGATTATTGAGATATTGGACAATGCTTCTAGTGGTGAAAGCTACCGTGAGTGCATCCATGGCATGGTGACGATGGTCGTTGCGTTTAGTCCAATCGACAATGCGACGGGTATGCTGTCCGTCACGGCCTTCTACAACCTCGGTGAGACCCAGTTTATTGTACTTGTCCCAGTTGAGTTCCTGCATCACATTGACAAGCTGCCAGTCTTGGCGCAAACGATCGGTAATGGTACCCGTGGTGGGCACCACCGATCGAACTACTTCGAGCATCATCTCCTGCGCTTTGCGAGAGATATACTGGGTGTTGCGAAGATCACGATCGATGAAATCTGAGGGTATATCGGCCAAAGCCATTTTCAGTTTGGTATATTTAGCCTTCGATATGGCTTTCTTTTTGAACATCTCCTCTACACGCTGGAGGTAGTCTTTAAGACCTTCGTCGCCATATTTACCCTTAACGTAATCAAAGGCGGTAGCATCACTCTTCTCGATGTTGACAGCACGATACTCTAGCGTTTTGTTGGAAAACGAATCATCGAAAAGACGTGCTTGAGGAATGATATGTTCGATATCAATTTCCTTGCTGAACAATTTTTCTAATGGAATATAGGTATTGGAATAGAGGGTTTTGTACCCATTGGGTTCCAATTCCTTATAAAGACGGTAACGAATAATATCGTTGCGGCTGCCATATTGGGGACCGAAATGAGACTGAAGGAACTTGCGACATTCTTCTGCTTCTTTGGTATTTTTATTGATGGCATCAACAGCCTCGGCACGTTCGGCAGCACTCTTTTTGAGGTCTCGAGCCATCTCCAATCGTATCTCGTCGGGACGCCCATACTGGTCGATCACCGCATTGACCACATTGACAAGCTGGTTAAGGATCTTCTCAACCACGGGATTGCGCAAACTATTGCGAGGAAGAAGGGAAAGATGGTCTTTGAGCTGCCGATGCTCTATTTCCTCTTGGGTAAGCGATGCTTTGGAGTGCTTGTACCCTGCCATGGCACATGCAGCACTATATTCGTGACCTGCTTCCAAAAAGGGGAGTATCTTCTGCATAGCTTTGACGCTAAGGCTACCGTAATCGTCTTCGAATCGAACCGAAGCCATCACCTTAGCGTACTCTTTTGGCAGGGAGAGCATATCCATCAAGCGAGCAACCAATTGCTCGTCGCCCGTTGGAGAATTGTCGCCCTCAAAGGAATAGAGCAAATGCCAAAGGCGGTAGAGCGGCTGGCGGTCGAGATCTTCGCCCATGGCCTCGCTATCGAAAGAGAGCCAATCGGTATTGAATCCCAAACCGGTGAAGATATCCGAAACCAGATGCTTGGCTTCATTGCCCGAAAGTGTGTCAAAATTGTAATCGCCATGGCCGCTCATCTCTATTATGGACTGACAAGCCTTGAGCAAACGTGCCATGGTACGGTCTCCTTCTACTTCCTTGAAATTGATATCAAGACCTTTGGTGGAAACAAAAAGCGTTTGGAGCACTTCCTTCTTGCTCATTTTGGCTTTATAGTACAGATGGGAGGCAAGTATGCTACGCTCCTCTTCGTTAAGAAAACGACACCCTTCGCTATCTTTCACCGTGATGTTGTTGAGCATTTGCCATATCTTGAAACGCTGGAAAATGGGAGAGGATTTGGGCGCTACTTTGCGATTTTCAAACTCGCAGTTGGCGACGAGCCATTTCTGCGATTTAAGACGACGCTGGTAGAATATCACAATGTCACGAATCTCATGCTTGAGCTCCATAGTGAGCTCTGGGTGATACTGAGCTTGTGTTTCCCAGATACGTTCAAACTCATCGAGATAGTCTTGCCGATAGAAAGGTTGGTTCTTAAGTGTCTTATGGGGGTCGGCATCGAGACGGGCTATCAGATACTGGCCAATGGTTTGATGGTTGAAATAAAGCTCTTTGCTACGATCACTAATGGCACCAAGATAACCGCTAGATCCATTCATTGCACCCACTACTTCACTGAGCACAAGTGCCAGCTCTTCGGAAGTGAGAGGTGCAAGGAGTGCTTGATGACGCAATGCATAGACAGCTTTAAGGCGTTCGATGCCTCTACCTTTGACATCGGCAGTATAAATATTGTATTTGGCCAAGAAGAGCTTCGTGGCACCAGTCTTGGTCTGTCGGTCGAGTTGAGAACGGAACTCGGATGTAAGAATATCGGGATGATGTGGTTGCTGGAAACTCCATATGCGATCAAGTTCTGCACGGAGATCAGAGCGATAAAACTCAGGAATATAACGTTTGCCTTCGGAAAGGATACGATGGCCGAACTGACCGGGTGTAAGCGATTCATCGTAAAGAATCTTAGCTACTTCCATACCATCTATTAGCTGGCCTTCATCGCCACCCACGGCCTTACGACTACTTTTGTAGCCACGCTTCTTATTGATCATGAGCAACACCCGAGCCAAATCTTCGAGCGATACTGCATCGGTGGCTGCTTTGGCACGAAGACGATAGGTGGCAAACGTGGAGAAGTTGCCTTGCTCGGAAAGAATGGTGTTGTCATTAATCCACCCTTGCTCTTTGAGCAGTTCTATAAGATTGTCACGACGAAGTTTATAGCGCTGAAGATTGCGACGCATACTGCGTTTTGACGTGCGGTCGGCATTGGTGGTGATAGGACGTCCTTTCTCAAAGTTGGTCTGTTCGTCAACGGACAATGGAACAATACGAACACCCAAGCGTTCGATAGATGATTTCTCGTCGGCATGTTCGGCTTCGTTCACCAAAGCCCAACCAATACTTGTGGTGCCAAGATCCAGGCCTAATATTCTTTTCATAATTATCAATTTGTAAAAAAAGACGAGTCGAAACCCGCCTTAAATGTTCTCACAACGGAATAATCCTTATTGTGATTTGCTTAAAAATCGTGATGCAAAAATACAAACTTTTTATAAACTGCCAATATTTTTTTTCAACCTCACAAACTGCCGAATATCATATACGCTGTAATTCACACACATATACACTTGTACACAGATGCATTTCCCCCTATATCAATACGGCATGACTTTACTGTATGTTTCGGATGGGGCCTTGTTGTTTCAAAAAAAACATTTCGGATCTTTCCAACGTTGAATCTTTTCCATCGTATGTTGCACGGTATATCGTATCCTTGTGCACGTCGAAACCGAAGGTTTGCATGCGAGTAACGTTTTGTGGTTAAATCACAAAGATGCGAAACGGCGGGGTGGCTTTCATAATTATTTTGATCGTTGTGCGTGAATAAAGGCACTGTCGTCTATTCCTGTGGGATTATATTTGCATCCAACGAAAGAAGGGGTTCTGATACCGAGAGTGTGTAGATAGCGGACAGTGGTTACTAAAAAAATAATGGATGCTAAGGCCGGCGTGTGCGCTTGGTGAGGCGTTGATATTTCAACCTACCTTTCGCCAGCAAGGTGCGGACTGAGTTTTTTTTTCTGAGATTCATGTACGCAGACCTGTAGTTTGATGGTATCGTGGCATGAAACGATCATTTCAAGCCATGATACGATCATATCAAGCCATGATACCATCGTTTCGTGCTGCAAAGCGGCCATAGAGGCATGGCTACGAGAGCTATAGCAGCATTGTGCTAGGGCTATCGCTGCCTGCTGCTCTGCCTTGAGAGGAGGGTGTTTTGAATTTTATTCTGTGTCTGCCATATGTTGACGATAAAAAAACGGCTTACGATACTATAGTATGGCAGCTTGACTGGCTTGGCCTGTGCTCTGTTTTTTTTTTTGCCTGCCCGGCGGCGCAAATTCTGGCGGGCCGCTATCGGAATCGACCGGACTTCTTGAAATCAACAATCAAAAGCAGAATAGCGGCATTTTATTTTTTTATCATCATCAAAAAGATCATGAGATGTCAAGTTACGGGGGCTGCCTCAAGTAGCTGTTTTTTTTATAATCGATAATCATTGTCAGCAAAAAAGCTAACGGTTTCCATGCACTCGGCTACTCATGGCAACAGTCGGGGTGAGGGCTTCGCCATGGGGTATTACCGATGGGGAATACGGCTTGCGAATGGAGGAGGGCAGGAAGGGCTCTGATGGGGGTTTGTGTGCAGAGTTCCGCTTCAATCAAAGAGGAGTTCTGATTATTCCCCACCACGAGCCAGTGCCTGGCTTGAAAGGCAGCACAATCACTACTCGACACAAGGCTACGGATCATACAAACGTTATCATGAAAGTGTAAAGGAGACTGGGTATCGGAGTGCAAACACCGGGGGGCTGCATAAAAAAAACGCCCCGGAGTGTGATGACAAATACCCGGGGGTTTGCGAGAGGTTACCGTGGGGTTTGGTTCTCCCCATATATTATACGGCAAAAGTGAGAATGGCAAAAGTGGTAACGCTGGATGTGCTACTTGGCGACAGGATCGATAGTCACCAAGCGGTAACGGCGGCTGCCCATGCCTATGGCTTCGGCATGCTCTACGATGTGGCGGCCGTGGCGGCTGTCGATGCGGCGGTGGATGGGCTCGGGATCGTTGAGGTCGTCGGTGGGTATGCTGTCGAGGATATCGAGACAGGCCTGGTCGAGGGCCACAGGGTCGGTGGAAGCCAGGATGCCGTAGTCCTGCAGCCGGGGGGCGGCGGGGTGGCTCATGCAGTCGCAATCGACAGAGAGATTGTTCATCACATCGATATAGACGATCTTGGGGCCGAAATAGTCGGCTACCGACTGGGCGGCGGCGGCCATGCTCTCGCAGAAGTGGTCGCGACTGGCCATGCGCACGGCCCACATATAGGTGCGCGAGGTCTTGCCTGCCGAGTGTATGTTGGACTTGCCTTTGGCCGAGGCGACACCGATGGACTGATTTTTGAGCACGCCTCCGAAGCCGGCCATCACATGGCCTTTGAAATGGGCCAGGTTGACCATGAAGGTGTAGCGCTGCAGGTGGGAGCCTACGATATTGTATTGGATATGGCTGCTGTCGCGCACGGGGAGTATCATGTCGCCTTCCTCGTCCATGAGATCGACGGGGGCTATGTCCAAGAACCCGTGTTCGCGGATGGTTTGCCAATGGTCTTCGAATGTGTTGCGGCTACCGGGATAGGCTGTGTTGCACTCTACGATGGTGCCATGCAGACTCTGCACCAGGGGGCCGATGAGCGAGGGCTGAAGGTAGTGGTGGCCGCCCGACTCGCCGGTGCTGATCTTCACTGCCACATGGTCGAGGCTGTCGGGGATGCGGCCTACGGCCTGGAAGATGCGGATGAGGCTCTCGGGTGTGATGTGGCGGGTGACATACACCACGGGGAGCTCGCCGACATACGTGGACTGGATGGCGGGAGACGGGGTCTGCGGACGATTCTTGATGGCAAACACTGCTACTGCTACCATCACAAGTGCAGCGAGTAGGATGAGGAATTTGATGCTTTTTTTCACTTTTTTATATTTTTTGATGTTAATAATCTTTTTGACCTAAGGGGCCCGGGGCGGTGCAACGGGGGATGGGACTCGGGGCGATACTGCCTTGATCCGATATTCGATATTATGGATCGGACTACTGCAGGGTGACGCGGAGTATGTGGGTAGTGTAGGGTGTGACGGCTCCATGGCGTGAGGCTCGCAGGCCTACAACCCAGAGGATACGGCCGTGGGCATCGACGAGGAGCCAAGCGTCGGCTTTCTGCTGGGGTGTGTAGTGACGATGGGTGAAGATGTCGCTGACGGACTGTGTGCCTTGCATACCGAAGGGGGCTATGCGGTCGGCATGATGCCATCTGCGAAGGGTGAGCGGGAAATGGACTTTGCTGTAGTCGAGCAGCAGCTCGGTGGGGGGGACCCGCAATGGTGTGGCCGGGGCTTTTGCTTCGACCGAGAAACGGAGGTTGAGCGGCAGCGACGGCACTTCACCGACTGTGGGGATGACTATGGGTGCGGCATCGGCCTCACCGGTAGGCAAAGGTGTGATGAGCAAATGGGACGAGGTGCGGAGTATCTGATGTGTGGCACTGAAGAAGTGCTGTCCGTAGTGGGGGGAGGACTGCAGTGCTATGAGGTTATCGACCACGGTGGCGGTGAATCCGTAGGGATGGAGGAGCTCGAAAAGCAGGGTGCGCTGGGGATGGAGCGTGGATAGGGCTTGGAGGGGTATGACGGCTTGGTCTTGGTCTTTGTGGAGTACCCTGTCGCGTTCTTGCTCCACCGCACGACGATAGAGTGTCTCGGCATCGGCGAGATGGGCGATGGTTTGGCTGACGGCGTCGTCGGCCGAGGATGAGATCTGGCGAAGAAGCGGCAGGAGCTGATGCCGGATCTGGTTGCGGCGATAGACGAGGGAGCTATTGGTGGTGTCTTCTACATGGAGGAGCCCATGCTGCGCGGCATAGTGCTCGATATCGGCCCGGGTGAAGGGCAGCATAGGCCGCACTACATAGCCATTGCGAGGAAGGATGCCATGGAGCCCGGCGAGGCCTGTGCCTCGGAGCAGGTTGAGGAAGAAGGTCTCTACGGAGTCGTCGCGATGATGGGCGGTGGCTATGTAGTGGTAGCCGTGGTCGTGTCGCAACTGCTCGAAGAAGGCGTAGCGAAGATCGCGTGCGGCCTCTTCGATGGAGAGTCCATGCTGCTGGGCATAGGCTGTGGTATCGCATTGGCGAACATGGATGGGGACGCCATAGGTGGATGCCAGGGAGCGGACAAAGGCTTCGTCACGGTCGCAGTCGCCTGGCCGAAGATGGAAGTTGCAATGGGCTATGCCAAAGGGGATGCGGGCTGTATGGAATAGATGGGCCATCACCACTGAGTCGATGCCACCACTAATAGCCAAAAGCCCCTTCTGGTTTTGGCAGAAGAGGCTATGTTGGCTGATATAGTTGAGAAACTGAGTAATCATGGGTGATTACTTCTTGAAGACCATCTTACGGATGAGACGCTCTCCTTCGTACTCGATACCATAGAGGTAGGTGCCCGAAGCGGGTAGCTCGTTGGTGAGGACAATGGTATGGGCACCGTCGCTGTAGAAGCTTTCCTTCTGGTAAACTAGGCGTCCTACTTCGTCCATCACGAAGAAGCGAACATGGCCTGCAGTGGGGATGGTGAACTCTATAGCAGTAGAGAGCTTGAAGGGGTTGGGCTGGTTCTGCTCAAGAGTCATACCGTTGGCTGCTACATGGCCGACACCTGTAGAGTCGAAATAGTTCTCCACTTCGACAACAGATGTCTGGTTGTTGGAGGTATCGATATCATGATAAGGATTACCTACGAAGTATGGTGCCGATACCATACCCGAACCTTCGTAATGACGATCACTGTTCTTGGCAATAGTCTGAGTGAAGGGGATAGAGAATACTTCACCGGGTGTGATGACACGGTTGGTAAGGGTGTTGATGGTAGCACCATTGATGGTGGCATACACTCTGAAGTCGTTGGTGTAGGACATGTTGCCCAGGTTGACTACTTCCATACGAACGTGGCACTCTTCGTTTCGATTCTCTTCTACTACAATACGTACGGGGTGGAGATCGACATACTGATTGTCACGAACAGTGGTGGTATCGTTGGTGGCATCATTATCGCCGTCGATATGTACGAAACCGGTGACGTAGGTGTAGGGGTTGCCTGCACGCTGGGGCTGAACAGAATCGAATACATAGTAAGCGGTATGGAGTGCTGCCAACGGCATGGCGGCATTGTAGTGTTCGATCACCATGGTAGAGGTATCGTTGTCGTACCAGTAGCCTACAGTGAAGTTGTTGGCCGAACGAGAACCAATATTATCAATGGTGAGCTGGAACGATACAAAGGTGGGTTGGGATGTATCGACTACAATAGCGCGTGCGTAGAGGTCGGTGATATTGGAGAGTCCGTTGATATACTTCATCACGGTGTCGTTGAAGGGATAATCGTCGGTCTCGTACTGAACAACGGCCTTCATGGTCATCAAGCCCATCGAAGCACGACACTTCTGGTGGAAGGTGTAGTTGAAGAACTCGAACGACTCAAGGTCGCGACCTAAGAGATTCTGGAAGTTGACTTGTTCTACTACAGGTGCACTATTGTTGAACTGGTAGGACACACTGCACGAAGATACAGGAGCCTGACCATAGTTGCGCAGACGCAAGGTCACTTGCATAGAGTCGCCTGCTACGATGTGGTCGAGAGGATATACGAACTGGGTAATGGCCATATCGTTGTCGAGTGGCGACAAGGGGAAGAGCTTGCAGGTGGTGTCATTGTCGTGATAGAGGTCGAGACTGATACCGGTGTATGCACAGATCTGGAAGGTATCGGGGAAGTCGGCCATCACAACGAAGGGCTGCTCGAAGGTGTAGAGCGCACTCTCTTGCGGAGGTATGGCTCCATGGAAGGTACCTGTGATAGCCAGATAGGTGCCATAAGGACGATAGGCTACCTCGACAGAGCGAAGTGTATCGGTACCGTAATTGTGAATAGCCACCTTGGGATAAACGACATCACCAAACTTGGGATGTGTGGGATGAACAATGTCGGTAACACCAGCATCGATATCACGGTCGGCACGGCCAAACTTGATATTGTCCATCACAAGACCATCGGATACAGGAACATCTTCGGGTGCCTGATATACGAAGCGGAACTGCAGCGTCTGCTGGAAGTCACCACTGATGCGACGTGTGGGGAAACGATAGTTGGTGAAGGCATAACCTGCAGAGTTGCCAGTGAAACCTATAGGTTCGGTGTACCACATGGAGTCGTTGGCCGATCCTATCTTCTGCCACTGTCCAAGGTAATCCCAGAATTCAAGATACATGCTTGCTCCTTCTCCAATCTGATGTGCTACCCAGATAGAGATGGTATCGGGACGGATCTGCGCAATATTGAAGATGGGCGAATAGAGATACGAGAGGTTGCCTCGCATGCCGGTATTTACTACGCCCGAGGCATTGAGCACCCATGCATTGGAGTCGCTGAGGCAATAGGTGAGGTTGGTCTTACCGGTAGGATAGCCACGCTCCCAGAGATTGACAGAGTACTTGTTGTAGCCTGCAGGTGCATAGAAGTAGTTCTCGTTTTCACAAGAGTCTTCGAAGTGGAACACGGTGTGGTGGAAACGATGTACCTGGTAGTGGAGGGTATCGTTGTGTACATTGGTGTCGCCCATGGTGCTTACGAAGATGAGGAAGTTGGTGGTTCCCTCTTCATAGTGCTGGGTGGGCAGCGCAATGGGTACGCAACGGCCTGGTTCGAGAGCTCCGGTCCATGTGAAGGAGTTATAAACGGGCGACTCGTGGATGGTATAGTATCCTACTTCGGCCGATTCGATGGGTTCGGAACCCTTGTTGCAGTACATGAAGGTTACGGTGGTGCTATCGCTGCTGATAATGTTGTTAACAGGTGCGGTGACACGACCTACTGCACCGTCGATGGTCTCGGGAACATCTTCAATATAGAGGAGGTAGTCTTGTACCTGACCGAAATCGAAGTCGAAGGGTTCGGCGACGGCAGTGGTATCGGCAGAACCTTGATGCAGCACTACGCGCATACGGGTATAACCCAATGCTGCTGTATCGGGAAGCGTATAGACAAACTTCAAGGGATGACGAGAATGTACTATACCCCAGTATGCAACCTCGCTTTCATTGATCCAATTGGAGTCGATATCCATATTGCCTCTATTGAAATAGCCGTCGCGGTTGTAGTCGATATATACCGTCACGAAACCTTCGGTATTGTAGTCGGCATGATTGTCGGAGTTGGCTACTTCGATGAGCATGGTATCGGTGGTACCCTTGATGAGATGCAACGGTTCCACTTCGGGATTATTGAAGTGACCGAAGTTGATATAGCTATGTCCTACCTCGGGAACTACATTGTCGAGATTGGTGAAGCTTACTCGGGTAATATCGAGACCTGTGTTGTAACCTAATACGGGAACAGAGTACTGCGACTCGGGCCACTGACGGGTTCCCAAAAGGTTGCGGATGGTATCGTTGCGACGTACCTGCTCGTTGGCCAGATCGGTCCATGCACGAACGGTGTAGTTGACATTGGAATTGCCCGGGTTGAGCATATCGGTGGGATAATATACCAATGAGTCGAAGGTGTAGAGGTAGGAATCCTGTGGCTGAATGGTAGCATGACAAACTTCATGAACCTCTTGCAACAATGCATTGCCACGGCGGAACTGATATACCACGGGTATATTAGAGATGGGCGAAGTGCCCCAGTTTACAATGCGGATCTTGACGGAGTCGTTGTCTTGGTAAACTTTGTTGTAGGGTGACTCGATAGCCATCACAGCGGCGTCGGTGTTGACCTGCGCATTGAGGTAAACATGAACGGGGTTGTAGTAACTGGTACATCCAGTGGTACTGATACAGCTCAGGTAATAAACACTGTCGTGGAAATACTGAGGTGTCTCCCACCAAGTGGAGGCTGCATAGGCAGTGGGTGCATAGTAGGGTTCAGCATCGGTGGAATCGCGGTACCAACGAATGGGGCGATGTACCTGCTGGGTGGCCGAAGGCTGATCGGTGTGGGCGGCCTTGATGGTATCCCATGTTGCATAAGGAATATGCAAATCGGTACCTACTGGCATATTGGGAGTGTATTTAGAAGTAACAGTAACGTAGGGCACGGTGTCGCGTCCATTGAGGTTGGATGCATGCTTCTGGTCGTAAATATACGAACTCCAAGCACGCACACGAAGCTGTACATCTTTATCGTTGCCCGTAGGATAGAGGTTTGCAGGGGTAACGAAAGTAAAGTCTTGCGAAGTGCTCACTGCCATATCGGCATTCAAGGTCACTTGCTCTTCATGAACGAGAGGCAGCTGTGCTACGATAGTGTTGGCAGTCTGCACCACGGCTTGATAACCGATAGTGATGGGGAACTGCGAAGGTATATCTTTGCGACCAACGTTGGTGAGACGGATGGTGATGGGCGTCTCGTGCAAACGACAACCTTTTACACCAGAGATCTCATCGTTGATAGTGACGGTCTCGGCACGAAGGTCGAAAGCAGGTTCTAGCAGGAAGACGGTGTCGGCCTGATTGTCGTTAGTATTGTAATCTGTGTAAGAGAGCCCAGTCATATAGTTCACCTCTGCATGGATATACTGGGTATCGATAAGGCCAATGGGCAAGGCTATGTAGGCTGTATCGAAAACAGGCTCGGTGGGAACAAGTTCGGCAATGGTGCGTACAGGAGTCTGAAGGAGCGTACCGGTATTCTCAAGAGAGTTGACGATATAGGCGGACCAAGTAACATTGGTCTCTGTAGAGGTACCATCATTATAGAGTTTCACTACCACACGCAGAGAATCGGTCTCTACTGTGTTGCTATCTAATGTGGGTTCCATGAACTGCATGATACCGATATTGTGGATACCACGGCTCACTTCGTCGGCACCGATACAAGGCTGAGGAATCTGAGGACGAATCTCTCCATCTATGTCAAGGGGTACTTCAGTGTTGTACTGAGCACGCTCTGCATAGAGTGCATACGACAAGTGGAGGTCGTCGTCGCCAAAGAAGTAAGGCATATCCTGAATAGAGTTTGCATCCTGGCCATTCAAAGCACGAAGTTCTGCTAGATTGTTGGCATCAACACCCCAGAAGGCTAAGTGGATCGTATCGGCACTGGAATAGTAAACATTATAGTTGGAAGTAGTGATATTAAGTGTGCTCTGAGCATAGAGTGCATAACCCTTGCTGAAGTTTGAGAAGATGTTGTTCAACACGTAGATGTTGGAACTGCTGGTGGTAACACTGAAAGCACGAGTGGTGGCAGCATTCACGCCTGCATATACACGGGTAGAGTTGTAGTAAACATTGATGTAGCGGGAGCTATCGATCCAAATACCGGAAGAAGGCTGACCCGATATACCGGTACCGTAGGATGCACACATATTATTGTAGATCTTACCACGGAAGGTATTAGAACCAATATAATTAACTACTTGGATGCCGCGTTTACCACCGTTCTTGGTATCGTAGAGCACAACGTTGTTGGCCTCAATGTTGAGACTGCCTTCAACCTCGGCAATGTTGATACCCGTGAGCGCGCGACCCGTAACATTCACACCGGAATGAACCTCATTGGAACGTATCACCACATCGTTGACCTTACGTGTTGCGATACCTTGATACCAGAAGTTCTGGATCTTACTATTGTCAACTACAATGCCAGCATTCTGTCCTGCAGTGGGAACGATGGCCTTGATGCTGTAGTAACCACTATCGATAACGCAATGGTTGAGGTTGAGGTTGTTGACATTCAGTCCAACAACAACAGCATTGGCAGAGGCATTGTTGATAGTTCCTTTAACACGGATCACGGTATTATCGAAACCGATGTTGTGCGCATTGGCTAGTACTACTGCGTTGGCATAGTTGCCCGAAGCAGGAGCACTATAGATCGTCATGTTGTTGAACGACATGTATGCTGCTCCATCGAAGTTGATAACATAGTTGGAGTTGTTGGAAGTAGCGTAACGGAGCACCACTGACGAGCTGTCGCCGCTAGCCGAGGTGAACGAAATGGTATTGACCACATCGACACCAGGCACTTCGCCCAGATTCAGCTGTTCAACATATGTGCCGGACTGAACTGAGAAGACAACAGGACCTGCCACACCAGCATTGTCCAAGGTGTCGATAGCCTCGGTGAAGGAATGGTAGTCGTTGCTTGCTGCAGGACCGATAGTATAAGTACCGCCACAGAAGGTTACATTAATAATGGTGGAAATAGTATCGTTCGTAAGAATACTATCGCCAGTAGCACTGACAACTGCACGTATGAAATGACGGCCGGGGAGGAAAGTGGGCGAAGCCACTACGACATTCTGGGTCTGATGTGCTGCAAGCGACGAGGTGCTGTTATAGACGCCATGAGTCTCGTCGAACCAATAGTCGATGGTGTAGCTATTCAAAGCATCATTGCCTCGGTTGCGTACAGTCACCACTACATCGTTGGGACCACATGAATTGAAACCAGTAGCAGCGCTGTCGCTAGGCCATTCAAGTGAAGCATCAACATCGGGATTGCCAATGATAGAAACATATACGGGACTTGCAGGGCCTTCGCAGCCACGATCCAAGAAGGTGAACTGGATATCAGGACGCTGAGGCGAACGAGTACCAGAACCTGTGTAGGTGGCAATGGCCGAGGTACTATTGTCGGCTTTATAGATTACAGTGTTGGCAGCGGCTTGGGTGTAGCGGGTACGAGCTCCCGTGGTCACATTGTTGGCAGCAGTGTGGACCACTTCGACAACTACGTTGGATACACCGTCCCAAACAAATGGAGTATTGAAATTGTGGGTCACCCAACCTTTGTCGGCCGAGGTGAGCGTGTAGTTCGAAGCACTGAACACTTCTGTTACAGTAGCCCAAGCACTATTGCTGGAGAAATTGGCAGCAGAGGTGGATCCGATGCTGATGGTAATCTCGTCGAACGAGAAGGAGCTTACTGGAGCAGTAGCGGTCGAGATAATAGAATCGAGATAGAAAGATACAGCACTGATAGGACCAGCACCACGACCAGCGGCCATAAGGTCGGCAGCTGTATAGAGGTACTGCTCCTTCACATATTTCTTGTTGGGGTTGTAGGGTGAAGGGTTACCTGTGTTGCTGTTGGTACTTGCTAAGTCACCAATAGTATAAGCAACAGGTGCAGTACCGAAGGCTGTCACATAGAAGGTGTCGGCCTCATAGAGGTTTGTTGTAGTATAGACAGTATGGTCGGAGAGGCGCTGCATGTGTTTGTTGTACCAAGCCAACGAATCGGAGCTGGGGGTGATGGTAGTGAGAACAGCACGCTCGCCATACTGAACAGTATCGTAGGTCTGAACAAGGGGTGCACCAGGAGTATAGTTAGATAGTACAGAAGTTCGGGTAGTATCGTTGAAAGCAGAGATATCGGAAGGCAGATTATCTACCCATACAACAATATTGAACTGTGCAGAACCATTGGCTACATACATGTTCAAGGGAACAGAGAAGGTATGCTGCATGGTAGCATTGGGAGCCAACGAGGTCAGCGTATCGGTGCAAGCCAAAACTCCATTTACAGAATAATGTGCGATGAAGGGGCCTGATGCAGTGCCACCATAGTTGTGAATCGTGGCAGTTACATCCTCCGTGCCTAGACCGCAACCCGAAGGCATATCAAGCTCATCGATTGCTATATCGACATCGGGACGACCAGTGATATGGATATATACAGGGCTAGCATCGGAAGGACAGCCATTGTCGGTGTAACGGATCAGACGAGGATTGGTGCTACCTACAGCCATCTGATGAACAGAGTCGGCCATCTGCCAGTATTGTTTAGTATTGGCAGTTGAAGAGTTGCCACTGGCAGGCCAATGTGTACGATAAACACCAGCGGTAGTATTGTCGAGGGTTATACCATCGCCCGACCAGACGGTAGAGGGTACACTGAGGTTGGTCCAGTTGGTTTGGGTAGTGATGGCATTGATAGCAACAGCATCAACAATACCTTTGCCGTCGCGATAAAGAACACCAAGGTTGGCATTATAAGCAGGAGCCACATTGGATCCACCGCCAAGGGTATTCACAGAGTCGCATGTGATACCAGCACGGAACTGGACAGTCATTGTCTGACCAGGTTGGATTGTCACATTGGGGAACACATAAACTTTGTTCAAACTATTGGTGTTGCTGACCAACTGAAGGGTATCGCCATTCAACGAGGCTGGGTAGTCACCCACATTGGTAAGCTCAACAGCCAACTGAGTCTGCGGATTCATCCAAAGTTGCTGAGGATAGGTAACACCAATACCATTGTTCTTGGTCTGTACCTCGGTAATCTTCACCAGAGGAAGATCACGACGCTGACGTACATAGAACATTGTGTCGGTATAAAGGATCGGGGTAATCACAGGAACACCACGATGGAAATAGTCGGCATTGGGGTCACTGTACCAATATAAGGTGGAGCGATCCTGACGGCCTGCATTAAAGACCATCACAGGCCAGGTCTGTACACCCGAAGTAATGGTCAACGTATCGGCCGTACCATAAAGGATGGTGTCGTGAACCACGTTGGGAGATGGATAATGGTAACGGGAGGTTACGTTGAAGCTCGAGGTGTCATTGGCAGGGTTGGGGTCGAGGGTGCTGGTAAGCCAGAACGAGAACGTGTAGGTGGTATCATATATACCATTAGTGGGGAACGCCACATTCACACCCGTATTGACCACAACAGAGCCCAAAGCAGGAATAGTCTCAGTGATATTGATAGTACCCGAGTTGGTAGGAGAAAGCACACCAGGCGTAGCCGAACGAGAGTAGGTAAGATAAAGGTGGCTGCCCAAACCAGGAACGAATGCGTTAACACCCGAGTTCTTGATCATCACACGAAGAGGAGCATTGGCGGGAACGTTGCAATACTCGTCATAAGGTTCAACTAGCTGGTAAACCTCGAAGTCGTAGGGCAACGAAGAGAACTCGAATGC
>JAZUDW010000102.1:0-6513 GCA_045639845.1 Bacteroidales bacterium
GCAGTGGTCTGCGATTCAGGATAACGTTGCACCAACTTTGCCACATCATAGCAGGCAGTGCGGTCAGTAAGGGAGTAATGTATCAATAGATCCTCGGGGCATCGTTGCTGCTGTCGATAAGGCTTTGGGAGAAAAGAGGCATCAGTACCCAATTGCTGTTGTGCAAAGGTGTTGAAAACTTCTTGAAGATAGGATGGCGATCGATAGTTGGTGTGTAGATGCAGTATTTTACCTTCACAACGGTCTTTGATCCATTGAAGGGTGGAGAGCTTAGCACCCATAAAAGAGAAGATGGCCTGCTGCTCATCACCAAGATAAAGCACCATCGGCTCGGTTCGCTGGTCGGTGAGCAGATCGATGATGGCTAACTGCAAGGGGTTGAGGTCCTGCACTTCATCAATCTGTATCCACTTGTAGGTAGGAAGATTGTAATGTGTAAACATCGCTTCGTAGCACAACAGAAGCAGATCGGAAAAATCAATCAAGTGATGCTGCTCTTTATAACAATGATACCAGTATGCTACTGCAAGTTGTTGAAGCAGTTCATTGTTGGTATCCATCATCTGCGACGTCGCACTTTGAAGTAGGAAGTCTGCATTGCGATAAATCTCAAGAAAACCGTCCAGGCAGTATTCCTGATTCCACTGCAGACAAAGCTGTTGCACCAATGCTCCGCTAAGCTGTTGTCGCTCTACCTGTAACTCTTTGGGATGGCGATGCTCCATCTGCCACAACAGATGTTGAAGCCGATAGCACTGATTGGCAAAACTATCTACTTTGCGAGAAGGACGATAATGGCTTTGAATATAATCAATAAGAAGGTCGGAAGAATCCTGATCGTCGATAACAGAGTAAGAACTGTCAAGAATATCGTATTCAAAAAGTAATTTAGAACACAGACTATGTAGGTTGCCGGTAAAGAGATCGTCGAGCGATCCTACCGACTGTTCGATTCGCTCTCGCATACCTCTCGACGCCCGATTGGTGAAAGTGAGGCAAAGCATCTGCCGAGGTTCGATTCCCTGCTGTAATGCCCGATGCACACGAGCAGCAAGGATGTCGGTTTTTCCACAACCTGGAGGTGCCAGCACCAACCAATGACCATTGTCAAGGTCTATCACCCGTTGCTGATAATCATCGTATCGATGTGGTTGTGATGTCATAGAAGCACTATTTTCTTGACTGCTGGCACGGATAGACGCTGATTGATAGCTTCAATGAGATCGTTGAGTTTGTAGGAAAACTCTTGCTTCATGGAAGGAGACCCAAGTTTGAGATACAGAACACCTGTTTGAGGATGAAAATCCAGCTTCCATGTCAGCTTGGCAAGAAAGTCGCCAACTACGTTACGATAGGCTATTTCAACCATCGTCTTATCGACGGTAGATTCGAGGTTGCATGAGCGCAGTGCCGATGCGATAAGCGACGAGAGCGGTTTGGGGTCTTCTTTCATACTATAGTGTTTGGGAATCCTTACGACAAATTGAGTTCAGTTTTAGAGAGATGTATATAAAGGGCTCAGCTATTGGAGGTATCGTCAGGAATAGCCGTATCCAAATCATTGTTGTTTGGACTGATGTGGCCGCAATGATCGGAAGCTGCGCTACATTGAAAGATGAGATGATCCATAGAGGGTGTCTCTTCGAAAATAGATTCCACCCTACCCTGCTGTGTATCGGTGATAAAAACTTGGCCAAAACGATTGCTGCCCACTAAGCGCACCAACTGTTTCACACGCAACATATCGAGTTTGTCGAAGATGTCGTCGAGAAGCAGAATGGGTTTTGTATTGAGGCGCTGACCTATATAGTCGAACTGAGCTAGTTTGAGTGCTAGCAGGAATGTCTTCTGCTGTCCTTGTGAGCCATATTTCTTCACAGGGAAAGTACCCAATGTGAGTTCAATATCATCTTTGTGGACACCGAAGGTAGTATATTGCAACACGGCGTCTCGTTGCTGTGTGACATTAAGCTGGCCAAGAAAATGTTGCTCAATATGGTTTAGCTGCGTTTCATCTAGGATGTTGCTGTTGATTGAGAGGTTGTCACCAACAGGCGATTGATGATACAACCGGGGTTCCTCCTGCCGAGTTGCATCGGAGGCTATAAGGGTAAAATACTGAGTAAAGAGCGGGCGGAACTGCTCCACGAACTGCTGACGACGAAGATAAATCAAGCTGCCGAAACGGGCAAGCTGCTCATCCCACAAGGCAATGCTTTCTTTATCGAAATAGCGGTTCTCGTAGAAGGTCTTCAGTAGGTGGTTGCGTTGATCAAGGGCTTTGTTGTACTGCAACAAAGTATTGAGGTAGGTATGATCGGCCTGAGAGATGACTCCATCGATAAACTTTCTACGCACCTCGCTGCCACCGAGAATAAGTTGTTGATCATTGGGCGATACTATCACCAAAGGGATTCGTCCTATGTGTTCGGACAGAGATGAGCATGTTTTCTTGTTGTATTTCATCTGCTTGTTCTGTCCTTTTTTGAGTGTACATGATACCATCACGTTGTCACCATCAATCACATAGTCGCCATGAATAGCAAAGAAATCAGCTCCATGACGAATATTCTGACTGTCAATAGGATTGAAGTAGCTTTTGCAAAAAGAGAGGTAGTAGATGGCATCAAGTAGATTGGTCTTCCCCACCCCATTGTTGCCAACAAAGCAATTGACATTGTTGGATAACGAGATATCGGCTTCTGCATAGTTTTTGAAATTGGCCAGTTTCAATCGTGATAGTATCATAATAATTTTATACTATTATATAATCAAACAATTTTTTCATTCAATAATGGCACAGCAACAATGTTGCCACAATGTATTGGGCAGAACTGCAAATCAATGACAGGATATTAATTGATGTTGCTGTTGCGTTCGATCTGTTGGGCTACAGCTTCCATAAGCCATCGCGGGGTGGAAGTGGCACCGCTGATGCCGATACGCTCTGCATGGGCAAGCATGGGATGATTAACATCGAGTTCGTCGAGCGAAGATATAAACAGGATATTTGACATCACGCTACGACAAACATCGTAAAGATAATGCCCATTACTGGAGTGACTACCACTCACAAATATCAAAGCTTCAACACTCTGAGCGAAAGTCTTCAGCTCGTTGGTACGGTTGGTCACCCTATTGCAGATAGTATTGTATGCCACAAAATCTGTAGGTGACTGCTGCTGAATAAGATCGATGAGTTGCTGATATTCTTCTTTGCTTTTGGTTGTCTGAGAAAAGAGTCGGATAGGACGGTTGAAATCAATGGTATCTACTTCGGAGGGGCTGCTGACGATAATAGCAGTATTGTTGGTCTGCCCGTTGAGGCCAATTACCTCTGCATGTCCCGGTTTTCCGAAGATGACAATCTGTCCATGGCAACGCTGCATCTCTAGGAATCCTTCCTTGATACGCTTCTGCAAAGCCAGCACTATTGGACAAGTAGCATCGACAACTTCAATATGCTGTCGGCTGGCTATATGATATGTCTCGGGGGGCTCACCATGGGCTCGAACAAGAACACGTGTGTCGTGAAGCTGTTCCAGCTGATGATAGTCGATCACTTTGAGCCCTTTGTCGGCCAATCGTTGCACTTCAGCATTGTTGTGAACAATATCGCCAAGACAATACAGATGGCCGTAATTATCAAGTTGCTCTTCGGCTGCTGCAATAGCTTTAACCACTCCGAAACAGAAACCAGCGTTCTGATCAATCAGTACTTCCATAGTATCTTTGTTATTGATTTGACTTATCGATTTGAGGCAATCTCTAGAAATTGATTTCTTATGATTTTGATTCTTGTTTCGAGCAGGTTTCGGTACATAAGGATGGTGAGACACTACAAAACTCAAAAGCAGTGCAAGCTTGTTTGCTTTGTCGAAATGCGGCAGTATCGGTGAAACCAATGCTAAACATTGAAACGTTGCTTAATGTTATCGATGAGACTGCTTGCAGTCTTTTCCAAACCCGAGCAACGTCTTGTAACAAAACCGACTGACAAACCGGAAAATGCAGAACCGACCATCGGGAGGTCACAAATACCGCTGATTCAAATACAATCTCTCGAGTAAAGAAGGGGAAAAGCATTAAGATTTTTTTTATTACGAGTTCATATACACAGAATTATTAGAGGTTGCCTTGAAGTAACGTCAACTACCATTTTATCGATTTATAGCACTACAACACCCTACCATGGCATCAAACAATTCGGCACATCAAACCTAAAGACAAACATCACATCAACTCAAACAGGTATTCTCCTGACTAGCTGCTTCTATCACCTGTTCGTATTCAGAAGGATTGAGGTCGTTGTAGAAATAATACACAGGGTTGACTTTCTTCCCGTTTTGGATCACCTCGTAGTGAAGGTGAGGACCTTGAGAAAGGCCTGATGATCCCACATGGCCTATCAGTTCGCCACGCTTAACTTTTTGGCCTGGTTTGACCTGGGTGTCGTTGAGGTGAGCATAGAGTGTCTTGAACCCATTGTGATGGTTCACAATAACAACCACGCCGTAGCCGCTGAATCCTTTTTCATTACGGCCACTTGATTCAATGGTGCCGTCGCCAGTAGCATATACATTGGTACCTTTGCGTGCAGTAAGATCCACACCTGAATGCATGCGACGATAGTGCAATATGGGATGATATCGAGAGCCGAAACCCGATACAAGCTTACACTCATTTTTCTTCACTGGCATAATGGCAGGCATCGAAGCCATACGAGCCTGCTTGTTGACAGCCATCTTATAGACTTCATCGAACGACACGGACTGTATATAAAGACGTTTGGACAGATCGTCGATGCGCTGTGTAGTACTGATAATCTCATCACTGCAGTCAAAGCCTTCAAGGTCTTTGTATCTATCTACGCCACCAATGCCGCTATTTCGCACACCATTAGGGATAGGTTCGGCATCAAAAATGGTGCGATAGATGTTGTCATCTCTGTTTTCCAAATCTGCCAATACAGCCTCGTCGCGTTGCAGCCTATTATTGAGAATCTTTATCTGACGCTTGTATTGAGCCAATTCTCGTTTCATGCTGCGCTCCTTGGGCGAGTCGATAAGATTCATGCCAAGAATAAAAAACACAACACTTAACACCAAGCCGAAAGCCACGGTAAAAGACAATTTTTTCAATCGGTCACGTACAGACACAACTACCCTCTCGTACGATAGTGTGTGGGGGTTGAACTTATAGGTGTGTTTGTGTTTAAATACTTTGGCAATAGAATCTTTTATGCTCAACGGAGGTCCTTTCTTTTTTGTTGATTTTGTATTGTTTTGTTGATTCTAAGAAGTAGGTAATTTGGCATGCAACAAGTGGGAGACATTAACTATTCATTGTTTGAAGCAACAATGACGAGTCCACTAATTCAGCAAAGAAACTAACTCATCTCAAATCAACATTTGTTTTCTCATATGGTGACTTCAAAAAAATGATCTCACGATTATTATCATAAAAGCACAACTACGATTGGTTCCACGGGGCCAACGACCTTGATTCGGTCACAGACCTACGGACCAATAATTATGGAGTCACCTTATTGGTATGATCTACATTCCCAGAAAAACTTCCGGAGATACAGCATAACGTTGAAACTTACGTATAGCTTTCACGAAGTCCTGTGCCGGACCGGTACGGTTGACAAAGAATGTAAGATTCATGGATGGTATCAGTATTTGTCCCACCACCTGATCGTGTCCCGACGTAGCAAAGAGTGTGCTGGTAGCATCGGTATGAGTGTTGCGGTGTTTGCGATGTTTCTTTTGACGCAACGACTGAAATGTAGGCATCACCTCAAGCGTATTGAGATCAACGGTACTATATTCAATGTCCAGATCACGCAACAGGATAACATCAAAATCGACATTGGTGCGAGCCTTAATAATCATACATGGGTAAAGATAGTAGTGAACATTATCTTTGTCGCGCATCACAGGAGTGTCGTATGGACTGGCCAAATAATTAAATATACCAAGATCGAAATGTACCTGATGGTACGACTCTCGGTCTTCTTCACGAACCACGTGCCAAATACGACGGGCTTCTACCAGTTTTTCAAAAGCAGCCATCACCACTCTCCACTGTTCCAAACCTTCTTCAGAAAGCACTTTTTTTGTATCCAGCTGCACAGATTTCACCTGATGCTGCAGCGTAGCATAACGGTTTTTGTAGTGCGAAAGTACACTTACCAAATACTTATTGGAATGCTTACGATGAATGAGTTCTTTAACGGCATCAACAATACGGGCTACCGATTCAGCCTCTTTGGCCAACATGAAAGCATTTTGGTAGGTCAACAATACCGCGTTATTAATGCCGCTGGAATTATTGATAGCTTGGTCAAGTTTGGCTGACTCTTTGTCGAACGAACACTCTGTGCCACGAATCAGCGTCCATAGGTTTTGTTTGGTCAACGCTTTCTGTTCATTAACAAAAAGCCGATAGCTTTTGCTATCACTTGGATGGGCAAAGAAACCAGTGCCAGGAAATTTGCTGGGAACATAT
>JAZUDW010000103.1:0-13980 GCA_045639845.1 Bacteroidales bacterium
GTCGTTACCCTTGTTGCCGCGGGTATTATACTGCACATACATCTCTTTCCTAAGCTCACGCTGTTTGCAGTAGGTCATGAAGGGACCATAGCTGGGATATTGCAACGTAAACACCCACCCCTCCAGTCCACGCTCTTGAGCCTCTTCGCGGGCCGCCGACACTGCGGTATCGGGCATTCCCTCCAAACTTCGAGGATCCGTAACATGAAGCATGTAGGCATTGGTGTCAGCCAACACATGCTGATTGAAAAGCCGCGTGAGACGCGACAGCTCTTCCGAAGCCTCGGAAAAAGCACGCTTATCGTCGTCGGACAACAGGGCACCATGCTTCACAAAACCACGGTAAGTGCGTTCGAGCAACATCGACTCCTCCTTGTTCAGGCCCAACGACGCACGGTTGCCATACAGCCACTCCACACGGTCAAAGAGACGCTGGTTCATATAGAGTTCGTTGCCGAAACGAGTGAGGCGGGGCGAAAGATCCAGTACCACTTCCTGCAACGCATCGTCGGTAATGCACTCATCAATATTAAAGAGCAGCCCCGTAGCCTTGTCGAGCAGGGGCGAAATACCCTCTATGGCAACAATGGTATTTTCAAACGTTGGCTCGTCGGTCCTATTAGCCAACGCCTCCATGTTTTCACGAGCCTGCTGCATGCCCAGCTCCACAGCCGGAGCATAGTGGCAGGTCTGTATTTTCGAGAAAGGAGGTGTTGCCCAGGGAGTGTCCCACGAAGCCACAATAGGGTTATCGCGAAAGTTGGTGCAGTCTATCATAATGTTCTTTTTTTAGTGATCAGTGAAGCCATCGCTGTTGAGTTGTTTATATGTTTATCTGTTAGTTCCATTTCGGTCGATGACCTTCGGTTGAACTGATTGTCGGACATCCTAAACTCAACAATAATCTTTCGACTCAACAAACAAATCATCAATTCAACAATCTTTTATACAGTAGCAATAAAAAAACGATACTTGCGTTTTTATCTTGAAAAAATATAACGCAAATAGCGTTCGAATATTACAGGAATTAAAAAAAATAAAAAAACAAAAAAATCATGAAAAAGCTAAGTATCATCCTCGGGCTCGCAGCACTGCCCTTTATCTTCACCGCTTGCAACAATGTGAGCGAAGATGTTCTCATAGCACAGCAACGCGCCGATTCGTTGCAACAGATCATCGATGAGAAAGATGGTGAGATCGACGCTCTCTTCGATGTCCTCAACCAGATCGAAGACAACCTCAGCCTCATCAATGATAAATATTCCAACGTACAGAAACTCAGCCGTGGTGGCATAGAGAACAGTACCAACGTCAAAGGCGAGATCAACGATCAGATCAGTAACATCGAATCCATGCTGGCCGACAACAAAGCCAAGCTGGCCAACCTCTCGTCCAAACTCAAGACCGCTGGCAACGAGAGCGCACAGCTCCAAGAGTTTGTAACCAAACTTGAACAGCGCATCGAAGAACAGGAATCCCAACTCGCTGCCCTCCGCACCGAACTCGAAAACAGCAAGGTCATCATCAAAGGTCTCAACGAGAACATCTCGTCCCTCAATGCCTCCAACCGCGAGAAGGACGCCACCATCGCCCGTCAGACTGCCGAAGCCAACAAAGCCTACTTCATCGTAGGTTCCTACAACGACCTCAAGAACGCCGGCGTAGTCAGCAAAACGGGTGGACTCCTCGGCATCGGCAAAAAACAGAGCACCACTGCTACCATGAATACCGACCACTTCACCATCATCGACCGTACCAAGGTCACCACCATCACCATCAACAAGAAAAAGCCACAAGTGATCTCCAAACACCCCGCCGACTCTTTCGAACTGGTGAACGATGAGAACGATCCCTCGGTAACCGCATACCTCAAGATACTCAACCCTACCTCCTTCTGGAAATACACCGACTATTTGGTGATCTCCACCAAATAACACACAACAATATCAAACAACAACAAAGGTCTGCCCCTTTTATACGGCAGACCTTTTATTTTTGCCACCCATCGCTCACAGATTCCCATAATTCAAATCAACCGTTATGCCAGCAACCTCAGTGGAGCTAGCAGTTCAACAAATAAACAACCAAACAGCGATAGCCTGATCACTGATCTCCAAAATCAATAATAAAGACAAAAATTCAAAGTGTATAAATCCGTTTTTTTATGTAAATTTGCATTGTCAAGTAATCAGCAATGGCCACACTGTCACCATACCATCTTTCAACATCGATTGGTTCTGCCTTCGTCATACCTTCGCCATGCCCTCGTCTCAAGGACGGACAAAGGCCGCCCACGATAGCGGCATAAATAGAAAGACTGACTATCAGCGATACTTCGGCACCACATACGCTGAACCTACGGGGCAACTTTCTTATTCTATTCAAAAAAAATTTGAGCATCTTGCTCCCGAAATAAAATCACAAAGCCGCAAGATGCTTTGATCCGAATCAAACACATCACATACATTCAAAACCAGTAGCACAATGGGAGTATCATAGGTTCTACTTTAAGGTAAATGTGTATATGGACATGTGGGAGTTCCCAAGCACCCTCTAGAAGTTGTTTTTATTTGTTGAATTGAAAGCGCAATTTATTCAGAACAACAGACTGATAACAAACATCTAGAAAACATCTTGGCAACATTCAAACAAACGTGTTTTGTAGAGAACATGACCAAGGAACACATAGACACCCAGCACCAGCAGAGTAATGAGGATTGCCGCCCGCTATATCCCCAATGTGGTGTCCCAATAGTGAAACGCTATGCAAAAATCGGCAACAACCAAGGCAAAGCCTTTTGATGCTGTAGCAAACACACAGAGATTGGATTAACAAGCAGTAGAAACATTGGAAATCGGAAAAAAGACACTAACGACATTAGCGACGATGGTGGCGTTAGTAACGTTACTGACGTCGGTATCGTTATTAACGAGGATAGCGTAAATAACGCCAATAACGAGATCGATAAAACTGACATACAAACCAAATAGTTTCTCTCCTACTGAAATATTCACAAAAAATTCACAGGTCATTTACAGTGATCCATGTTTACCGAAGGCATTTTATCCTTGCAAGGCTGCAATGTTTGATCACTCATAACTATTGATCGATTTACCTATCACCTCAAAGAAACAAGTTTAGGGAAGAGCAAGAAAAACAAAACAATGGCATCCAAAATATTTTTTTTGCACACCGAAAAATATTCCTATCTTTGCATTATGATTTGCATATTGGAAGAAGATGCAAATACATGCTTGACAATTAATTAATCATTAATAATAATACTAATAACGAAACAAATGACAAAAGTTCAGTCTTTAGCCGAGTTGACTGCCGTTAAGGATAACGCATGCAAGTTGATGGCGGCTCGACTCAAAGGAGAACTCTCTCCCCTGGACGCTGCCCGTGTTCAAAAGTCGGAGGAAGCAGGTCATCGTATCAACATTCTCGTGTGCGGCGATACTGGTTGCGCCGCTTCCAAAGGCGTTGAGATCATCGAAGCACTCCGCAAAGTAGTGAAGAAGAATGGCCTTGAGGATAAGGTGGCAGTGATCCGCACTGGCTGCTTCGGCTTCTGTGCCAAAGGGCCCATCGTGAAGGTGATGCCTGACAACACTTTCTACACCGAGGTAGATCCTGCCGATGCTGAAGAAATCATCGCCTCGCACATTGAAAAGGGAGTCAAGGTGGAACGTCTGCTCTACACGGAGCAGGGTTCGGATGTTCATATCGAACACTCCGAGGATATTCCTTTCTACAAGAAACAGATGCGTATAGCTCTGCGCAACTGCGGTGTGATAGACCCCGAAAACATCGAAGAATATATTGGATGCAATGGTTATCTTGCTTTGGCAAAATGTCTTACCGAATATTCTCAGCAGGATGTAATCGACATCGTTACAGCTTCGGGTTTGAGTGGCCGCGGCGGTGCCGGATTCCCCACCGGCAAGAAATGGGCTTCGGCCTATCGTGCCAAAGGTGAGCAAAAATACATGGTTTGTAACGCCGACGAGGGCGACCCTGGTGCATTCATGGACCGTTCTATCTTGGAGGGCGACCCCCACTCTGTGCTTGAGGCTATGGCCATTGGCGGTTACGCTATTGGTGCCAACAAGGGGCTCATCTACATCCGTGCAGAGTACCCTCAGGCAATCCGTCGCCTACAGCTTGCAATCAGCCAGGCCAAGGAATACGGCCTTCTGGGCGACAACATCCTGGGCACTGGTTTCAACTTCGACATTGAACTGCGCTACGGCGCCGGTGCTTTCGTATGCGGTGAGGCTACAGCTCTGATCCACTCGATGGAGGGTATGCGTGGCGAGCCCACATTCAAACCGCCACGAACTAGCGAGAAGGGATACAACGGACTGCCTACCAACGTGAACAACGTGGAGACCTACGCCAATGTGCCTATCATCATACTGAAAGGTGCTGAATGGTTCAGCAGCATCGGTACTGCCAACTCGAAAGGCACCAAGGTGTTTGCACTGGCCGGCCAGGTAAACAACGTGGGTCTGATCGAAGTGCCTATGGGTACTACCCTGCGCGAGATCATCTACGAGATCGGCGGCGGTATCAAAGACGGCAAGAAGTTCAAAGCTGTTCAAACCGGCGGACCCTCTGGCGGTTGCCTCACCGAGAAACAGCTTGACATTCCCATCGACTACAAATCGCTCACCGACGCTGGCTCTATGATGGGTTCGGGCGGTATGGTGATTATGGACGAATCGTCGTGTATGGTATCGATTGCCAAGTTCTATCTCGATTTCACCGTTCCCGAATCGTGCGGTAAGTGTACACCCTGCCGTATCGGCAACAAGCGTCTGGCCGAACTGCTCGACAAGATCACCAAGGGCAAAGGTACCATGGAAGACTTAGAGCACCTGCGAAACCTCTCGCTCGTGATAAAAGACACTGCTCTCTGCGGTCTGGGTCAGTCGTCACCCAACCCCATCCTCTCTACCCTCGACAACTTCTGGGATGAGTATGTGGAGCACGTGAAAGACAAGAAGTGCCGTGCTGGCGTATGCAAAGACCTAGTGCGCTACGAAATCAACCCCTCTGTTTGTATCGGTTGTACGGCATGTGCTCGCAACTGCCCAGTTGAGGCTATCCACGGTGAGCGCAAATCGGCCCACACTATCGACCAAGAAACGTGTATCAAGTGTGGTACCTGTGTAACAAAATGTAAGTTTAACGCTATTAGAATTAATTAAGAAAGCAACGATATGGAAAATATGATAGCTCTTACTATCGACGACCATCACGTACAAGTACCTAAAGGCACCACTATCCTCAAGGCTGCCCGTAGCATTGGTATAGAAATTCCCACCCTCTGCCACTACGAGCTGAAGGGTCAAGGTATTGAGAACCGCCCAGGTTCGTGCCGTGTGTGCATGGTTGAAGTTGAAGGTAAATCCAATCTCTGTGCTGCTTGTGCCACCAATGTAAGCGAAGGCATGGTGGTTCGCACCAACACTCTCCGTGTGATCATGGCCCGTCGTACTGTGGTGGACCTCATGCTGTCTGACCACCCCGCCGACTGCCTCATCTGCCCTAAGAGCGGAAAGTGCGAGCTGCAGAAACTAGCCAACGACCTGGGTCTGCGCGAGATCACCTATTCCGGCGAACAATCGAACTATAGAAAAGATGTTTCACCCGCAATTATCCGCGATGTGAACAAATGTATCATGTGCCGTCGTTGCGAGACCGTATGCAACAAGTTGCAGACCGTAGGTGCGCTCTCGGCTGTGAATCGTGGTTTCGACGCCGTGGTGGCTACTGCTTTCGAGCAAAATCTGGCCGACAGCTCGTGCGTAATGTGCGGTCAGTGCGTACAGGCTTGCCCTGTAGGTGCGCTTAGCGAGGTTGACAACACCCGCCAGGTGATGAGTGCCATTGCTAATCCGCGCAAGACTGTCATCGTTCAGACTGCGCCCGCAGTACGCGTGGCTCTAGGAGAAGAGTTTGGCATGGAACCCGGCTCGCGCGTAACCGGCAAGATGGTTACCGCTCTGCGCAAGCTCGGTTTCGACTATGTGTTCGACACCGATTTCGCGGCCGACCTCACCATCATGGAAGAGGGTACTGAGATGCTCGACCGCATCAAGAGATTCAAAGCTGGAGACACCTCTGTTAAACTGCCTATCATGACCTCTTGCTGTCCTGGTTGGGTAAACTTCTTCGAGACCTATTATCCCGACATGCTCGACATTCCTTCGACTGCCAAGAGCCCCATGCAGATGTTTGGCGCTATCGCCAAGACATACTGGGCTGAAAAACTAGGCATCAAACGCGAAGATCTCGTAGTTGTTTCCATCATGCCTTGCGTGGCTAAGAAATTCGAATGCCAGCGCGATGAGTTCAAGGTAGATGGCAACCCCGATGTTGACTTCTCGCTCACCACTCGCGAGTTGGCTGACATGATCAAGCTACTCAACATCAACTTCTGCGACCTTACCGACACCGAATTCGACCGTCCTCTCGGTGAAAGTACTGGTGCCGCTGTTATCTTCGGTGCCACCGGTGGTGTGATCGAGGCCGCCACCCGTACGGCCTACGAAGTTTATACCAACAAGACGTTGGGCAAGGTGGATTTCACCGAGCTCCGCGGTCTCGAAGGTGTGCGTGAGGCCACTGTTGACTTCGATGGTACCCCCATCCACATCGGTATAGCTCACGGTCTGGGCAATGCTCGCAAACTTCTCGATAAAGTACGCTCGGGCGAGGTACAATTCCACGCTATCGAGATCATGGCTTGTCCTGGTGGCTGTGTAGGCGGTGCCGGTCAGCCCTACCATCACGGCGACTTCAGCAAGGTGGAAAAACGTATGGCAGCCCTCTACGAAGAGGACAAAAACATGCCTTTGCGCAAATCGCACGAGAACCCATACATACAGCAGCTCTGCAAAGAGTACTTGGGCGAACCTTGTGGCGAGAAGGCACATCACCTGCTCCATACCCACTATTTCGACAAGTCGGACAAGACTTATGGTCTTTAATCCTCACACATCAACCCAATAAAAGAAGATCAACGTTATGTCACAATTTCATTTAAACGAAGAAAAACGCAATACGATCATCGAGATTTGCAACTCTTATGACAACCGTGCTTCCGATGTTATCCATATCCTTCACGGTGTGCAAGGTGCTTTGGGTTTCCTTCCTATCGAGGTGCAAGAACTTATTGCCAAGCAACTCAACATTCCCGTGTCGAGAGTGTATGGCATCGTTTCCTTCTACTCCTTCTTCTCGATGGAGCCAAAGGGTAAATACCCCATCTCTATCTGCCTCGGTACCGCTTGCCACGTTCGCGGTAGCGACAAGATCCTCGAAGAGTTCAAACGTCTGCTCGGTATCGGCATAGGCCAGACTACCCCCGACAACAAGTTCTCGATCGACTGTCTTCGTTGCGTAGGTGCCTGCGGTCTTGCTCCCGTAGCATTGGTAGGCGACAAGGTTTACGGACGTCTTACCCCCGATATGGTAGCCAAAGTACTGGCAGAATACGACGACTAATTAATGTAATGAATACATTATAATGTACATACAAAGGGGTCTTTATATTGGAGACCCCTTTGTTAATTCATGCATGAGTAATGGTTTTGAAGTTATTGTTGATTTGTTGAATCGTTTATTTGTTGATCAGAAAGATTATTGTTATTCCGAGGATACTCGACAATCAGATCAACCGAGGGTCAGTGACCGAAGTGGAGCTGACAAATGAACAACTCGACAGCAACTGAATTGCCAATCAATAAACGAAACATTTGTCGAATCACTGATCACAGATCAACAATTACTAAAAAAACAAATCAACAATTAAACAAATAAGCAACTCAACAACTACAGATTTACCGATCACATAATAAATGAAAAAACGTACTTCTCCATTGCGATTCAAAACCATATGTATGAGATTAGTTCTTGCCCTATGGACATCACTATGTCTGTGTGGTTGCAAAGGCTCTGAGGGCGGCATTGACGATGCTGCACCCGGTGTCTATTATTGGAGAACAAATTTTAACCTGGATGAGCCGCAAATACAATGGCTCGAAGAACACCATATCCAAAAGATATACCTGCGTCTGTTTGACGTAGTGGCTCAAAACAATGAGGCGGTACCAAAAGCCACCGTGGCCTTTGGTAAGAATCCGCCCGATCAATACGAAATTATCCCTACCATATTTATAGACGAGCCGGCACTGCGGTGCAGCACAACGACAACCGATTTGGCCGCAAAGCTGGTTCAACGTGTAGCCCAAATGGGCGAGACACATCATTTCTCTTTCCACGAATGGCAGATAGACTGCGACTGGACACAGCGTTCTCAAGATCAATACTTCGCATTGCTGACTTCTCTTCGAAAGCTGTTACCTGACAAAAAACTATCGACAACCATACGTCTTCACCAACTCTCTATGACTGCGCCACCGGCCGACTACGGAGTTTTGATGCTATACAACACAGGCGACTTTCGCGACGCTCAGTCAACGCATAATCCCATACTCGATGTCCGCGACGTTAAGCCTTACCTACGATACCTGCGACATTATTCGCTGCCATTGTGTGCGGCTTATCCCAACTTCGAATGGAACCTGCTCTACGACGGAAACCAGTTTGCTGGCATACTCTACGGCGAAGACTTGGATGACAGCAGAAGCTACAGGCATCTAGCCGACAACAAATATATGGTGATCACCTCACGAGATATACCTATTTCTAGGGGAGTAGTGAGCATACACTTGCATCCAGGTCAGACAGTAAGACACTGGGAGGTGTCCGATTCCACCATCAGTACCGTCATGCAAATGGTGGCCAACCAAAGGCCGTCTATCAACAAACAGACTATCACTTACCACCTTCAGGAGCAGACCACCAACACTCACGAAACTGCCAACATCATCACTCACAACAAACATTAACAACAAACAATTATGAAACACATATCACAACACCATAGGGGCCATTTCCTTTCCCGCATAGCACTATTGATGCTATGGGGGGCGCAGATCATACCTATGGCGCGAGCTTGCGGTCCCTACGAACCATATTACAACACCTACGTGTTTCACATCACAGCGGGATGGAACCAATACGAACGCGACATTGACATACAACTGGCTCAAGCATGGAGCGACTACACCCACAGCATTGTTACGGTACAAGAGAGTCGTGCATTAGCCCAAATATCGCTCAGCGATATAGACACCATGAACCACCCTGTTCTCAACTACGCCCGCAACAATCAAGATAAGGCCATGCTCACCTACCTGCATCATTTGACCACTTATCTCAACATTGCTGCTGCAAACGACAATCCGTGGGAATACCCCACCGAAGCCGAACTGCAGGCTTACTCATCCAATCTTGAAGGACTTTTGAAGGATCTGGACAAAGAGAACGCCTCGGGTATTTTGGCCGACCGATACCTACTGCTCAAGATGCGAACACTATTTAGACTAAACAGCTACGAAAGATGTATTAAGCTATGGGAATCAACCAAGAGCAACAGCAAGAACAATGTCTTTATTACGATGGCCAAAAACCTCTATGCCGGTGCACTCTACCATACTAACCGCATAGAGGAAGCTGCCGTGATTTACGCCTCTCTAGGCGATGCAGCCAACACCCGCATCTGTATGCGCAACCAATATGGCACAAACTGCATGAGAACGGTGATACAGAACGATCCTAACTCGCCCATGCTCCCATACATGCTCGAACACATGATGAACAGCCTGCGCGAAACGACCGAATACCTCGATGCCAGCCAACAACTGATGCGATGGAAACAACTAGCCACCCCTCTCCTTGTGAACAACGTTTACGATCTATTGAAAAACAACATCAATTGCTACTATCCCCAATGGGAAGAAGTAACCAACACGGAAAAAATCATTATCACCGACCTCCCTAAACTAGACGAATGGTTCTCGTGTGTTTCCACCTACTATCTGAATCAAGATGAGATAAAGAACCTTTCTCATATCATACAAAGCCAACTTCACAACAGCACAGTGACCGACAAGAAGATGTGGAAGTCGGCCCATGCTTATCTGCTTTTGCTGCAACATCAGCCCTCTGCCGCCTGGGTAGCCATCGGAGAGGCACTGAAGATGAAAGGATCTACCTATTCGGCTAACAACGCCCGTTTCCTACAGATGCTCATATCAACCCAGCACCCCGCAATTGCCACGATGGAGCAATGTATGCTGAACAATTTACCTTGGCTCATAAAGAAAATACATCCACATACTGAAATCGACTGCGGGAGTATGTCGGCCGACGGGAGCTTCTATTACTATGAATGTTTAGCCTACTCCCCCCACGAGGAGTGGCTACGCCATCTAGTAGCCTTACACCTAGTGCCTCGATATCAGCGCGAAGGAGACCTGATAATGGAACTGCTGGCATGGTCTATCCTGTGTCCACTACACGATCAATACAACGAAGGTTACACCTACCTCTCTCAGTCATACTCCGAATTTGGCAAGAAGTTTATGGACATGAGCGACTCGATGCAGATGGCATTCTTCAACCATATTGAGAATCCCGATCCGAACAACAGCCCCTTCCACAATTACCTCATCAAACATCAGCCTTTCAATAGCTACGACTACATAGATGTGATTTCCACCCACTACATATTGCAAGGGCGATGGGCCGAAGCTATCGATATGGCAAAAAATATCCCACCATCATTCCTGGATCGCCAAAGTATAGCCCCCTTTGCTACACAACGAAGCTACCTGATAGCACCTTGGGAGAAACGTTCGGACATCAACTGGGACATCACGCCTCGATGCTACGAGAATCCCAAAATCGATTTCTGCAAGCGCGTGATCGAACTCAACAAAGCGTTGGAAACAGCCCGCGACGAAGAGTACAAACAGAAGGCTTTTGAGTTGGCTTCGCTATACTATCATGCTAGTGAGGCTGGTGGTTGCTGGTGGTTGGCCCGATACAGCGTCCACAACGGGTATGAAGACAATCTACCGTTGTCCAACGATGCTTTTCCTTATCTGCTGCAGTCACTCAAGCTGATGCATCAAGCAAGCTCCAGCACCGACCCCACATTGCGCATGCAGGCACTTTTCTCCATTATGGCCAACCCTGCAGCCGAAGTGTGGGAAAGAAAATACGACAAGAACTTCGACCTCCGGTTTGTACTCAATCCTAAATCGAACTACCGTTACGTTCCCATACTGCTCAAGCAATACAAGGATCAGCACCCCGACGCTCCCGAGTATCTTACCCACTGCGACATCCTAACCCAACTGTGCAGCCACTACACTTCTCGTAGATAGTATCTTCCTCCCCCGTTGAAGTACTAGCCCCAAGGATACCCACAATGAAAACACACAAAAGACAACTCGTTAGGCGCCCACAATGTATGATAATCGCACCGACACTTTATCATAGAGCACTCAAAATAATACTAATACACAACCACATAGTCACAACGAGCCTTTAGCAGTGTGCTTTTTCACTCATGATTGAAAAATAATGAGTAACTTTGCACCTCCGTTTTTAAATAAGAAAACATCACTAACAGCATGACGCTACTATTGATATTCGCACTTTCAGCATTGGCCATTTCCTTTCTATGTTCCATTTTGGAATCCACGTTGATGTCCACCCCAATCTCTTACATCACCATGCGAGAAGAGGAAGGCTTCAAATCGGCCACGCTCATGAAACAATACAAAACCGACATCGACAAGCCCATTGCCGCCATACTTTCGCTCAACACCATCGCCAACACTATAGGATCGGCCGGTGTAGGTCTGCAAGTCACCGAGGTGTTCGGCAATCAGTGGTTCGGTTTAGTATCGACCATCTTCACACTCCTTGTACTCATATTCAGCGAAATTATCCCAAAAACCATCGGCACCAGCCAGTACAAACACCTAATGGGGTTTGCGGCCAAGACCATCAAAATACTCATCATACTCATGTACCCCTTTGTGTGGCTCCTCAACCTCTTTAGTCGTAGCTTCTCCCACTCTGACGACGACGAGACCGTGGTAAGTCGAGAAGAAGTATCGGCTATGGCCAACGTAGGTGAAGACGAAGGTGTGATAGACGAGGATGAAAACAAAATCATACAGAACGTCATCAAGCTAGACAACATCAAAGCCTCCGATGTGATGACGCCACGAGTGGTAGCCGCTATTGCCAGCGAGCAGATGACTCTACGCGACTTCTATCGCGAAGAGGAGCCCTACTCCCATTTCAGCCGCATACCCGTATATGCAGAGAGTGCCGATATCATCACCGGCTACGTACTACGCAGCGAGGTGCTTGAGTCGCTGGCCGAAGACCGATGGAACGACACTCTCGGCCAATTGAGACGCGATGTCTCTTTCTTCAACGAAAACCAGTCCATCAGCGAGATATGGGAGCAGCTGCTCAAACGCAAAGAACAGCTTGCTATGATCATCGACGAATACGGTTCCTTTCAGGGCATCCTTACCATGGAAGACATCATTGAGACCATCTTCGGACTCGAGATAATCGACGAGAGCGACGAAGTGACCGACATGCAACAATACGCACGCGAACGCTGGCTCCAGCGCCAACGACGCTACCAGCAAGTCACTCTCCCTTCGGCCGACGAAACTACCAGATAACCACTCCTCCACCATGACAAAAGAAATACATTATACCACAGCCGAACAAGCTCTACGGCTCGTCCAGTCAGGACACCAGCTCTACTGGCCAGGCATCTGTGCATCACCGCAGCATCTGATCCGTACCCTTGTGGCCCGAGGCGAACGAGGCGAGCTACACAACGTAAACATCACCCACCTCCACACAGAAGGATATGCTGGCTATGCAGAGCCCCAACACAACGACCATTTCCACCTTGACGCCATCTTCGTAGGAGAGAACTCCCGCCAAGCCAACTATCGCGGCCAAGCCGACTACATACCTGTGAGCCTTTCCGATACTGGCAAGATGATACGCACTGGAGCCCATCCTATCGACGGAGTACTTATGATGGTTAGCCTTCCCGACAACGACGGGTACGTGTCACTGGGGACCTCCGTAGATTGCGCATGGGACGCCATGAAAAGCGCCAAATACATCATTGCTCAAATCAACAGCCACATGCCCTACACCTACGGAGACACCTTAGTGCATCTCAGCCAATTCGCCGCTGTGGTACGTTTCGATGAGCCCCTCGTCGATGCCTCCTACCCCACCCCTTCCGACACCGATAATGCCATAGGCCGCTACGTAGCCGAGCTCATCGACGATGGCGCCACGCTACAAATGGGCATCGGCCGTATTCCCAACGCTGTGCTCAACCTGCTATCCGACCGTCGCCACCTCGGCATCCACTCCGAGATGTTTTCCGACGGAGCCATCCCCCTCATGGAGAGCGGCGTGATCGATGGCAGCAGAAAACACATCGACACGGGCCAGCATGTAGCCACTTTCTTGAAAGGGTCTGAGAAACTGTACCGCTTCGCGGACCACAATCCCCAAGTACGCATACGCGACATCAGCTACACCAACAGTCCTCTCACCATCGCACAAAACCCCAATGTAATAGCTATCAATAGTGCCATACAAATCGACCTTTCCGGCCAAGTATGTTCCGACTCCTTCGGATCTCGTATCTATTCCGGTTCGGGCGGACAGCTCGACTTTATGCTCGGTGCCGCCTATAGTGCTGGCGGCAAACCCATCATAGCAATGCCTTCGGTCACAAACAAAGGCATCAGCAAGATCGTACCCCAGCTCGCCATAGGCGCAGGTGTAGTAACGCCACGTACCTGCGTGCATTGGGTCGTAACCGAATACGGCCGTGTCAACCTCTTTGGGAAGCCCATCCACGAGCGTGCACGTATGCTCATCAGCATAGCCCACCCCTCTATGCGCGAAACACTCGAAACACAAGCCCGCCAACTCGGCATCCTCTGATATCTATCGAAGCCAGCAAAGTCGATAAAAGTCACACGCAGCCC
>JAZUDW010000104.1:0-17701 GCA_045639845.1 Bacteroidales bacterium
CGAAACCGACTTCTCTCAGTTTGTGGGGCAGTTTATGTTGAACCGCAACTATGCCAAGCAACCAGCTGGGCTGTTCGCCAGAGTTGTCAGTAAGATCGCATCTTTCACTACATTACAATATGTCAATTATCTCTCGGACAACCCCCTTGGTCATATCAAATATGCTCTAGATTAATTCCGCCAACGGGTTTTATTAATAAATTTTAACAACACCGTCATTATCGAGCCATCATCGGTGTATAATGTTAAAAATATGTTAATGTGTACAATTTCTTTTAGAATTTAAAAAAAAGTTCGTATCTTTGCAATGTTTTCCACGGTGGATAAACGGGAACAAGTCTGCCCATATAGACTTGAAAAACAAAACAAAAGCGTATTATTATGGCAAGAATTGCAGGCATCAGCCCAGCCAAAATGTCGGGCTCTGTAGGTGGTTTCACCTACCGTCAAACCAAGTACGGCACCATCGTGTCGGAAAAAATCCAAAAGAAAGCCAACCCCAAGCGTAGTCTTCGTCAGATGAAGTATCGCACCGTACTGGCAGCTCTCTCCTCGTTCTTCACTGCTTTCATGGGCGGTCTCGCCCGCGGTTTCGAGAAGAAACCCACAGGGTGGAGCGACCAGAACGCGTTCATCAGCGCCAACGCCCAGCGTGCCCGCGTGTATCTCACCAAGGCCATGGTGCAGAACGGGGCTTCGGTGGTGGATGGCTACCAGATCACCCGCGGCTCGCTCCGTCCCATCGACGTGGTGGCCACCGGCAACGCCTACCGCACCGACCTCAGCCTGGGTGCATTGGTGATTGATGCAGCTACTACCGTGGCAGCCCTCGCCAAGGCGCTCGTGGAGAACAACGAGGAGGTTCGCTTCGGCGACCAGATCTCCTACTTCGCCATCCGTCAGATTACCGACGCCAACGGCTACCCCCGTGCCGAGGTGAAGAAATACGAGATCACGCTCGATCCTATGTGCGAGGAGAAGGTGTGGGACATCGTGTCCGGCGATGGCTTCCAGACCAACAACGGCTACCTGGGCCAGCTGGCTTCCGGCACCGCCCTCGTGGGTGGCTTCGCCTGGGTGCTCTCGCGCGAGGTGAACGGCTCGCTGCTGGTCTCCACCCAGTTCATCCAGAGCACGAACAGCCTCATGGTGGCCGAGCTCAGCTCTGCCGAGGCTATGGAGCGTGCCATCCTCTCGTACGGTGGCCTCTCCGAAGAGGTGTTCCTCCAGCCGTCCGTGCCCGGACAGGGCAATAATGAGGGCGGGTCCGTGCCCGGTCAGGGCGACACCCCCGTCACTCCCACCCCTTCGGGCGTGACCATCAACGTGGTGTCGGCTAACAGCGCCATGGGTTCCGTTAGCGGCAGCGGCACCTATGTGGAGGGCGCTACCGTGACCATCACGGCTACGGCCAACAGCGGATACCACTTCACTCAGTGGCAGGACGGCAACACGCAGAACCCCCGCCAGATCACGGCTTCTGAGAGCATGACCTACACCGCTTCGTTTGCTGCCGACAGCACCTCCGGCGGCGGCAGCATGATGGGCGACTAGTGCAGTGCGTGGTGCGTGCCCGGTGCGTGCCCGCACTGGGCAATAATAAGTCTGGGCAATAATTAGTCTGGGCGATAATTAGTCTGGGCATAATTAGTCGGGGCATAATTAGTCGGGGCATAATAAGATCGGGGGTGCGTGCAATGCCCCCCGATACTTTAAAACAATCTAGCATTAGGAACCCGGAATTTAGAATTATGTTTCGATTCATTAGGGGAATGCCTAATTCTGAATTCTTCATTTTTTTTGACCGTATGGATAAGAAAGAAACCGTATCTCTCGCAATGTCGGTAGTCCTTGTCACCTCGGGCGTGGTGCTCTCGTTCATAAGCTTCTTCATCAGCAAGGATCACGTGATCGACGACTCGGTACTATGGTACTTCGCTCAGACATTGCTGTACGCAGGCAGCGTATTCGGACTGAAGAACTACGTGGATTACAAACTGAGGCTACCGAAGAAGTAAAAGGTGATCCCCACTCTCAGCCTGCTTTCTGAGGAATCGCTCGCTATTCCAAAGAGTGGGGACTCTTTGGGCTCACGCTCAAAGGTTCACCGAACCTTTTCATGTACGCAGGCAGCGTATTCGGACTGAAGAACTACGTGGATTACAAACTGAAAATGCCTAAGAAATGAATTTCACTATAGAGGAATTTGAGCGCAGTAGTGCGGCTCGACAGAAAGGGATCGACAACTCGATACCCAGCAAAGCTAAGAAGAACATCATGCTCTTGATCGAACATGTGCTTCAGCCGGCTCGCGACCGATTGGGGATGCCCATCTATATCAGCAGCGGCTACAGAAGCAAGGCTCTGAACAAGGCGGTGGGCGGTGTATCGACCTCTCAGCACCTCACGGGCGAGGCGGCCGACATCACTTGCAGCGACAACAACCGTCTGTTGGAGATTCTGAAAGATATGCCGTATGATCAACTTATAGCGTATCGCAACAAGCGGAGGGAGTCGGAGATCCTCTGGATCCATGTGAGCTACTCCGAGAAGAACAAGCGAAGCATGTCGTTCTCTGCTTTCAGATAGAATCATCGGATGGCCGTGGCAGGTGTGCCACGGCTTTTTTTTAGGGTCACCGGTCACCGGTCTTTTTCATTTGTATTTCGTTTTGGCGCGAAGTGGGGGACTTCGCTTGTATGCCTTACGGCATGTGTGCCGCAAAGGGCCACTTCTCCGCTCCGCTATCGAAAGCCTTCCACGGGAAGCCTTTCTTCACATTTGTTTTTCTTTTTTTAGGTTCCGTTTGCCTGTTCCGCTGCGCAATCCTTGCGGTCCACTATCTAAGTTCACTGTGCTTCTTCGCCCAATGTACGGAGTGGACATTTGATTTTTCCACTTTCCAGAAAAAAAGACAATGATTGAAAGCCGATGATGGCTCATGGTTACTCGGCGGATTGGCCGAGGAAGGCGTAGCGGACGATGTTGGACCCCATGCGGAAGGCTTTGCTTCGTGTCTCCATGGAGTCGTTGTGTACATCTTGATCCTCCCAGCCGTCGCCAAGGTCGCACTCCCAGGTGAAGAAACATACAAGCCGGCCTTCGTAGAAGAGGCCGTAGCCTTTGGGTGGCAGATTGTCGTGCTCGTGTATCTTGGGCAGCCCGTTGTTGAAATGGTACTTCTGATGGTAGATGGGATGGCTGAACGGCACCTCTACGAAATCGAGCTCGGGAAACACTTTCTTCATCTGGGGGACCACAAACTCTTTGAGGCCGTAGTTGTCGTCGATATGGAGGAAGCCGCCCGCTATGAGATAGTTGCGCAGATTTTGTGCTTCCTGAGGGGTGAAGACTACATTGCCGTGACCCGTCATATGTACAAAGGGGTAGTTGAAGAGTTCGGAGCTGCCCACTTCGACCACGGCATAATCGGGCTGAAGGTTCATGTGCTGGTCGGCGTTGCAGAAAGAGATGAGGTTGGTGAGCGAGGTGGGGTTGGCATACCAGTCGCCACCGCCTCCGTAGCGAAGCAGGGCTATGGATGTGGTGTTTTGTGCCAGCAGGGCGGCGGGCAGGAGGCAGGCGGCCCAAAGGACTATGCTGAATAACGAACGTTTCATCATTGAGGATTATTGATGTGTGGAGTACAGATTGGCAGCCACCACACCGAAGAGGGCTGCCGTCTCGGTACGCAGACGGCTTTCGCCGAGGGTGACGGCCACGAAGTGATGGCTGATCGCCATGCTGACTTCCCGGTCGGAGAAGTCGCCTTCGGGGCCTATGAGTATCATCACATTCTTGCGAGGTTCGAGCACCTGCTGGATGGGCATACGGTCGTCGCCATCGCAATGGGCTATTAGTTTATGTCCGCAAAAATGATCGGACTGCAAGATAAAATCTTGATACTTGGCGACTTGAAGTACGGGCTTGAAGGCTTTGAGCGACTGCTTCATTGCACTGATGGCGATTTTGTCGAGCCGGTCTATATTAAGCGTCACTCTTTCGGAATGGTCGCACACCAGGAAGGTGATATAATCCACGCCTATCTCAACGGCTTTTTCGATAAGCCACTCCATACGTGCTGTATTCTTGGTGGGGGCCACTGCCAGATGCATCGCGAAGGGTCGTTGGCCATAGTTGGCTATGCGCTCTTCGATTTCTACCTGACAGCGTTTGGGATGAGCATCTACAATACGTGCTTTGGCCATAGTACCGCAGCCATCGGTGAGGTGGATGTAATCGCCTTCAGCCTTGCGCAAAACACGTACGCAATGTTTGGACTCGTCTTCGGGAAGAGTGTATAGATCGGACTCGATATTTTCAACAAAAAATAGTTGCATACGACAGACGGGATAGGGAGTGGATAATTTAGGTTATAATTAAAAAGAGTGATCAGTGAGGCTGTGGCTGTTTTGTTGTTTATTTGAAGGAGCCTGCGATCATCAAATCAACAGTTCAACAATTCAACAAATGAACAATAATACAGCATTGTCTGTTCACTGATCACTCTTCAATGATCACTGAATAATCCCTGATCACTCTTCAATGAATACTATTCATCAACCACCGAAGTTGTCGAACATAATATTCTCGGGAGCTACGCCGAGATTATCGAGCATGGTGGTAACGGCTTTGCTCATGGGGCCGGGACCGCACATGTAGTACTCGATATCTTCGGGTGCAGGATGATCTTTGAGATAGGTCTCGTACATCACATTGTGAACGAAACCTGCAGTATATTTCACGCCGGCAGCATCGGCAGCTGGATCGGGACGGTCGAGTGCCAGGTGGAACTGGAAGTTGGGGAATTCTTTCTCCAGGCCCATGAAGTCGTCGAGATAGAACACTTCGTTGAGTGCGCGAGCACCATAGAAGTAATGCAACTGACGGTCGGTGGTATGGAGGGTCTTGGTCATGTGCATAATCTGTGCACGAAGAGGAGCCATACCGGCACCACCGCCGACCCAGATCATCTCGTTCTTGGTCTCGAAATGAGGATGGAAGTCGCCATAAGGACCGCTCATCACTACCTTGTCGCCAGGTTTGAGGCTGAAGATATACGACGAAGCGATACCGGGGTTAACATTCATGAAGCCACTACGATCGGGAGTGAAAGGAGGTGTGGCGATACGCACGGTGAGCATAAACACATTACCCTCGGCAGGATAGTTGGCCATAGAGTAGGCACGGATGGTAGGCTCGGTGTTTACGCAACGGAGGTCGAACATCTTGAATTTTTCCCAGCTGGGCAGGTATTCGGGACCGATAAGATCGCGGTCGTAATCGTTGTAGGAGATATTGAAAGTGGGGATCTTGATCTGAGCATATGAGCCGGGAAGGAAGTCCATATGGGCACCCTCGGGGAGCTGAACCTTAAACTCTTTGATGAAGGTAGCAACATTCTTATTGCTGATAACGGTGCACTCGTATTCTTTGACACCGAGAACAGATTCGGGAACCTTAATTTCGAGATCTTCTTTTACTTTAACCTGACAGCCAAGGCGCCAGTTGTCCTGCACTTCTTTGCGAGAGAAATGGGGCAACTCGGTGGGGAGGATGGAGCCGCCACCTTTGGTGACACGGCATTTGCACTGGCCGCAAGAGCCTTTACCACCGCAAGCGCTGGGGAGATAGACTTTGTTTTCGGCCAGGGTGCTGATGAGGGTACCACCGGTCGATACTTCCATCTTATCCTTGTCGTTGAGAGTAATGTTGACGTTGCCTTGTGGCATAAGCTTGGCGCGAAGCACTAAAAGCAAAAGCACCAGCAGCAGCACCACTACGAGGAAGACAACGAGCGCAGCTATAATAGTTTGTGACATGGTATTTGTTCTTTTAAAAAATGATTAAAGTTTGATACCCATAAAGGACATGAAGGCAAGGCCCATGAGTCCGGTAATGATGAAAGTGATACCTACACCTTTCAATGCGGGAGGAACGTGGCTGTAACGCAGTTTCTCGCGGATGGCAGCAATACCAACAATAGCGAGGAACCAACCAATACCGCTACCGAGAGAGAAGGAGAACACTTCGCCGAAGTTGGCATACTCACGCTGCTGCATGAAGAGGGAACCACCCATAACAGCACAGTTTACTGCGATAAGAGGGAGGAAGATACCCAACGAATTGTAGAGCGAAGGACTGAATTTCTCGACAATCATTTCCACCATCTGAACGATGGCTGCAATAACGGCGATGAAAAGAATGAGGCTGAGGAAGGAGAGGTCGACATTGGCCAGAGCGGGGTTTAACCACTCGAGGGCACCAGGCTGAAGGACATACTTGTTGAGCAAGTAGTTGACAGGAACGGTGATGAGCAACACGAAGGTCACGGCGATACCCAAACCTGCCGAGGTCTTGACGGTCTTCGATACAGCAAGATAGGAGCACATGCCGAGGAAGAACGAGAAGATCATATTATCGATAAAAATCGATTTGATGAATATATTGATAAATTCTTGCATCGTGTATTAGTTTTAAAGATTAATAACTATCCTCGGAGCTGACTATTTCTCCTGAAGAGTTTTATCCTTACCACGCTGAATCCAAATGATGACACCTACCAGGATAAGGGCCATAGGAGGCATGATCATAAGACCGTTGTTCTCGTAACCAATAGCACTGAGCACGGGGAAGCCCCAGAGGGTGCCACTACCGAAAAGTTCGCGAACGAAGCCGAGGATAATAAGGATCACACTGTAACCAAGACCATTGCCAATACCGTCGAGAATGGAAGGACCGGGCTTGTTGCTCATGGCGAAAGCCTCCAGACGACCCATAACGATACAGTTGGTAATGATAAGACTCACATACACCGACAGCTGCTTGCTTACATCGAAGAAGAAAGCCTTAAGGAACTGGTCAACGAGAATAACGAGCATGGACACTACCACCAACTGAACGATGATACGGATACGAGGAGGGATAGTGTTGCGCATCAAGGAGATGATAAGGTTGCTCAACACAACAACGACGGTTACAGATACCGCCATAAATACGGCAGGTTTCAACTGTGCCGTTACCGCAAGGCAAGAGCAGATACCCAGCACCTGAACGGTGATAGGGTTCTCTTTGCTGAGCGGAGTGGTTATCAATTTCCAATTTTTCATGGCTGAATTGTTCTTTTAGTTGTTTGATTAGCGATTGTTGGAGTCGGCAATAATAACTTCACCGACAACCTCTCGAAGGGGCTGTGCTTCGGCTTCGCAGCAGGCGGCCTCTTGAAGGGGCTGTGCTTCGGCTTCGCAGCAGGCGGCCTCAGCACCATTGCCACGGAGCTGGTCGATGATACTTGCATACTTCTCAGCGAGACAGAGTTGGAGCATCTCGTTGACACCGTTGGAAGTCATGGTGCCACCAGTGATAGCGTCAACCTCGTAACGGCTCGATGCATCGCGGTTTGATTTTTTCACAAGCTGGATAGGACGGATAGCACCGTTGTCGATAATGGACTTGCCAGGGAACTGGGCAGAGAACCAGTCGGTAGCAATCTCGGCACCCAGACCGGGAGTCTCGCTGGCATGATCAAACACAGCGCCTACCACATTGAACTCTTTGTCGAAAGCGATATAGCCCCAGATCTTGCCCCAAAGGCCATTACCGTCGAGACGGAAGATGGAGCCGTTATCATAAAGATAATAGGTGTCGCCATTCTCGGTGGTCTGCTCCGTGATCTTCTCGGCATAGAGCGCATCGGCTTCGGCAGCACTGGGACGTTCCATAATGGTACCGAGAATCATCTGGTGCTTTTCGGTAAGCTGGTTGGCATCCTGACGGGGTTTGAGCGAAAGAGCTACCACGGCCAACACTACAGCTACTACAGCCACCAGAGCGGTGGAGTATAAAAATATATAGGTATTACTAAATTTTTTCATTACTACAATCCTCCTTACTTTTTAAGTTGGGCACGTTTCTTACGATAGCTGATGTTGGAAGCCACAACGCAATGGTCAATCAGAGGAGCGAAGCAGTTCATGAGCAGAATAGCGAGCATCATACCCTCGGGATAAGCGGGGTTGATCACGCGGATAAGCACTGCCATAGCACCAATCATCAAACCATAGATCCACTTACCACAGTTGGTCTGAGCACAGGTAACGGGGTCGGTAGCCATGAATACAGTACCGAAAGCGAAACCGCCCATAATGAAGTGGTAGTAGAAAGGAAGCTGCATATAGGCATTGGCACCGATAGCATTGAAGAGCAGACCCATCAGGCCACCGCCCAGTACGATGCTCAGCATCACACGCCAAGAAGCTATACCGCTTGCCAGGAGAATGAGGGCACCAATAAGGATAGCTACTACGCTGGTCTCACCAATACAACCGGGAACAGTACCGATAAACATTTCGAGAGCACTGTATTTCATGCCGGCAATCATATCGGCACCAGTGGTAGCGGTGCTGGTCATAGCCTCGCCCAGAGGAGTAGCACCAGTGAGAGCGTCGCCAAAATGCTTAGCACTGATCCATACAGCATCGCCCGACATATGGGTGGGATAGCTGAAGAAGAGGAAAGCACGTGCCACGAGAGCAGGATTGAGGAAGTTCATACCAGTACCACCAAACACCTCTTTGCCAATAACAACGGCGAAGGCAACAGCAAGAGCAAGCTGCCACAGAGGGGTGGAGATAGGCACGATCATAGGAATAATGAGACCCGAAACGAGATAACCCTCGTTGACCTCGTGGCCACGGATCTGTGCAAATACGAATTCAATGCCAAGACCTACAACGTAGCTTACTACGATGAGGGGAAGCATTCTGATGCAGCCGAACCACCAAGCAGCAAGCACGGTCATCGTCTCGCCGGTGGATAGTGCATACTGATGGCCTACGTTCCACATACCGAAGAGCAACGCGGGAATGAGCGCGAACACTACGGTGATCATGGTACGCTTGATATCGGCAGCGTCACGGATATGGGAACCACGAACGGTGGTATCCTTGGGTGTGAAGGCAAAAGTCTCAAAAGCCTCGAAGGTACTCTTAAGCCAGGGGAATTTACCGCCCTCAACAAAGTTGGGTTTGATCTTATCGATCCATTCTCTAAGTTTCATTACATGCCCTCCTTTCTAATATTCTCCAAAGCTTGACGGATAATGGTCTGAATCTCGTTCTTCGAAGGATCCATGAACTCGCAAAGTGCGAAGTCTTCGGGTTCTACCTCATAGATACCGAGGCTTTCCATCAGGTCGATGTCGCCAATGATGGCGGCTTTGATAAGATGTAAGGGATAAATTTTGAATGGGAACACCTGCTCGAAATTGCCACTGAGGACGAAGGGGCGGGGGCTACCATGGAAGTTGGTGTCGAATTTGTAGTTGCCGGCCTTGGGGCTGTCAACACTGTCGGACTTGTTCTTGCCGCAGAAAGCGGTGAAGGCGCTGCAGAAGGTACGCTGCAGACTGTATTTGTGGAAACCGGGAGCCAGCCAGCCCATGAAGTCGTAATAGTCGCCTTCGGGGATAGCGCTCACCAAGCTGTCGAAAGCACCCAGATAGCCATCGGGCTCGATCTTGGTACCGCTAAGCACATTGCCACTGATGATACGGGTGTTGGGTGCTATCTGCTGTTCTTTGCACACCTCACTGAGGGTAGCGCCCATGATGGTATGGTAGTAGCAAGGTTTCTTCACTTGAGGACCAGCCAGAGCCACACAACGCTCGGGACGATATTCGCCGGTAATGAACAGACGGCCAAGGTTGGTAACAGACTCGGTAGTCATGGTCCATACGATCTCGCCCTTGTTGATAGGATCGATGGCTGCAATCTGCGTTCCTACATTGCCTGCAGGATGGGGACCCTCGAAGAAATGGATCTCCACATTCTGTGCAAAGTGCCCCTGAGCCAGCTTCTGACCATTACGGAAGCCCAAATGCAGCTTGCCGCCACTCAGCTTGGCCAGCAGGTTTACACCAGCACGGAAAAATTCCTCGCGGCCTTGGATGGCAAAATCATAATCGGGAGCCAGGGGAGCAGAATCGAAACAGCTTACGAAGATAGCCTTAGGCGTATCGGTGGTTTTGGCGATGGTGCCAAAGGGACGCTGACGGACCATGGTCCACAGACCGCTCTGTACCATTGCATCGATGATCTGCTGACGCGAGCACGACTCAGCAGTACCTTTTTCGAAAGGCAGACTCTCATATTTGCCGTCGGAAGCGACCACTACGGCCTGAATGGCGCGCTTGGCACCACGAACAATAGCTTTCACTGTACCGCTCACTGGGGCCGTGAAACGAGCCGACTCATTGTTCTTGTCGTAAAAGAGAGGACTACCCGCCTTCACTGCTTCGCCTTCGGCAACGAGCATTTTGGGAACCACACCGATAAAATCGGTCGGTTTCACAGCATACTCAGCCAAGGTGCGCTGTTCTACGCGCTCCAATTTGGCATGGCCTGCCAGCGGAATGTCAACTCCTTTTTTAATTTTTATTGTATTTGACATCATATATTAATTATATCTATTATAATCAAATAAAGCATCCCGAAAGGCTCGAAAGCCATTCGAAACATTTTGCAAAAATAGTATTTTTTTCCGTTTCTCAAACATCCATCCACTATTTTTCGACCTTGATAGACAATTATTATGTATCTTTGCAAACCCAAACGTAGAAATAAGTAGGCTAACAATACAATACATATCAACGACATGAACGCTAAAGCCAACCACACAATAACAGGCATATTGGCAGGTATCACCGCAGCCGTATGCTATGGAACGAATCCCCTCGGAGCACTCAACCTCTACAACGAGGGACTCTCTACCAACTCTGTGCTATTCTACAGATTCGGCATAGCATTGGTAATCATGGCTATCGTATTGTTGATTAGAAGAGAATCGTTCAAAGTCACCAGGCACGAATTGGGTATCCTCACAGCCCTAGGATGCCTGTTTGTGGTATCCTCCTTTGCTCTCTACAGCAGCTTCCACTACATGGATGCCGGCATAGCCTCTACCCTACTCTTCACCTATCCCATCATGACGGCTATCATCATGGCTCTATTGTTCAAAGAGAAAGCTTCCTGGTCGGTAGTCGGATCCATCATCCTCAGTGTGATCGGCGTAGCCCTACTCTATTGGACCGGCGATGCAGGAACGCTCTCTACCACAGGTGTTTTACTAGTATTGATATCCGCACTCACATACTCCGTTTATATCATCATCAGTAATAGAGGCAAGCTCGAAATGTCGCCGTTCAAAGTCACCTTCTATGTACTGATCTTTTGTGCCTTTTTCAACCTTCTTACCCCGCTGGTTCTCGGCCAGCCCATCGAACCTTTGGCAACACCGCGTGCTTGGTTCTTTGCCGTGTGGTTGGCGGTAGTACCCTCTATTTTTGCACTCAGCCTGCTATCTTTTGCAGCCAAAGCCATCGGTTCCACCCCCACCTCAATCATGGGTGCACTCGAACCCCTTACTGCAGTGCTGATAGGTATTTTTGTATTCAACGAATCTTTTTCGCTACGCCTTGCATTAGGCATTCTGCTCATTCTATCGGCCGTAACACTTATCGTACTCAAACCCAGTACCACAAAATCGAGTAACACTTCCAAGTAACCCATATATTCACAACACACATGTTCCGCCTAGATGCCATCTATGCAGACACACCCAAAGTGAGTTGATAGTATAATCGTTTGACGAGAGCATGACGAAGGTACTACGAAGGCATGACGAAGTCGCCTCTCTGCAACGTCCTCAACAAAGAGCCTAATCACACCTACCCTACTCAATACCCTCCTCGGAAAATATACGGCGTTTTCGGAACATCAGCCATCTACAATTATCCGAGGCCACAGCGCCTATATTAACATTTTTTAGAGACCCTTTGGAAACCATTAAAAAAATTGTTGTAACTTTGTAAATCATTTCACGCACATCGCAAAACATTAAATTATTAAGAAATAACATAATATATTAATAAATTAATAACGTTACTTATGAAATTAAAGACTTTAGTAGTAGCATTGGGACTCCTTCTTTCGATCCCAACCATCGCTCGAGCCGATGAAGGCATGTGGCTTCTCAACCTTATCGGAAAGAACTATTCCGACATGCAGAAAGCCGGTTTCAAACTCTCTCCCGAAGACATCTACAGCATCAACCAAAGCTGTATCAAAGATGCTATCGTGGGTCTGGGCAACGAAGGCCGCCCCTTCTGGCACTTCTGCACCGGTGAGATTATCTCCAACCAGGGCCTCATCAGCACCAACCACCACTGTGGTTATGGCAAACTTCAAGAGCACTCGACCGTAGCTCACGACTATCTGCGCGACGGTTTCTGGGCTTATTCCAAAGACCAAGAGCTTCCCAACCCCGGCCTCACCGCCTCTGTTCTCGTTCGCATCGAAGATGTGACCGACCAGGTGAAGAAAGTGCTTAGCGACGAAATGAGCGAAGCCGACCGCGAAAAAGCCATCCAGGAAATCAGCAAGAAGATCAGCGCCAAAGCTGTGGAAGGCACTCAGTACGATGCCTCTGTCCGCCCCATGTTCAATGGCAACCAGTTCTTCCTGTTCGTTCACCTTATCTACAAAGACGTTCGTCTGGTAGGCGCTCCTCCTTCGAGCATGGGTAAATTTGGTGGCGACACCGACAACTGGATGTGGCCTCGTCACACTTGCGACTTCTCCCTCTTCCGTATCTACACCGCTCCCGATGGCAGCCCCGCTGCTTATTCCGACAAGAACGTGCCCCTCACTCCCAAGCACCATCTTCCCGTCAACATCAAAGGTGTGAAAGACGGCGACTATGCTATGGTTATGGGCTTCCCCGGCACTACCGACCGCTTCCTCACCTCTTTCGGTCTTGAAGAGACCATGAACATCACCAACAAACTCGTTTACGAGATTCGTTCCGTGAAGATCAACGTGCTCCGCGAGCAGATGGCCTCCAGCCAGGCTACCCGTATCAAATATGCTTCCAAATATGCTTCTTGCTCCAACTACTGGAAAAACGCTCACGAGGCCAACATCGCCCTCAAGAAACTCAACACCATGCAGGTGAAGAAAGACATCGAGCGTCAGTACTCTGAATGGGCTCGCGGCAAAGACGCCAAATACGGCCAGGCTCTCGGCCTCATCCAGAAGGGTTATGCCGACCGTGCTCTCTACCAAGAAGCAAGCCAGTACATCGTAGAAGGCCTCCTCTCCGGTCCCGAACTTCCCTGGCAGGCATTCCGCATTGGACGTACAATCAACAACGTGCTGCCTCGCATCGACAAGAACGACCAGGTGAGCATCGACAAATTCTTCGAGGAGATCAATGCTAACATGAAAGGTTTCTACAAAGACTATGACGAAGCTACCGAGATCAAACTCATCGCCGCTCTCTTCGAATACACCTTCAACAACATCAACGCCCAGTTCCGTCCCGCCTTCCTCGACGAAGCCAACAGAAAATTCAAAGGCAACTGGACCAACTACGCAACCAACCTCGTAACAAAATCCATCTTCCGCAACGAAGAGTCCTTCACCAACTTCACCAAGAAACCCAACATGAAGGCAATGGAGAAAGACCCCGTTTATCTGGCTGGTGCTGCTATCTATGAAGCCTATATCGCTGTCAACAGCAATATTCCTCAAGAAAGTGCCGACAACCTGGAGCGCGGCAAACGCAACTTCGTTGACGGTCTGCTTCAGATGAATGCTGGCAAGAAATTCATGGCTCCCGATGCCAACAGCACCATCCGCTGCACCTATGGCAACGTGAAAGCCTACGATCCTCGCGATGCCGTTTCCTACAGCCACTACACCACCCTCACCGGTGTGATGGAAAAAGAGAACCCCAACAGCACCGAATTCGAAGTACCCGCTCGCTTGAAAGAGCTCTACAATGCCAGAGACTTCGGCCAGTATGCCAACGCCAAGGGCGAACTTCCCACCTGCTTCATCTCTACCAACGATATTACCGGTGGTAACAGCGGTAGCCCTGTGATCGATGCAGAAGGCAACCTCATTGGTCTTGCTTTCGATGGCAACAGCGAAGCTATGTCGGGCGACATCGACTTCGAAGAGAACCTCCAGCGCTGCATCTGCCTCGATGCCCGCTATATGCTCTTCGTTATCGACAAATTTGCCGGTGCTCGCAATCTCATTGAGGAGATGACCATCGTAAAATAACAATCTAATTATAGAACATACGTTGTGGACTAAGTGGGCTACGCCTGACAAGTCCACAACGTTTTTTTTATAATAGCTGCGAAAACAACGGGGCACACTCTTGATCCGAAGAATAACGATCTTGCTACTTATTACTATCAGCTTTCCCACCGCTGCATCGGCTCAGACCGGCACTGCAACATTCAACGATTATTATTCCCGTATCTATTCCTACACCGACACAGCAGTAGCCGCACCCACGTTCCATGGTGGTGAGCGAGCCATGTATAGCTATTTTGCTCAAAACATCCGCTATCCACTCAAAGCCAAAAAGCATCACACCGTAGGCAAAGTAGTAGCAATGGCCATCATAGAGAAAGACGGACGCGTGACGAACATTAAGCTCATCGACGATATAGGCGACGGTTGCGGGGCGGCTGTGATCAGAATCCTACGAGCCATGCCTCGATGGAACAGCGCCACACTCAACCGCATTCCCGTTCGATACCTGGTAAGGATTCCTATTACATTTCAAATGTAAGCCCCCCCTATTGTCGCAACACTACTATTGGGAAATAACTCTCCCTCAATATAAATGCCTCCCTATGCTACCATAGAGAGGCATTTATATTTGTGGGCTATTTAAGTACTCTTTAGCTCCACTGCGGATGCAGACCTTTGGTTCGTCTCAACTCCAAAATATCTCAAGTGTGCGACATTATTCTCACTTATCATCGCAGCCACTCGGCACACAAGATGGCTGTAGCCACGGCAGCATTCAAGCTCTCGCAGGTGCCACCAATGTTAGGTATGCTGACGGCATCGGTGATCAGCGACACCACCTCGGGCGAGATACCCTTCGACTCATTGCCAACCACCAGTAAACTCTTACCTCTCATTTCTGTTTCAAATACATTGGCACCATTGAGCACAGCTCCATAAATCGCATATCCCCGGTCGCGCATCTGCGACATGAAAGGCACGAGAGGAGTGTAGTGGACATGTGTTCTGAACACACCTCCCATCGACGACTGAATAACTTTGGGATTGAAGCAACTCACACTGTCGTTGCTACAAACAATATGGCGAATGCCGAACCAATCGGCCGTGCGAATTATAGTACCCAGATTGCCCGGATCCTGCAGATGGTCGAGCACCAACACCTTATCAATACTTTCCCACTCAACCTCTTTGACCGTAGGCCGTTTCACCAACATCCACACCTGATTGGGCGTCTTCATACCACTCACGCGTTCCAACTCGGAATCGTTTGCTTCGAAAAGAGTCAAATCGCCGAGCAGCATAGCCCCGCTGTCGAGCACACTTTTAGAGAGACTATCTAAATCGAAGCCCAGCAGACATTGCGCATCGACCAACCATTCGTGGGTGGCTACAATAACCTTAACCGGCATTTTTTCACGAAGCGCCTCTCCACACATCTTAGGCCCTTCGACCACAAACACGCCGTCCATATCACAGACTTTCTGCATTTTATAGGACGACAATTCTTTCTGTTTTGCTTTTGAAATCATGATGCAAAGATACAGATACTTTTTTAATCAGCAGTAATTAATAATAAACCTCGTCGTATCACCAAATTCTATCCATCCCCATCAGGGGACCTCCCGGACTGCACATTGGAGATCTCAAACCACCACCAAACCACTGACTTCCAAAGGTTAATAGTACACTAACATAATATAGGCAACACCAATGGCTAGAAAAAGGTGACAAAACAGCTTCTATCACACAGACGGCACAACTTTTTGACACTGCATACATAAAAATTTATCAATAGGAATCAATACTTTATAAAAATAAATCAAAATAAATTTGGTCAATTAAAAGAAATGTTGTAATTTTGCAAACGCTTTCAAGAAATAAAGCATCATGGTGGGCGTAGCTCAGCTGGTTAGAGTGCCGGATTGTGGTTCCGAAGGTCGTGGGTTCGAATCCCACCTCCCACCCAGAAAGAAGACTTCAGCAATGAAGTCTTCTTTTTTTATTCTATCACCCAGCTTCTGCTAGGCACACATCACTCTTGCAGCAAATAGCCGCCCCCTCTATTCCACGACGGCACCAGCACTGATGCCGATTTTTCAGAAGTGATTCCAACCCAAACAAGACATAAAGACAAAAAAAACAAGAAACATCGTCTCAAGTTATTTTTTTATCATCACCAAACAAAGAGGCTCTCTCCATCGAAAATAATTTGGTGGAAACATAAGTACAACGCACTTCTATCGTGCCTGCCATATTGTCAGCCGCCAAGCATACCAAAGGCTTCGGAAAAAAGAAGCGGGCTGCAAGCATCAACGCAGCGTTCTGCTAAGCCTAATGCAGAACGCTGCGAGGCGTCTCGCAGAACGCTGCGTTGACCATCACAGAACGCTGCATTTTTTACAAAAAAACATCAAACCATATTAAGCTAATTACCAATACTTTACAATATTCAATCTAAGAACTGACAACTCCATTTACTCGCATCAGAATCCTATGCCAAAATGACAGAATGCAACACGAAAAATATCAAAGATAACATAGAAGAAGCGCCACATAGACAAAACTCCCCACTATCAAACCACCTAAAAAGTCAACTTAAACAAAGAATATGATTCCGTTCCTACGCTCAAGGAATTTGTTGTATATTTGCATCCGATTTAGTGACAACAACCCGTTGGCGAAATTTATCTAGAGCACCTATCGATACGATGCATCCAGACGGGTTTTGAGTCAAAGCAAAACAATCAGTCTCTGCCACAAATCTCGTTGGCCATCCGGTCTCTGATGGCACTACAAACCGAGATAGTCAGTTTGCCCATTGTGCTGAATTGCATTCCGCTTATCAGATTAGGACCCTGTACCCTATGACGATTCAACCAAACGAACAAACAGTTCTCGCTGCCAATACCAAGAGACTCTGCTGTTAGCAGCAAGACGACAACATCAAAACCCCAAAACATAAGCACGTCATATCGTATGGACACATTGCCAGGTTCGTTGACGAGCGTTTTTCGACAAACGCTTGCAAATATCAAGTATTTTTTGTGTATTTTGCACAAAAGTTTTGCGCATCGAGCATTATGGTAACAAATTGATTTTAATCATATACACACAAGCACGCATTGTCCAACACAACTTTTTGAAAGAATTTATCAACAAATAATTCATCCAATAGGTTACAATGAAATCATTTATTAACAAGATTCTTTGCACGGAACTATACTTAATGATAGTCTCGCTATCTCCAGTAAAACTATTCATAAAAATTCCTTCCGTAAAAAGAAGGCTTATAAAATCTGATCTTCTTAAAATAAGGGACAATGGCATAGATTTGTTAAACTATTATGATCTTTTAGGTATGGCTGTGTCGTCAGGACATTTCTATTCAAAAATTGTACTTCATGGATGTGGCACCTTACCACTATGGATTCTAATTTCAATGGTTCGGTAAAAAAATAGTTAACAATTAGGCGGCAGGAGCCGCGATATTAAAGAGTTCTTTGACAATTTTGGCATTTATTGACTTGTTAGCTTAGCTGACGTTTTTCGCTTATTGATTTTTATTCTAGCGGTGCTCAAGGCCCTTTGGGCAG
>JAZUDW010000105.1:0-20936 GCA_045639845.1 Bacteroidales bacterium
ACTTACCGAAGTGGAGCTAACTGCTACACTTACCGAAGTGGAGCTAACTGCTACACTTACCGAAGTGGAGCTAACAGATAAACAACCAAACAGCAAAAACCTCACCATCATGAACAACCACAAAGAAGAATTTCTCCAGCTCCTCCGTTCCACCAACCGCGACGGAATCGACTATGTTATCGAAGCCCTCGAAGACCTGGGCTTCTTCAAAGCCCCAGCCTCCACCCGCTTCCACCTCAACGAAGAGGGCGGGCTCCTCGAGCATTCGCTCAACGTGTGCCACGTAGCCCAGCGGCTCCGCACCCAGATGCTGCAGATGGACCCCACGCTGGAGGCCGACCTGCCCGAAGACAGCGTTATCATCGCCAGCCTGCTCCACGACGTCTGCAAAGCCGACATCTACCGCCCCACCGTCAAGCGGCAGAAGACAGCCTTCGGCAACTGGGAGGACGTGCCCGACTACGACGTAGATTATTCCAACTTCCCCCTAGGCCATGGCGAGAAATCCGTCATCGTGCTGCTCCTCAACGGTCTCGACCTCACCGACCACGAGATCCTAGCCATACGCTGGCACATGTCGGCCTGGGACCTCCCCTTCCAGAGCAACGACATCAAGAGCAACTACAACGTGGCCAAAGACCGCTGTCCGCTCATAGCCCTCATCCAGGCAGCCGACGGTCTGGCCTCCAACATCATCGAACGCACCATCCGCAAAGACCTCTATTCCATATAAATCCCCCCGTTCACCGCACGGGGGTAAAAATCATCTGTGCACCTACTTGTTCCCCGCTCCTCGAAACAAGAAAACACCCAGCAGCCTACGCACCCCACGCTGGGACAGACACACTCTCAATCGCCCATTCATAGATATAACATCTTTAGGTGATACCCCCATGCCAGACTCTTCTATCGACCCATACCTATCCTTATGGAGACTTCACCCACACACACTCCATACCGACCCCCAAAAAACAAGAGAAGTGTTCTTCAAAATACATCGAAGCACACTTCTCTAATCATATTTGCCGACCAGACCACCATAGGCAAATCAATACCTTACACAAACATTATTATTCTATAAAACACCATGGGGTTTTACCCCCGAATACCCCGAGGTATATTCAAAAACGCCCCATCTTTTTGGCCCTAAACAAATATTTTTGCCATCTTTGCACAACGGTGTTGCACTTCAATGTTGAATCTATGCACAAATATACTTACTTTTCGAAACAATAAAAAGTATTGATATTACGTTTACAAACAGAGTGTCAACGAGCATGCTTTTGAGACAAGAGTGCTAATAAAATGGCACAAATTAAGATTGTAAGAAAAAACAAGTAATTAAACCAAGAAATCACAAAATACTGAGACCATGACCAAAGAAGAATATCATCAGCTTCTACAATCTGATTATTGGAAGGGATACTCCTATGCAATTATAAAGGAGAGAAACTTTACATGCGCAGATTGTGGACGTCAATTTCCCGGAAAGCGGAATAAACTGAACGTTCATCACCTACACTATCGCGAAGCCGACCCGTGGTCGTACAACCCAGACGAACTAATTGTTCTATGCAGAGAATGTCATGCACGAAGACACGGAGTTGAACAATTGCCAACCGACAACCATTCTCTCACAAAGTCGCTATCTAACCTAAATTCCGAAAGAAATGTTATCTCCCATACATATCCTGCTGAACATAGTAACAGGCAAAAGAAGAAGACGAAGTTAAAACTAAATCTTATCGTCCTTTGTCTGATAGGCATCCTATTGGGAACAGCTGCCATAATCGAGCGTTTCAACGTCACAAACAAAGAGACAATGGAACAAACCAAGGATATCAGAAAAATAGAAAAAAACGAGAAGAAATCGAATAAAAAAACAAACATAATCAAGCCTGAAAACATTGAAGATAGCACTCAGACAACAACAGACGAAACACTTTCTGAATATACAATAACAGACGAAACTGATACTGTAGTAAATAAGGATGCCAATGATAACAATCCAGAAATCAATGAAGAAACAAAGACCGAAAGTAAGAATTTGAGTCTCAAAGAGAAAATAGCACAAAAAATAATGAATAACAAGGTCGAAAAGAAAGACGGGTTAACCTTCGAGTCAAAAAGAATAGAGGAAATTAAGATTAATCACTAACGGAAAAGGTCCCCCCAACATAGGACTGCCAACTTATCCAATCCTAATCAAACCGATAACATACTAAAGGACTAACTTCATATGCAGGAGGCCACACCAATCACAAACTCATTTGGATAGTATAATACAATTTCAAGAATGAGAGCAAAGAGGCACAAATGGTTGTTGAAGTTCGTACAGGTCTATTCTACGACCAATAAAGAAAGGAATTGATGGAATGCATATTGGCCAACGATATTTCATTGATAGTGACATAGCAAAATACAATATGAAAAAATCAGATTTTCGCCAATTAGTAACACCTGCCAATCGTTATGAGCAACAACTGATAGAGGATTACAAAAAGCCAACTTGCATCAATGAGGGTTAAACGACTAACAGAAACCTATTTTCTCTACTATTCAACCGATGGAAAACTGGAAATAATAGAAGAGTGGAACGATACAGGCAATAGTGTTTGTACTGTAATAGAATACTGACACCTAATATACCAGTCGGGCTATACTTCCGACGGCAACGTGACGCTTACGGTGACTCACGACCCCTGGGGCACGGGAATGAATTACTGCGGCTATCTATTATTGCTTATCAGCATGTCGGCATTTTTCTTCGACTCCCACAGCCGTTTCCGTCAGCTGCTGAGGGGCGCTGCGGCTCTGCTGCCGTTGTTGCTTTCGGTGAATGCAACGGCGGGGCCCAGAACTCTTCCCTCCGAGACTGCCAGCCATCTGGGCCGGCTATGTGTGTATTATCAGGGCAGGGTGTGCCCCGTTTCTACGCTGGCCAAAGATTTTACAACAAAACTATACGGAGCTCCTTCGTACAAGGGTCTGTCGAGCGAGCAGGTGCTATCTGGCTGGATATTCTACTACTCCGACTGGAGCCAGGAACCTATCTTCAAGATAAAGGGCAGAGATGTACGCACACTAATGCATTCGGACGAAAAATATGTATCTCTAAACCAATTCTTTGACAATAACAGCCAATATATTCTCCGAATGCTCGACACTTTGTCGCTTTCGGACAAACGATATGCCCATATGATGGCTGCCAACGAGAAATATCAACTCATTACCATGCTTTACGGTGGGCAGATGCTGAAGATATTCCCTCTTTGCGATAGTGCCGGCGCTGTGGCTTGGTACTCACAAAGCGACAAGCTGCCGCTGAATATTGCCGACGACGAATACCTTTTTATTCGCAAGAGTCTGAGCTATGCTCAGGAGCTGGTGGCACTGGGTGATGTTGCAGCATTGGACACACTTATCGAAAAAACAATCCTTTATCAGCAGCAGAGGGGAGCTTCTACCCTACCCTCGCCCATGAGACTTAAGGCCGAACAGATATACAACAGTGTGGTTCCCCGACGGATGGTCTCTATACTGTGTATTCTGATCGGGCTGTCGCTATTCGTTGCTCTACTTGTATCCGACTACAAGCCCTCCCTACGCCAAGCTTCGATCATCATTCTCGGCATAGAGGGAATTTATCTCTCTCTGCTGTTTGTTTTGCGATGGTTCGTGGCCGGCCATGCTCCACTAAGCAACGGGTATGAGACCATGCTTTTCCTATCTATGGTGGTGGCACTCTTAGGCCTATTGTTCAGCCAACGGCTGAAAGAGGCCCCCAGCGTGGGCCTTCTGCTGACAGGGGTGTTTATGATGGTGGCTATGATGGGCGGCTCCAGCCCTATGATTACTCACCTGATGCCTGTGCTTCAATCGCCCTTGCTTTGTATCCACGTAGCTGTAATCATGTTGGCCTACGCTCTATTGGCTATGATAGCTATACTTTCGGCAACAGCACTGATAGCACCACTCAACATTCAGCATTCGTTGCACTTGCAACGGGTATGCCAGATAGTACTCTACCCTGCTGTATTCCTTCTGACAATAGGAATATTCATAGGTGCGGTATGGGCCAACGTTTCGTGGGGCACCTACTGGTCGTGGGACCCCAAAGAGGTATGGGCATTGATCACTTTGATGGTATATGCAGTGCTGCTGCATGGCAGAAGCATAGGGAGGGTGCAAAATCCTCGTTTTTTCTTCACCTACTGCTTGGTAGCTTTTCTGTGTGTGATAATCACCTATTTCGGTGTTAACTTCTTCCTGGGGGGTGTGCACTCCTATGCATGATAAAAGAAAAAGTCTCCTTGGCCACAAAGACGTGATGGCCATAGGAGACTATGATGTGTTCATTTCTACAGAGAATGGTGTGATCGATGCTTACTTCTTGAGCTGCTGTACAGCCTGCTGGGCTGCGTCGAGCATGGGCTGGGTAGATACCTCGCTGCCTACGGCATGGATCATCCAATGCTTGGGCGTGAGACGGCCTGCGGGATAGATGCGCAGGATCTCGGAGGCGATGTTCTTGCCTTTGAGCTGCTGTTCGAGCTGGAACTGGATGATATGGCCGTAGGGGTAGTTGGGCAGATAGAGGGGCGAGTCGATCATATGGCTGTAGATAGCCAAGAGGGCACAGTCGTGCTCGCCCAGCACGGGCTCGTAGTAGCGGTTCCACACCTCGCGGGCTATGGCCATGACCTGGTCGCGGAGCTCTTCGGCCGTGGCCTGGGGATGATCGTAGAGCCACTGCCAGGAATACATATCCACGAGCGAGACTCCCATGATCTCGTAGCAGCCCCAGAAGATATCGAGCGTATTGAGCGCATCTTTGTCGGGATCGTTGTTGCGGATGCCGAGGAGCTCGAGATCGCGGGTCTGGAACACGAAGGCGAGGGCTTCGGTGAAGCCGGTGTTGGGCACGCCTTTCATGATGTAGTTATCCACATTGTGGAGGGTGAGCGTCTGCTCTACGTTGTGACCGAACTCATGTACGGCGATGTTGTAGCCTTTGTAGTCCATGCCGTTGGCACCGATGCGGGTGCGGAGACGGGCATTGTCGGAGCGCATATTGGACTCCCAGGCGTGGCCGGCACCGCGCGATGGATCGACGGTGACCTTGGAGCAGATGAAGCGGCTGGTGGCATCGTCGAAACCGAGCTGACGGAGTATGCCGGGCATACCTTTCTGAGCGAAAGCCTCCTTGTTGGGATAGAGGGCCTGCGTCTTGGCCGAGAGATCGTCTTCATTGATGGCACTGCGGCTCTTGAAGCCGTCGTACCAGATGTCGAAAGGTTCAAGCTTGCGGCCCATACGCTGCTCTATGAGCTGGCCTACGGCTTTCACCTGGGGGGAGCTGCAGAAGGTGGTGAAGAGGCGCTCTATCTCATCGTAGCTCACCTCCATGTCGCCTTCGAAAGCACGCTTGATGGCGGTATTGTGAACAGGATTGTAGAGGTCCATCTGCTGATGGGCGTGGAAATTGCCTAGGAAATACTGGTAGCGGGTGCAGGGCTCGCTCTGGAACGACTGTTCCTGGCCTTCTTTGAGCACCCGGTTGGCATAGGGATCCCAGTCGTAGGTGTCGTTGTTGATGACACACTGAGGGATGGTTTGGTCGATGATGCGTTTCATCACCTGATAGATCATACGCTGTTTGGCGAGGCCTTCGGGGCCTTTGCCGTAGTGCACCTTAAGCTCGTCGCGCAGACCCCAGTGGGTGATGAGGGCCATGGGGGGGAAGGGATGGCGGCCCTGCTCATCTACGAGTTTGCCCATCATGATGTTGTAGTTGGAGATATAGTTGTCGGCATCGGCGAGCTGCTTGGCCAGCTGCTGGTTGCAGGCGGCAGGCACGCGGGTGGTGAAGAGGTCGCCCAGACGGGCATAGGCCCACTGGGTGCGCGACCACTGCTGGCCGAGGCTGTTTTTCTCGTCGAGGCTGTAGTTAGGGAAGTTGAGCACGGTCACGAAGGCTATGCCTGCACCATACATATCCTCTTCGAGATGGGCATAGGGATCGAAGCCGCCAAACATCTCGTCGATAGGTTTGATCTCGGGACCATCCACATGGATGTTGAGCTTGAGGTCGACGCCAATCTTGTTGTAGCATCCCCAGAGGCTCTCCATATTGGTTTGAATGGTATTGGCTAAGACAGCCAGTTCGGCACTATCGGCAACGAAGTTGTCGCGGCAGAAAGCCACGAAGTCGTCTTGGGTGCCATCCTCGTTGCGCCACAGGGCAGCCACCTGGGGCACGCTGCGCTGAAAGCGGTCGGCGCACTCGGGACAACGGGCCTGAAGGCTGTCGATAGCGGATTGGATGGCAGCTTGGTCGATAGGACTAACAGAGGCTGACTCCTGAGCCTTGTGTGCGCAACTCGCCATACCCAGAGCTACGATGGTCATAAGTAATATTTTTTTCATGTTATACATTATTTTTGTTTATGTTTTAATAAAGTGATGAATGAGGCTCCCTTGGGTCGCTGTTTATTGAGCTGTTGATTTGTTTATTTGTTGATTTGATTAAAGTGATGAATGAGGCTCCCTTGGGTCGCTGTTTATTGAGCTGTTGAATTGTTGATTTGATTGTTGCAAACCTCAACTCGACCGAAGGGGTGCTAACTGCGATAGGCGAAGGGGAGCTTACTAATCACCCGAAGGTTGATCTGATTGTTGTGTAATACCAAAGATGGCACCTTCGGGGATGAAGATGCCACCTTAAGGGAAATTATGGTTTCTGCTGCAGTAGCGACTACTGGACCATGAATTTGCGGGCTAAGCCATTGAGACGAACCACATAGAGGCCGTGGGCGTAGGAACGTACGTCGATCACAGCCTGCTGCTGGCCAGCATATACGGTGCGGCTTTCTACAAGGCGGCCGTCGATGGTGAAGACCTCGAGGGTAGCGTTGTTGCCATCGTTGATGGAGAAAGGCACGGTGATTTGCTGAGATGCGGGGTTGGGATAGATAGCGCTGAGCTCAACAGCGGGGCTCTCTACCTCGGGGATAGACACTTCGCGGGCAGCGAGGGTGTCGGCAGGAGGCTGGAGGCCGAAGAGGGCACCGTGGCCAGAAGAGAAGTTGTAGCCGGCGGTGGTGAGCTGAGAGGTGATGAGGTTGAACCAACCGTTGCCGGAGCCAGACCAGCCCCAGTTGAACCATACTCGCTTGTTGCTGGTGTTGAAACGCTCGGCTACGAAAGCGTGGCCTGCGTGAACACCGGAGCTGGAGCGGTCGTTGCCGTCGTAGCATACGGGACGTTTGTTGCGGAGCTCGTTGCCGATGCTGTCAACCCAGAGGGTATCAAGATAGTTGGGGATACCGGAGTTGTTGTAGAAATGATCGCTACGCTGCTCGTATTTGAGGCCCTGTGAGGGGTATTTGAAGTACATGCGGAAGGCACGCTCGAGCCACTGAGAGGTGTAGGCTCCACTGCCATCGGGATAGTACATCATGCGCACGGATACACCGCAATGGTAGTTGAGGGTGGCGATGGCATTGACCTGAGTCTGGTTGATGTTGCCACGGATGGTGTCGGGCATGTTGTCGTAGTCGTAGCGGGTCTCGCCGAAGTTGGCAGAGAGGTCTTGGTTGCCGTTCTCCCAATAGTAGGTGAGGCTACCTTTGCCCACCACGGGGTAACGCCAGTATTTGATCACCTGTGCCATCATGGTAGCCACGCAACCAGTGGGGCAACGCTGACCATTGAGGGTGGGACACATGGCATTGTAGGGATAGTCCTGATCCCAGAGGGACTTGAGGGTGGTATAAACAGCCTTGGGGTTGTCCTGATAGGAAGGGAGGGTCTGGTTATAGAGGTCGGACCAGGCAGACTTATACACCTCGAAAGCGGGAGCTTTGAAGTTCTGTGCGGCCACGATGGTCTGCACATGGCCGTTGATGAAGTTCATCATGTTGTCGGGAAGGTTCTGAGGGTCGAGGGTACCTTCGGTAGAATAACCGATAACGGGATCCATGCATTCGGAACCAGAGAAGATGATGAAGCCACCATTGTTGGTGTTGAAGAAATAAAGTGCGGGAATGTCCTGAGCCACGTTCTTTATCTCATAAACAAGGGAAAGATCGTCGGCAGAAAGACTTTTTTGACCAGACTGAACGCTCATATAATAAGCTGCGAGACGTTGTGCAGTCTTAAGGTCCACATTCTGGGCAAACAGCTTATTTACACCAATCTGCAGAGTGCACATCAGCATAAGGCCGGCCAAAAGGATGCTTTTCTTTTTCATTGTTTTGATAAGTTTATTATATTCTTTTAAAAATGCAAAGATACACTTTTTTTCGTTATCGGTAATCAAAAAGTGGATTATTGTGACTTTTTAATACTCTCCGAGTGATTTGTGAACGGTAAGGGATTAGCGATAGGCGGTGCTGTGGCTGTTTAGTTGCTTATTTGTTTTCTTTAAGTGATCAGTGAGGCTATCGCTATTGATTTAGCTGTTGAATTGTTGATTTGTTAGCTCCACTGAGGTAAGTGTAGCAGTTTGCTCCACTGAGGTAAGTGTAGCAGTTTGCTCCACTTCGGTCGCTGACCTAACGGTTAGCTCCACTTCGGTAAGTGTAGCAGTTTGCTCCACTTCGGTCGCTGACCTAACGGTTGATTCGTTGATTTGATATTTTGAGTGATCAGTGATGAGTGAGGCTCCCTCAACACTGATCACTATACCATCACGGATCACCTTTGCTGTCGGGTAACAAAAAAGAAATCGCCTCACGGCGATGTAAAGTCGTGAGGCGATGTGATATTAAAGCGAGGGTTCGACTAACAGATTTTGTCGAAGCCCAAATAGGGACGCAGCACTTCGGGCATGATGATGCCGTCGGGGGTCTGGTTGTTTTCAAGCAGAGCGGCTACGATACGAGGCAGAGCCAGTGCCGAACCGTTGAGGGTGTGGGCGAGCTTGGTCTTGCCATCGGTATCTTTGAAACGCAGCTTCATACGGTTGGCCTGGAAGGTCTCGAAGTTGGACACGGAGCTGACTTCGAGCCAACGCTGCTGAGCAGCACTCCACACTTCGAAGTCGAAGGTCATGGCCGAGGTGAAGCTGATGTCGCCACCACAGAGTTTGAGGATATGGTAGGGCAGGCCTAGTTTGTCGAGGAGACCACCCACGTGGGCTTTCATTTCTTCGAGCTGTTGGTAGCTGCGATCGGGATGGTCGATCACTACGATCTCTACCTTGCTGAACTCATGGAGACGGTTGAGTCCGCGTACATCTTTGCCGTAGCTGCCAGCTTCACGACGGAAGCACTCGCTATAGCCCACATGCTTGATGGGGAACTGATCGGCGCTGACAATGACGTTGCGATAGATGTTGGTGATGGGAACTTCGGCGGTGGGAATCATATAGAAGCCATCGAGGGGTATCTGATACATCTGACCCTCTTTGTCGGGCAGCTGGCCTGTACCGAGGCCGGAGGCTTCGTTGACCATCAGAGGAGGCTGGATCTCGATGAAGCCAGCATCGGCAGCACTGTTGAGGAAGAAATTGAGGAGGGCACGCTGCAGACGTGCGCCTTTGCCTTTATAGACTGGAAAGCCGGCACCGGTGATCTTGTTGCCGAGCTCGAAATCTACGATATCGTATTTGGCACAGAGCTCCCAATGGGGCAGTGCGTCGGGACCAAGATCGGGCTTGGTGCCAAACTCGGCCACCACCACATTGTCGGCTTCGCTCTTACCCTTGGGCACAGAGATATGGGGTGCATTGGGCAGAGAGATGAGCTTGGCGTTGAGCTCCTGTTCGGCAGCGGCCAGCTTGTCGGACATGGTTTTCTCTTCGGCTTTAAGCTCGGCCGTGCGGGCCTTCTTAGCGTTGGCCTCATCTTGCTTGCCTTGTTTGAAGAGCATGCCTATCTCTTTGGCGATGGCATTCTGTTCGGCTTTGAGATCGTCGGCCTGTTTCTGAAGATTGCGACGCTGTTCGTCGAGAGTAAGAATCTCAGCAATGCGTTCTTCTACCTGCTGCACATTCTTTATCTTGAGTCGTTCGATGACTTCTTCGGTGTGTTCTTTGATGTACTGTAACTGTAACATGACGATTCAGTATAGGGTAATACAATATTGTTTTTTCTAATTATTAATAATGATTAACGACAAAAAAAAACTATTATTGTGATACCCGACATTTTTCATCACAAAGGGGGACGATTGTTGTTGATTAGAACTATTGTGATAAGTGATGCTGTCGCTGTTTATTTGTTTAATTGAAGGAGTCTTCGATCATCAAATCATCAAATCAACCGTTAGGTCAGCGACCGCAGTGGAGCTAACTGCTACTCTTATCGAAGTGGAGCTAACTGCTACTCTTATCGCAGTGGAGCTAACAGTTCAACAAATCAACAATAATCCAGTATTGTCAAATCACTGATCACTCTTCACTGATCACTAAAAACAAATCAGTGATCCGACAAATGTACCTGCTGGGTAGCATTGTCAGATCACTGATCATTCAACAGCAATACTTCGCTGTTTATTTATCGAGCCAGTTCGGCAGGCATCTGCTGACTGAGGCAGTGGAAACTGCCAAGGCCCCAGATGATGTCGGTGCTGTCGATACCAATAATCTCACGATCCTTAAAACACTCTTCGAGGATGTAGGCTGCACGGGTATCAGCGTCGCATTTATAAGTGGGGAACACCACAATACCGTTGGCTATATAGAAATTGGCATAGGAGGCGGGCAGACGCTGGTCTTCCCATATCACCGGCTTAGGCATAGGCAACTCAACGATGGTAGGCTGCTTGCCGTTGGCCAGACGACAACGGTTCAAGAGATCCAGATTCTTCTGCAGCGGTGCATAGTTCTCATCGTTCTTATCGGTCTCAACAGCGGTGACGATCACATCGGGAGCCACAAAACGGCTGAGGTCGTCCACATGGCCGTCGGTATCGTCGCCAACGATGCCGTCATCGAGCCAGATCACATTTTCCAGACCATAGTAGTCGCAGAGGTAGCGCTCTATCTCAGCCTGCGAGAGATGGGGGTTGCGGTTGGGGTTGAGCAGACAGGCGGTGGTGGTAAGCACGTCGCCACAGCCGTTGAAATCGACGCTGCCACCTTCCATCACGATGCCGGGCTGATACATTTTCATGCCTAACAGGGATGCGATGGAAGAAGGGATCTTGTCGTCGAGGTCGGCAGGATATTTGCCACCCCAAGCGTTGTAGTTCCAGTTGACTATGGCACGACGGCCAGGTTCCCGACGGTTGAGCAAGAAAGCAGGACCATGATCGCGACACCAAGCATCGTTGGTGGGGAACTGATGAAACTCGAGATTAACCATAAAGGCACCTGCGGCCTTGAGGGCAGCTTTAACGAGAAACTCCATCGTCTCGTCTTGCACGTTGATGTGCACCGTCTCAACCTCGGTAAGGGTCTTGATAAAGAGGTTGTAGGATGGCACTACCGTCTCGATCTTACCCGGCCAGGAGTCCTGATTGTGAGGGTAACTGAGCCAGGTGGCCTCATGTTTTTCCCACTCTGCGGGGAAATAGAATCCTTGTTCTTTTGGGGTCATGCTATAGAGTTATTATTTTTAAATATGATCATAATGAGCTGTTGGTTTGTTCATTAGCAAAACAGCATTGAATCAAACGAAGGTCTGCAACCGAAGTAAAATCAACCAATCAACGAAATTCAATTTTTCTACTCCGTGGTATCCAGATAGTGCGATGCCAAATGGCGCCACATATCCCACACCACGATACCAGCAGCGATGCTGATATTGAGCGAATGCTTGGTGCCATACTGGGGTATCTCGATACAACCGTCGCAAAGGGGCAACAGTGTCTCATCTACTCCTTCTACCTCGTTGCCGAAAATAACAGCGATGGGGCCTTGGGGCTGGAACTGATGCAACATCATGCTCTCATCCACTTGCTCCACAGCATAGATGCCATAGCCTTGATTGCGCAATTGCTTCACACAGTCTGCAGTAGTGTCGAAATAGTCCCATGGCACCGAGTCTTCAGCACCGAGAGCCGTTTTGTGAATGTCGCGATGAGGCGGTGTGGCAGTGATGCCGCACAAACAGATACGCTCCACACGGAAAGCGTCGCAGGTGCGAAACACCGAACCAATATTGTTGAGACTACGCACATTGTCGAGCACCACCACGAGGGGTAGCTTGCGCGACTCTTTGTACTCTTGGACACTGATGCGGCCCAAGTCGTCCATGGATAGTTTCTTCATCGGATAAAGGATGAGTATGAATATGAGTGATGGTGAAATCGAATACTAACCCACGCTGCCTTCAAGACTGATGCTGAGCAGTTTCTGAGCCTCAACGGCAAACTCCATGGGAAGTTTCTTGAGCACGTCTTTGGCATAGCCGTTCACGATGAGACCCACAGCACTCTCGGCACTGATACCACGCTGCTGACAATAGAAGAGCTGGTCTTCAGAGATCTTGGAGGTGGTTGCTTCATGTTCGAGGATAGCAGTAGAGTTGTGGGCATCGATATAAGGCCATGTGTGAGCACCACATTGATCGCCCAACAGCAACGAGTCGCACTGCGAATAGTTGCGGGCATTGGTGGCTCCTTTGTTGATCTTCACCAGACCGCGGTACGAGTTTTGACTCTTACCTGCGCTGATACCTTTGGAAATGATGGTGCTACGGGTATTCTTACCGATGTGGATCATCTTGGTACCCGTGTCGGCCTGCTGATAGTTGTTGGTCACAGCAACCGAATAGAACTCGGCCGACGAGTCGTCGCCTTGAAGAATACAACTGGGATATTTCCAAGTGACAGCCGATCCGGTCTCCACTTGAGTCCACGATATCTTAGAGTGCGATCCTTTGCAAATGCCACGTTTGGTAACAAAGTTGTAGATGCCACCCCTACCCTGCTTGTCGCCAGGGTACCAGTTCTGTACGGTGGAGTATTTCACCTCGGCATCTTTCATAGCCACTATCTCCACAATGGCGGCATGGAGCTGGTTTTCATCGCGCTGAGGTGCGGTGCAACCTTCCATGTAGCTCACGTACGATCCCTCGTCGGCCACAATGAGTGTACGCTCAAACTGGCCGGTCTTAGCTGCATTGATACGGAAATAGGAGCTGAGCTCTATAGGGCAGCGCACCCCCTTGGGGATATAACAGAACGATCCGTCGCTAAATACAGCCGAATTGAGTGCAGCAAAGAAGTTGTCGCCTGCAGGCACCACGCTGCCGAGATACTGACGCACTAGGTCGGGGTATTTCTTCACCGCCTCACTGATGGGACAGAAAAGGATACCCTCTTTTTCCAACAGCTCGCTGGCGGTAGTCTTCACCGACACGCTGTCCATAATAGCATCGTAGGCCACACCAGCCAGCTGCTTCTGTTCGTTGAGACTGATACCAAGCTTGTTGAACGTATCCAACAGCTCGGGATCCACCTCGTCAAGACTCTTCTTGAGCTCGCGGGGCTTAGGTGCTGCATAATAGATAATATCTTGGTAATCTACTTTCTCGTATTTGAGATGTGCCCAATCGGGTTCTTCCATCTCTTGCCAACGGCGGAAGGCTTTCAAACGGAAATCCAGCAGCCACTCGGGTTCACCTTTTTTCTGAGAGATAAGGCGTACCACATCCTCGTTCAATCCTTTGGGGATAGTCTCCGTTTCAATATCAGTAACGAAACCCCATTTGTAATCTTCGTTTGTAACCTCTTGTATTATATTTTTTTGTTCCTCTGCCATAAAGATGTAGCTATGCTTAATGCAAAATGCAAAAATACAAAAAAAGTAATATTCTTTAAAAAAAAGATACAATAGGCAACCACACGCCTCTTACAGACGCAGGAGCCAAACAATAGCATCGACGGCTTAGAACAGCCTATTGATCACCTCTTGGAGCACATGCTCGCCATTCTTGATCACCTGCAGCGACCAGTATAGCTTGAGGGTGAGCTGCTCCTCGTCGCTCATACGCCAGTCGAGACCATCGGCAGCACGCATACGTTCGGTGACGCTGAAGAGGCTGAGGGCGGCACTGACGCTGATATTGAAGCTCTCGGTGAAACCGTACATAGGGATCTTCACATAGCCGTCGGCATGGTCTATAGCCTCCTGGGTGAGGCCTGTGAGCTCGGTGCCAAACACCAAAGCGGTGGGACGGGTAATATCGAGGTCGCCAATCATCGTATCGTTCTCATGAGGCGTGGTGGCAATAATCTGATAGCCTTTGCTACGCAGATGGTCGTAGGCCTCCAAAGTGTCTTTGTATTTATAGAAATCGACCCACTTGTTGCTGCCCATAGCCACCTCGCTATTGGGGTTGTAGCGGTTGTGTTTCTCCACAATATGCACATCCTGCACACCAAAGCAGTCGCAGCTGCGCAACACGGCACTGGCGTTGTGCGACTGATAGATATCCTCAACCATCACACAGATATGGCGGGTACGGTTGAGCACCAAAGTGTCGAAAAGTTCACGTTTATTGTCGGTATAAAGCTCACTAAGGGCAGCATAGAGCTGCTGTTTTTGCTGGAAGGTATAGGCCGAGAAAAGGTCTTTGTTGTGTTGAGTAATTTCGGGCATGAGAGGTACTTATTGTTGAATTGTGGATTTTAATTACTGTTGAATGGTTTTCTGTTGATTCAGAGAGTTTGTCGGGATATCACAGTTTCGGAATTTCCGGATGGCTGCTCTTTCAGCGTCATCCAACCCGGGGAGAGCCGATCACCATACTTGTTCGAAATCTTCCTGATCGCGTACTTGCTTGTCTCGCTGATATTCGAGCAGTTTGGCATATTTCAAATAGCTGTTGGTAGCCACAGCCAACGAGAGTGTGAGACCGTCGATGCCACCAAGGAAACCTTTGCGAAGAAAATAATTGGACAGGAAAGCGCCTACACCATGCAGCACCGGGGTGAAGGCATTGGCTTGCTTACCTTTCAAATACAGTATCTTCGCCCCACGGGTGCTGTAGTTGCGTCCCGGTTTGGCAAAGAGCTCACCGATGTTGCGATAGCGGTAGTGCATCAGATCGCCTTTGAGCTTGCAAGTATTGTCGGTAGGCACACCCGCATGCTGCTTCACATCGCGGAAACGCAGCCTGTCGTGACGATAGAGGCGCACCAGATAGTCGGGATACCAGCCACAAGCTTTCACCCAACGGCTGCCCACCATATTTCTTCGTCGCACGGCAAAGCCATCGAAAGAGGTATGGTCCAGATCCAGCGCTTTGATGGCTTCCACAAGGGAGGGCATCAGCCGCTCGTCGGCGTCGATACTCAGCACCCAGCGATTCTTCACATGGGCCAACGCCACATTCTTCTGTATGCCGTCGCCCAGATAGGACTGCAGCACCACCTTAGCACCCAGTTCCCGGGCTATCTCACATGTGCGGTCCGAGCTGTAGGAATCCACCACCACCACCTCGTCGCACACCAGACGCAACGAAGCGATGCAGTCTGCAATGTTGTGCTCTTCGTTGAGCGTGGTCACAATGCCTGAGATATTCATTATTATAAAATTACAAAATTATTTTTATGAACTAACAAGTCACCCCATCCTAGTCGTCAACCCTGGCTCACTTCGGTCGTCGACCATAGTTCGGGTGGTAGGAATTGCTATAGACTGTTGAGATATTTTGGAGTTGATATGAAGAAGTCCTGTGGACTTCGATTGTGTTCCTGCAAGGATTGCGCAGAGGAGCAAGCAAAACGAAGAACCAAAGCGTGCCAAGTAATCATACTATTGTGTCCCAAGTAATTTTTTATCATCACTAAGTAAACGAGAAAGACTCTCATTTATTGTACACGCCAACATATCGACCGATAACATCAGATGTTCTGCAGCTGCTGCATAGACAGAATCAATAGCCACTGCCGAGGCATCGGTCTCTAAAAACAGACGTTCAGCCCCGAGCTGCCGCAATGCCTCTATAGGCTTGTGATGCTTAGAGTCTATTATGGCAGCACCAAAGGAGCACCAGATACCTAGCTGCCACAGCTGCAGTGCCATCTGTGGCGACCCCATGTAGCCATGCACTATCCAGGGCATACTGTACCGTCGTGCTTTGCGCATAGACATCAACTCGCCGAAACAACGCACACAATGCACCACTACCGGCTTGGCCACAGCCTCAGCCACCTCCGCATGCATCTCGAACAGCGCCTGCTGCAACGCCTTGTCGGCACCGCGAAGGGCATCCATGCCGCATTCGCCCACCAACGCCACCCCGTCCTGACCACACGTCGCCTCAAGCGCACGACGCAAGTCTGGCAGATCGGAGTATGTGAAAAGATCCGACAGCCATGGATGAATACCAAAACTGCGGGGAGCAAGAATGCCCTCCGCAGTATGGATATGATGCGAATGAATGTCGATCAGCATTACTGTACCACGATACGACGAACGATACGTTCACCGTTGTTGGCGGTAAACACTACGCTATAGATACCTTTGGTGAAGTTGTGGGTATCGATATTGTAGAGGATGTCGCCCGAAGCATCGAGGGTGGTAGCATGGATGGTACGGCCCATAGCATCAACAATCTGAACATTGTAGTGCATACCATCGCCAAGGTTCATACGGATCGAAGTCTTGTCGATAGCAGGGTTGGGGAAGAATTCGCCCATCATGTCGGACTCAGCCTCTTCTATAGCCAGAGGCATGTTTACACCCATGTAGAAGGTGTAGTAGCCACCCTGACCAGCGGTGATAGGTTTGGTCTGGGTCTTGCCATTGTTGCTGGTAGCAGCGATGTAGTATTCAACGGTATTGTAGGCATCGGCAGCATGAGTGAAGGTGTTGGTAGGGATAGTGCCGCTGAAGGTGCCGCCGTTGTCGGCGAGAGACACCTCCTGCCATGCACCGCCGTCTACGCGGTAGAAGCACTTAGCCTCGCTGATGCCGCTGCGATTGCTTATTTCGGCACGGATAGTAGCACTACTGTTGGCATAAGCATTGCCGTCGCCGGTGATAGAGGGATGGAGAATACGGATAGGATTGTCGGCAGGGATCTGCTTGGTGATGCAGTGGATAGCACCGCCCGAGCCGTCGAAGCTACGAACGTCGATAGGATAAACAGTGTAGCCAGGATAAGCTTTCTTCACCACTTCGAGGTTCTCAGCATCCCACTGAGCCTGAGGCACACCGTTCACCACAGCCGAGAAGCAAGGCTGCACGAGCACATTGTTCACGAAGGTATGGTTGCTGTAGGTACGGGTAAAGTTGCTATTGTAGGAAGACTGGCTGGAGAAAGTGCCGCCATTGTTGGTGCTGGGGAAAGGAATACCGTGGCTCTTATAGTTCACGTCGAAATAAGACATATAGGAAGTCAGCGAATCCATGTTCTTCAGTCCCGTCTTGTAGTCGGCCCAGTTGCTGTAGCAATCGGGCATGATAGAGAATACGAACTCGTTCTCGTCCCACATATCGGCATAGAGATCCACGTGACCCGTACCGCCGTCATACTTGAAGGTGGGGAGGATATAGGTGGCACGAGTGCCTAGTATATGAGCAAGAGAATCCTTCACCTGAGCACGGGTGAGGGCGGGCTTGTTGGTATAGTTGATGGTGTTGGGGTTCACACCGTCCCAGGACAGTTGGCCATAGCCATCCATATTGTTGCTGTAGATAGCATCGCTACTCAGCACCATGCCGGCACCGTCAACCAAGCAGTTACCACCTTCCCATTCGATAGTGGTGATGTAGTTGGGAATACCCATCTGGGCTTCAATATGCGAAGGCAGAGAGTCATCGAGAGCACGACCGGGATAGTACTCGAAATCCACCATAGCCACGCTGTCCTGATCGCCGTAGTAGAAGCAGATAGGACCGCAGTCGCGGAACCAGAACGAGTTGCCGGAGCCTTCTATAAAACGCATGTTGTCGTTACGGAGACCCATGCGAGCCAATTTGCGTTTGATGATAGCCGAATCCGAAGCCTGCTCTACACGAACCCAAGCCTCAGCACCACCCAGCTGTATAGCATCCATCAGGTAGAAAAACACATCCTGGAAGCTGCCATTGGCAGTATCGGGCACAGCCACATAGGGGCCCGAGCCAGCCTGCTGCCAGCCACCAGTATAGTGGTAGTAGTCGGCCACACCAGTCACCATAGGATCGGCAGTCCAATATTGGTCGCCCACATGACCCTCAGGATAGTAGTTGTAGTAGCACGTCACCACGATAGCCTTTACCTCTTCCCATTCGCCGGGGAACCAGCGGTCGGCAGGCAAAGCCAAACCAGCTTTGGCACCCTCTTTCGCCATCTGGGCAGGAGTACCCAAAGGAATATTCTTGTTGAAATGCTGAGCCGCATCACGTTTGTGGAACATCTCCAAACGTTCGCGCAGCATCTGCTCGCTCTGAGCTTTAGTCTGAGCCACGGCCGTACCCATTAAGGCTGCCATGGCCATAAACATTACAAAAGTCTTTTTCATATTATTCTCTTTTAAGTGATCAGTGAGGCTGACGCTGTTTGGTTGTTTATTTGTTTAATTGTTATCTGAAGAAGTCTTCGATCATCAAATCAGTATTGTCAGTTCACTCATCACTAAACTCTTTACTATTTCTTAAGACCCAAGATTACGCGAGCCTCGTCGCTGGTAGCCACCTCACGGCCCAGCAGTTTGGCCATACGGACCACTTTGTCAACCAATTCACCGTTGCTCTTAGCCAGCACACCACGCTCCAGGTAGAGGTTGTCCTCGAAACCTACGCGTACGTTGCCACCCATAGCGATAGCGGGAGCAGCCAACGTGAAAGCATGACGGCCAATACCGGTAGCGGTCCAAGTAGAGCCAGCAGGTATCTTATTCACGAGCCAGCAGAGGTTGTCAACCGTTGCGGGGGTACAGCCAGGAACGCCAAGCACGAAGTTGAACTGCATGGGAGCACCTGGCACCTCGCCTTTGCGAGCCATGGTGAGTATAGTGTCGAGATGACCCATCTCGAAGCACTCGTATTCAGGCTTGATACCGCGCTCCATCATGCGCTTACCGAAAGCACGCATGGTAGGCATGGTGTTGTCGAAGATCTCGTCGCCGAAGTTGCAGGTACCGCAGTCGAGGGTAGCCATCTCAGGCACGGGATTGGTGTTGGTAGAATCCAAACGCTCATCGGGGGTCATACCCACGGCACCACCGGTAGAGGGGATGAGGATCACATTGGGGCAAGCCTTCAAGATAGCCTCGGTGCACTCCTGGAAGCGAACGTGGCTCTGGGTAGGCTTACCATTATCCTCACGTACATGGAGGTGAACAATAGCAGCGCCAGCATCAACAGCGCTCTTAGCCTCGCGAACAATTTCTTCTACGGTATAAGGAACGTTGGGATTCTGTTCCTTGGTCACTTCAGCGCCACAAATAGCAGCGGTAATGATAAGTTTTTCCATCAGTATCTTTTTTTATAATTAATTCGTTTTCTTCATTCTTCCTCTGCCGTCATACAGACACAAAGGCACTGCAAAAATACAAAGAAAAAAATAGAACTGAAAAAAAACTTTAGCGATGATGAATAATAAGTCGGCGACCAGCATCGAGCCAATGAGCATAGCCTGCTATGCAAAGAAGACCTGTGGACTTAGATAGTGGTCCGTAAGGATTGTGCAAAACGAGAACAAAGAAGGACGAGAAAGTTCGGTAAACCTTTGAGCATTTGGCCAGCAAGTCCCCACTTGCAGAGTAGCAAAATGGTCGATATAGCCAACAATGTGAAGAAATCCAGAAGACTTCGATAGTGTTCCTGCAAGGATTACGCAGCGGAGCAAACAACACGGAGAATAAAAAGCGTATCAAGCTGTCATAACATTGTGTACCAAGTTATTTTTTTCATCATCACATATATCTCTTTATAAACGATCTCGCGTATTCTATAAGATTTATCTTCGGGCATTCTTCTGCGACACCGTTACCCAAGTTTGATTCATATTTATAGCTACAAGCAGTCGGGGTCCCGTCTTTCGACAAGGTGATATAAAGTTCTGTTTATTCGGCGGGATCGTCTCATGTTTTTTTTGAGTGAATAGTGGTGAGTGAACAGACAATACTACCCTGCATTTACATTTTTCGGATCACTCTTCACGAATTAATTCCCGTTTCGCTGAAGAATTAAATGCAGATTTGTACGTAACATTTCAACATTAATTGTACAATCGGGAGGCCTCTAATGGTTAATTAAAACGCAAATGACCGTGAATTATCCGAAAGTTTAATCGTAAACAGTTTTTTTGTGATCAGTGATAGGTGATGAGTGGTAATGATTGCCGACCTCGGTTACCCCCCGTTCGGTCGCCGACCTCGCTTTTCGTTTCACCGAAGGCGTTGAACAAAGATTTGTATGTATCGTTTTTTCGGGAGAATACCTAGGGCAATTTTCTTTGATTTCGCTGTCAAGCGAGGTGAAAATGCAGGTGTGCTTTGTCCGGAATCAACAATTTTCACGTAAAATGATGTGGGACGAAAATAAAATTCCTCCAATGGAAGTTTTTTTTGGGTAAAATATCGTTCATTTTTGCCACTATTCTTGGCTTTATCGGTACAAAAAAAAAAAAAAAAAAAAAAAAAAAAAAAAAATGCCAAATTCCTCCATTGGAGGGGCAAATACCTCCAATGGAAGTTTTTCGGGGGTGGGAGAAAATGGTTTTTGCGTAAAAAAGACAAATTCGTTGCTGTGGTTTCAATTTTTTTCGTATTTTTGCAAAGAGATCTAAGCAAATACTTATATGATGAAATTAACTTCTTCTATCCAACTGACGGAAAGCAGCACCACCATTCTGCATCTAAGAAGAGTGTCTTCTTGGCCTTCAGCAGAGCTCTGTAAGCGATTTAGAAGAGTGTCTTATTTCAAAAATAAGAGCTCTGTGTTTTCTCCCTCGCGCGTGCGCGAATCAATTTTTCATATGTCGATGGGCTTCGTGGGGTGTGGAGGGTGGAACTGTTTTCTATAAAAGTATAGAAATAATTAATTA
>JAZUDW010000106.1:0-14154 GCA_045639845.1 Bacteroidales bacterium
TCTAATGATAATGTTTTCGTTTGGGTAACAGTGCCATAATCGAATTCAATGCACGCATCTTCCAATCTCTCCCCTTTGCTGTTGACCATGTAAAAAGCATCACGAGTCTTATCCTCGGTCCGACTGACAATATTACCTTTATTATCAATTTCCCATACATCTCTCCCATCCGGGTCAATCAGCTTTACTGGGTCCCACGCACAGTAATTATACGGACTCAACGACGGATACTTGTCGCTCATCGGATCCACGCTCAGCCACATGGTCATCAACTCGTGATCCATATACCTCGCGCCAAAGTATCCATAGCCAGTTTCCTCGTCGCGTTCTTTGCCGGTGAAAGGGAGACTGGATATTACCCCATTGTAAGTGGTGTTTTCGTAGATTTGGCAATATGTTGATGTTGATCGGTTCACGATGCAATAGTACGATTTTTTTTGCGACTATTGGGATTTTTGAGGCGATTGGATGCCTGATGAGTCAATTTTTTCAGTATCTGACAAGTGGGTGGAGTGCTGTGTTTAAGGTGGATTTTTTGAATAGGACACATAATGGTAAGGGTCTATACCCAATCAAAAGTATCATTTATTAAGGATATACAAAACCAAACTTCAACTTAACAAGTCTTCTATCTTTAATCCAGTACTCAACAAAATAAGCATATTCATTGTTCTCTCGTACATATTCCGAATTAGATTCATCCACCCAATAACAATATATCCTACATCCATCCTTTTCTTCAATCCGAGTAGGTTTTCCTTGAACCTTTATAATATTATCCGCCAACTCACCAAGAGCGACATTGTTATTTGTCAAAAACGCCCCATCATAATCATAAGACAAGCATGAATCCAAATCAAAAAGATACCCTACCTCGAATAAGCTCATCACCCCCATAGGATTCCCAGGATAATGAGTCATGCGTAAATATTGTCGTCTTTCCATATTGGCCAAAACAATATTACTATTAACAAAATAATTCTCGGCATCTGGAATATTGGTATAGAGTCCGTCTGAATCCAATAGGCAAAATAAATCAACGCATTTCTCGTATTTAGTTATTCCTCCTGACAGGATATTCTGAGAGTAGCATGATACCATCCAAAACACGCAAACAATGATACTTACAATTCTGTTTATATTATTCATTTTGATTAACTCTATTGGGCTTGCTATCTCGGTTTTTGAAAATTCATTTTACCACATCACGGAAATTGCGTACCTTTGTACCTCGGTTAAATGCTTCATATCTTTTTCTTTTTGGATCGAGGCAAAGATAAGCATTTTTCCTCAATCAAAAAGGGGAATCTCCATTTTTGGGAGGTTTCTCTTTTGAGTTTTAACAGGCTTCGCCTCTTTGCGTCCTCTTTTTCAGTAAAAGTTGCATTTATGAGTTGAACTCACTATTTGTTTCTAAACACGATGAAGGGGATCAGAACCTCTTCCATCGAGATGCCGCCATGCTGGAATGTGCTATCGTAGTACTGCACATATTGATTGTAGTTGTTGGGATAGGCAAAGAAATCGTTGTTGCGAGCAAAGATGTAGGGCGAAGAGATATGGCGTTGGGGGAGGAAAATCTTCGCAGGGTCTTTCACCTCAAATACTTGTTTCGGGTTGTAGTTTAGCAGTCGGCCTTGTTTGTATCGAAGATTCACACTGATATCACGATCACCTTTCACTTTCACCGGGTTATCGATCCTCACGCTACCGTGGTCGGTAGTGATGACAACGTTGCAATGCACGTTGCTTAGTTCTTTGATAAGTTCCAACAGAGACGAGTGCTCGAACCAAGAGCTGGTCACCGATCGGTATGCTTGTTCGCTGTTAGCCAGCTCACGTACGATGTTGGAGTCGGTAGAAGCGTGGCTAAGCATGTCCACAAAATTGTAAATGATCACGTTCAGCTTGTTGTTCATCATGTTGCGCATGTTGCCTACAAGTTTCATACCGAAGTCCACATTGAGAACCTTGCTATAGCTGTGTTTGATCGTGAAACCATGCCTACGCAGTTGCTCATCAAGCAACTCATTTTCGTATTGGTTTTTAAATCCCTCTTCGTCTTCATTTACCCAGTATTGCGGATATTTCTTCTCGATCTCACTGGGCATAAGACCTGCAAACATAGCGTTGCGGGCAAACTGTGTGGTGGTAGGCAAGATGCTGTAGTATATGCCGTCCCACTCTGTACGAAGGTACTTTTCTATCGAAGGCTGCAGGTATTTCCATTGGTCGTAGCGGAAATTGTCTATCACGATGAGGAAAGTAGGACAATCGTCGCCCAACAAGGGGAACAGCTTCTCTTTCAATACTGTAGTAGAAAGCAGAGGCTTCACCTCCTTGCCGTTGAGCCAATCGATGTAGTGCTTCTCGATATATTTGCAGAAAAGCATGTTGGCCTCGCTGCGTTGCGAGTGGAATATTTCGTGTATGTTGTCATCATCAGAATTTGATAGTTCAATGTCCCAATACACCAGTTGTTTGTACATTGCTATCCATTCGTCGGCATCCATACGGTCTTGCAACCGCATGGCTATCTCGCGGAATTTCTGCTGATAGTTCATCGTCGATTTCTCGCTCACCAGACGGCTGCCCTCTGTGTGTTTCTTCACACTCAGCAAAATCTGATTAGGATTTACCGGTTTGATAAGATAATCGCTAATCTTGCCGCCCAGAGCCTCGTCCATAATATGCTCTTCTTCACTCTTGGTAATCATCACCACAGGTAGGCGGGGGTGATTCTCCTTGATGATAGCCAGCGTATCCAGACCGCTCAGTCCCGGCATATTCTCGTCTAGAAACACGATGTCGATATTGTTGCCGTTCAGCTCGTCGATAGCTTCGTCGCCGCTCATCACAGGCACAACCTCGTAGCCTTTTTCTTCAAGAAACATAATATGAGGCTTCAGCAGATCAATCTCGTCGTCAGCCCAAAGAATGGTGATTTTGTCCATGGCCAGTTATCATTATCAGAGTCTCAGCCCATGGCATGGGCAATAAGACGCTACGTTATTACAAAAGATAGAAACGGCATTGTCTTTTTTTTATTGCCTGTCTGCATGGCAAGTCTGCACAATGAGTAGTCTGCCGACAAACAATCGAAAAAAGTTCAAAAGACACGTATAGCGTTTATTATCAACCAAGTGTTTTAGCGTTGCGTGCCGCGGGCCAATCATTTTTCGTTATCATTTCGGAATAATGTGTATCTTTGCAAACTGAAAAATCAAGCAGAATCTATTGGCAACCTAATATAATAATCCAAAACCATCAACAACATGAAAAAACTCAACATTGCCTTTGTAGCTCACGATGCTCGCAAAAAGGAACTTGTAGAGTGGGTTACTATGAATCGCGAAAAAATCCTTATGCACAATATCTTTGCCACAGGCACTACAGGACGACTGATCACCGAGATATGCGTGGCCACCACACCTACCGACGCCCAGGGCAATCCACAGCAAGAGGAATACACCGATCCGGTGACCGGCCAGACTATCTGTCGCAATAGAGAAGAGCTTATATATCCTTTCGTAGGCAAAGTCACAAGACTTAAGAGCGGTCCTTTGGGTGGCGATGCTGGTTTCTCGTGGATGATCTCCGAAGGACAGCTCGATGTGTTGTTTTTCTGGTGCGACAACCTTATCGTGCAAGGTCATAATGCCGACATTCAAGGCCTGTCACGCCTAGCTTCGCTCTACAACATCGCCTACGCAACCAATCGTACCACAGCCGATATGATTATCAATTCGCCGCTCTTTGGCTCCGAAAAGTACGAGCGGCTTATTCCCAAATGCATCAAAGATTACGAAGATCGTCCGGTATAATCACTAATTTGAATCAATACCCATGTCCACTACCAACTATGCACAACATATCGCCCAGGCGCTCAACCTGGGTGTACGCCAGGTCGAAAAAACACTGCAACTCTTAGACCAGGGTGCCACCGTACCCTTTATAGCTCGCTATCGCAAAGAAGCCACAGGGGCTCTCAACGAGGTGCAGATTACTGCTATCCGAGACCTGTATATCAAAGCACAGGAGTTGGATCGTCGTCGCGATGCCATACTTCAAAGTATCGCCGATCAAGGCCGCCTCACCCCCGAACTCCAACAGCATATCATGAAGGCCGCCACACTCACCGAGCTGGAAGACCTTTACCTTCCCTACAAGCCTAAGCGCAAGACACGTGCCACTATGGCGGCAGAGAAAGGTCTCGAACCCTTGGCCAACGAGCTGCAACAGCAGTACTCCGCATCGCTTCAAGATCTCGCAGCGCCGTTCATTGATCCCGACAAAGGCGTGACCACTGCCGATGAAGCCCTCGCCGGTGCTCGCGATATCATAGCCGAACGCATCTCCGAAAACATCGCGGCCCGCACAAAGATCCGCAACATCTATCGCCGTAGCGCCATGCTCACTTCGCAAGTGGCAAAAGGCAAAGAGGAGCAAGCCGGCAAATACCAGTCGTGGTTCCAGTGGGAAGAAAATGCGATGAAGGCCCCTTCCCACAGAATCCTGGCCATGTTTCGCGGACAGGACGAAGGCCTCCTGCGTGTAAAGATTGCACCAGCTTCGGACGATGATGCCATACAGGCACTCGAACGCCAATTCGTGAGTGGGAACTATCCCTCGTCCCAGCAGATGGCACTCGCCGTCCGCGACAGCTACAAGCGGCTTCTTTCCCCGTCTATATCCAATGAATACTACAGTCTATTGAAAGAGAAGGCCGACAAGGAAGCCATCAAGGTCTTTGCCGAAAATCTACGTCAGCTCCTCCTTGCGTCGCCCCTCGGACAGAAACGCATACTGGCCATCGACCCCGGTTTTCGCACCGGATGCAAAACGGTCTGTCTCGATGCACAGGGCCGGCTGCTCCACAACGAGACCATCTATCCCTTCACATCCGTACGCGAAGAGCGGGCCGCCATCGCCAAGCTGGAAGCCCTGGTCGAAGCCTTCCATATTGAAGCCATAGCCATAGGCAACGGCACCGCAGGCCGCGACACAGAGGACGTGATCAAACGATGCCGCTTCTCTCGAAAGGTGATAGCCGTGATGGTCAGCGAAAGCGGCGCCAGCGTCTATTCAGCCAGCGATGTGGCCCGACGTGAGTTTCCCGAATACGATGTCACCGTGCGAGGCGCAGTCAGCATAGGCCGCAGGCTGATGGACCCGCTGTCCGAGCTCGTGAAGATCGACCCGCGCAGCATCGGAGTGGGGCAGTATCAGCACGACGTCGATCAGACCATGCTCCGCAACAGCCTCAACGATGTCGTTGTGTCGTGCGTCAACAGCGTGGGCGTCGAGCTCAACACGGCTTCGCAGGAGCTGCTCTCCTACGTGAGCGGTATCGGCCCCGCCCTGGCCCGCAATATCGTGCAGTACCGCAACCTCAACGGACCCTTCTCCTCACGACAGCAGCTGCTGCAGGTAGAGCGGTTGGGCCACAAAGCTTTCGAGCAGTGTGCAGGCTTCCTTCGAGTGCGGGAAAGCTCCAATCCACTGGATCGCAGTGCCGTCCACCCCGAGCGCTACCCCCTGGTAGAGCAGATGGCACGCCAGGCCGGCACCACCGTCGAGGGCCTCATGGCCAGCAGGGAGCTGCGCTCCAAGATCGACATCACCGCCTTCGTAAGCCCCCAGTGCGGGCTCCCCACGCTGGAGGATATCATGCACGAACTCGACAAACCCGGTCTCGACCCGCGCACGCGCTTTGAAGTCTTTGAGTTCGACCCCAACGTTACCCGTATCGAAGATCTTCGCGAGGGAATGGTGCTGCCGGGCATCGTTACCAATATCACAGCCTTCGGTGCTTTCGTTGATGTGGGTGTGCATCAAGACGGCCTGGTCCATATCTCCCAGCTTGCCAATCGCCGAGTCTCCGACCCCAACGAGGTTGTCCATCTTCATCAACATGTGAAAGTGAAAGTCCTCGAAGTAGATCAGCAGCGTCGTCGTGTATCGCTCACCATGAAGCTGTAGCATCTCCATGGCAATCGAAATATCGTAGAGTCAACCTCAAAAAAAATACATGGGTACCCGATGAATACGCAAAACAAGAATAGGCATGAATTACACAACAAAAACGATAGTTATTGCATCGGAATTTGTTATCAAATGTATTATAGTTTTAAACACAACACTTCTTCTTGGCTCGTCTTACCGAAGAACATACCAGGAGACGGTAATTAGTCAAGAAAAAAAACATGAAAAATCACCATTAATCGATTGAATCATGGTTTTAGTATTAGAACCTTTCGTTGATGACTATTGACTATTCTTCGCTAACTTCGGAAACGAATTTTCGGTAGGCGGAAAATACATTTGCACGGGAAAGGACTCCTAGGTAGCGATTGTTGTTGTCGATAACGATAATGTTGTAGCTTACTGTCAGTCGGAACTTGTCGATAACGGCCTGCGGAGGGTCGTCGATATTGATGATGTCGCTGTCGCTGATAGGATGGAGAAGGCTATCTACCGCTACCTCGTCGTACAGTTCGGGTCGGAACATTACCTTCCTCACATCGTCTAGGAGTATCACTCCCACAAAGGTGTCGTCGCTGGTCAGCACGGGGAAGATGTTTCTGTGCGAATTCTGAATGGCCGCAACAAGGTCGCGGAGCTTGTCGCCCTGACGCACAATCACGAAGTTGGTCTCGATCAGTTTGCGCATATTCATCAGCTGTATCGCGCTGCTGTCTTTGTCGTGGGTCATGAGGTCGCCGTGCACAGCCAGTTTGCGGGCATAGATAGAGTGTTTCTCGAAGGGGCTGACGCATATGAATGTTACAGCCGAGGCGATGAGCAGCGGCACGAGCAGGGCGTAGCCGCCGGTGATCTCTGCTATAAGGAAGGTGGCCATAAAGGGTGCGTGCATCACGCCCGTCATCACCGCTGCCATTCCTACAAGGGCGAAGTTGGCACAGTTCTGAACGGGGAATCCGAGTTGGGCCAACAATACTGCCACGAAATATCCGGAGAGACCGCCGATGATGAGCGAGGGGCCGAAGGTGCCTCCCACTCCGCCACTGCCTATGGTGGCAGCGGTGGCGATGCTTTTCATGGGCACGAGCACCAGCAGCATGGCCAACACGGCCCATTGGCTATCCTGCCAGCGCAGGAAGATGCTGTTGCGGAACAGCACGCCTGTGTCGCCGTGAAGCAGTGATGTCACGGATCCATAGCCTTCGCCGAAGAGGGGCGGGAAGAAGAATATCATAATGCCCAATGATAGTCCGCCCACAAGGGCTCTGAGCATCGTGTTGGAGATCCGGTGGCAGAACCCTTCCACCAAATCGGTGGTACGGAGAAAGCATACGCTGCTGCCTGCACACACTAGCCCCAGGAAGATATAGTAGGGGATCTGATTGAGTGCAAAGGGCTCCTGTACGTTGAAGGCGAATTGCACGTCGGTGCCCATGAGGAAATACGTAATGGTGGCTGCACTGAGGGCGGCGAGGAGGAGCGGGATGGCGGCCGTCATGGTGAGGTCGAACATAAACACTTCCACCACAAACCATATGCCAGCTATCGGTGCTTTGAATATGCCGGCGATGGCGCCTGCGGCACCGCATCCGAGCAGCAGCTTCACTTGCGAGGTGTTCAATCGAAAGAACCGGCCTATGTTGCTGCCTATGGCGCTGCCGGTGGAGGCGATAGGAGCCTCGAGCCCCACGCTACCGCCAAAGGCAACAGTGATGGTAGAGGCTACCAGTGATGACCATATATTCTTTCGGGGCAGATAGCCTTTCTTTCGCGAGATAGCCAGCAACACTGTAGGCAGTCCGTGACCTATGTCGCCGCGAACCACATAGCGTACAAAGAGTATGGTGATGATAATTCCTACCAGTGGATAGAACAGCATAAGCCAGTTGCCACCAAGGAACGTAGGCAGGTTGAATTGTAGCACAAAGGCGTTCACACCATGCACCAGCCGCTTCAGCACCACGGCGGCAAGACCGGCACAAAGGCCCACCAGCACACTCAATACCGTTACGAACACTTGGTCGGTAAGGTGGCGGTATCGCCACAACATAAAACGTTTGTAGAGCTTGTTGGTTGCCGAAATCTCACTATTCATACCGCAAGTTTGTTATTTTGTGTTGTCTTGTTGGGAAAGGAAGGGCGTTATTGCTTCACTATTTTAATACACGAAGACCCCTCGACGGTAGTGATACGCAACAGGTAGGTGCCAGCTGCCAGGGCACGAATGTCGAGGCTGTTGCTCTCGTATGTGGCTGCCACTCGTTGTCCTTGAAGCGTAAATGCCTCGATGCTCTTGAGCCCATCCACATCTACATAGACAAACGAAGTGGCGGGGTTGGGATACACGCTGGCCATCATCGAGGGTTCGTCTATACCCACGGTGATTGTGAGCACTAGTGTCGCCGTACTGTCGCAACCATGAGCGTCGGTGTAGGCTGCCGTGTAGGTACCACTCTCGGTATAAGTGGTGCCGTTCCAATTATAAGAGCCTGTGGTGTTCACCACGAGGACGGTGTCGGTAGTGTGGTGAATTGTGAGATGGACTATGGCTATGGAGTCACATCCCATCACGGTCTGTGTAGCCATATTCATCTCGGTGTTTTCTGTAACAGCCTCTCCGTTCCACCAAAGGGTGTCGCAACCTTCGGCATACACCTCGCCCACAGCGGGGTCGTCGGGCAGAAACAGTGCCTGATAGGTGGCATCGGCTTCTACGGTGATGCTGCGGGGGTTGTCTGTACATCCGTCTGCCCACTGTACGAAATGGTGGCAGGGTGCCGGAATGGCCGTGAGGGTGGCAGTCTCGCCCTCTTCGTACTGGCCTCCGCCCGACACAGAGCCCCACTCTTCGTTTTCGGCGGAGGCGGTGATGGTATGTACAGGCAAAGGTATAGCTTCCAGCAGGATGTCGTCGATCATCAGATAGTAACTGTGGTAGCTGTTGTAGTGGAACATGACGTAGGTGGCGTTGGCCGGTATGGTTACGTGGACACTGTCCCAAAGAGAGTTGGTGGGTACCAAGTCGAGAATCGTATGGTTGAAACTATTCAGCTGGTTGGTGGTGGTAGAGTATTTGATAGTGAGGTATTCGGGGGTGCCACCATACATGGTACGGTAGTAGAAACTCATATCGATCTCTCTGTTGGTGGTGATCTGTGGCGATATCAGATACTGATCGTAGAAGTATGACGACCGAAGGCTGCAAAACTGCAGCACCGAGTCGCCGCCGAAGAGAGTGATGATACCGAAATCGGCGTCGTTGGTCTCTTCGGCACTCACCAGTTGCCAGCAGCCCAAGTCGTTGAAGGTCTGTTCGGCAGGCAGGTGGCTGATGGTGCAGCTGTTGAAGTAGGCGGTATAGGTGGCCGTAGTGCCAACGGTGATAGTTCTTGGATTGTCGGTGTTGCCATCCTGCCAGTGGTCAAACACATTGTTGCCAAGCGGGGTGGCTGTAAGTATAGCCGTCTCGCCTATGGTATAGAGTCCGCCGCCCGACACTGTACCGTGGCCCGCTTGGTCGGGTATGGCCGTAATGGTCACGTCGCTGCTGTTGGCAAATATGCCTCGAAGCATGAAAGTGAGGTCGGTGAGCGGATACCAGATAGCACCTGTCGGCGAGGTCCATCCTCCATCGGTGTTTCCGCAGAAGGTGGTAACAGGACAAGGATTGGTTACACCAGGACTATAGACAACGATCCACAGATTCTGTGTGTTGGCCACCGTTACGGGCGTAGCGAAGTGCATCGTCTCCCAGCGATGGCGCCCGCCGAGGTGGAACTGCTCGGTATAGACCAGCGTTCCGGGCGAGCTACTGCCGCCCTGATATACGCGAACAATGAAGTCGCCAGCAGCATCGTTGTAGAGCATCACCGACTTCAGCTGTCGGCCTGTAGGCAGTTGTGATGCAGGTATCTTGATGGCACAATGGTGAAACGAGAGGTAACCTGCATTGCCGTTGTTGCAATAAGCTATCGTGTCGCCTACCACCGGTGCCAGATAGGCAACGAGGGTGTCATTGCCGTTCACTATCAAGCGACGGGGATTGAAACGACATCCGTCGTTCCAGTGGTCGAACCGGTAGCCTTCGTTGGCGGTGACGGATAGCGTCACCGTATCTTGTAGCGTAGTGTAGGTGCCGCTGCCTGTTGCCGATCCATGGCTTGCATTATTCACGCCCACTATCAGTGTAGAGGTGGCGTTGCTGCTTGCCACGGGCTCAATACCCACGATGGCACAGTTGCGCAAGTTGAAAGTGGAAGTGCTGTTGGTGCCAGCGCCACCTTGGCCGGGATTGAGTGCACCTATCATGAAATAGCCGTCTAGGTAACCCGACCAGCCCCAGTTCACATGGAAGAAACCAGAGTTGTTGTAACCGTCGAGCACAAAGCAGTGGCCGCCGGTGTTGTCGTTGCCCGAATAGATCACCGGTCTTCCCGCGGTGAGTTCTCCTTGCAACATGGCTATCCAGTCCTCGTTCGAGTAAGCCTCTTGGTAGGCACCATGGAGCAATGGGCTGTAGCCGAAGTTGTGTTTCAGAGCGTTCTCTGCCGAAGGGTAGGTGGGGCTGCCGTTCAGAGCCACCACCTCGGCGGCACTGCCGCCTTCGGCCGAAGTGTGATACGACATAGTGGAAGCCACACCTACATGGTACATCAGGGTGGCTACGGCGTTCACCTGCGTAGGCGTGCTTGCAGCATTGAGGCTGTTGGGCATGTTGGCCCAGTCGTAGGTAGTGTTGCCAAAGTTTGCCGCTATGGTGCCGTAGGCCATCATGGAGTACGAGCTCTCACCATAGCCGGTCACCGGGTGATTCCAGTATTTCATCACCTGGGCAGTAGCGGTAGCCGTACAGCCGGTCTGTGTATGCACGCCCGATGCCGTGGTGGGGCACATCTGGTTGTAGTAGGGCGACTGGCTCCACGTGGTGGTCAGCAAAGGTGCCACATCACCTATCAATACTGGTGGCAAGGCTCTCTCGTTAATCAGTCTGCCCCAAGCATCGCCTACGCTTTGTGTCGCATTGGCGTTGTAGGCTATCAGCGAGTCTATCGTGTTGCTGTAGGTAGATAGCCATGCAGCCACATGGGCGGGCATCTGTTCCGAAGAGAAAACATTGTTGGTCGAGAAACCCAGTATAGGCATAGCACAATCATCGGACGACATCACAACGAAGCCATTGCCTTGTTCGGGGACGAACACATAGAGATTAGGCCACGACTGATGTTGTGGAAGCAGCTGTAGCCGTGTCTCCGACGCGTTGGTGGCAACCGTCTGCCAGAAATTGCTTGCCACTCTAGTAGCACGTTCTTTATCTACAGGAAGGGCCATGCTTGCAGCAGCCCAGATGGTAAAAAGCACCAATGATAGTATCCGTCTTTTCATCATGATATAGTTAGTCTTTTTAGTGATCAGTGCTCCGTAATCAGTAATCCGACAGTGTACTTGTTGGGGTATTGTCCGATCACTCATCACTGATCACCCCCGAATTACTTTTCAATAATATTCAATAGTTTGTCCAGATTTGGAGTGAGTATGATCTCCGTGCGGCGGTTCATAGCCTTAGCTTCAGGAGTGGTGTTCTCCACCTTGGGGGCATATTCACCGTGGCCGCTGGCTTCGATGCGCGAAGGGTCGATGTTGGGACCGTACTTCATAAGCAGCTTCACTATCGAGGTGGCTCTGAGCACGCTTAGATCCCAGTTGTCTTTCACGGCTCCGTTGCCCTTATAGGCCACATTGTCCGTATGGCCTTCCACCATGATGTTGAGGTCGGGGTTGGATTCCAGCACCTGGGCCAGTTCCTGAATGGCATCCATGCCTTCCTTGCTTACTGTCCAGCTGCCCGAGGGGAACATCAGCTTGCTCTCCATGCTCACATACACTTTGCCCTCTTTCACCTCCACGTTGAGACCCTTATCCTTGAAACCTACCAGTGCGTTGGTGACGCTACTGCGCAGATGCTCCAGTTCCTTCTCTTTGGCCTCAAGAGCCTTGCGCGAGGCCTCCTCTGTTTTCTGCAGCTCGGCATAGCGTTGTTCCATCTCCTGCTGTTGCTGCTGGAGCTTTTGTTCCCTCATGTTGGCCGCCTGTTCGCGCCCTTGCAACTCTTTGAGCTTCTGGTCGGCCAAACGAAGCTGACGGTCGGCCTCCTGAAGGCTGCGACTGGAGCCCGACAGCTTCTGCGTGTAGTTTTCCACCACGGTGTCGAATCCTAGCTTCAGGTTGCTTATCTCGTCTTGCAGATCCTTTATCAGATCCTCTCTCGACGCCTTGTAGGCCAGCAGGTCGGTCATATCGGCGCTCTGCTGTTGGTATTGACGTTGCATAGCGTCATATTCGTCTTTCATGTCCAGCAGCTCCTGGCGGGTGATAGCATGTTCCTTTTTCTGTTTGTTGAGGGTGGCCTCCAGCTGTTCGTACTTGCCCAATGTCACGCACGAAGAGAACAATGTTCCCATCAGGGCAAAAGATATAACGACTTTGGATTTCATGATATTCGGTAGCTTTTTATATATTATTTTTAATAACGACATTCTCTTGATTTTATTGTGGTCGGCATTCATTGAATATAGTGATGAAGAAATAATACGTTAGCTTCATTTCAGTCGCTGTCCTTGGCACCACTTCAGTTGCCGATCATAGTTCGAGTAGTACGATTTTGCTTTGTCTGTTGAGATATTTTTGAGTTGAGCCGAACCTAAGGTCAGCGATCGCAGTGGAGCAGACGAATTAATCGTTAATTATCGAAGCCGTCGCATCGTCCGATTTCTGAAAATTCGTGTAAAAGTCAAGATAATTTGCGTTAAGACAAAGACATAAAAAATCAGCATCGCTAAACGTGAGATAGTGTTCCGGAAAGGATTGCACAGCGGAGTAAGCAAAACGGAATTAATAGCGTGTCAAGTTATCAAACCATAGTGTACCAGGTTATTTTTTATCATCATTTAGCAAATCATCCAACTCTAAAATACAAAAGAATGCGATTGGGTGGCTTGGGTGCTCTATTTTCTATATTACTTTTATAGAAAAAGATTTATTATTAAAAAATCATTTTACTTTTTTAATAATAAATAAATTCCTATAAATGTATATAAGAAATGAGCCACCCAGAGCACCCAAGGTGCCCTGAAGGAACAATAAAAAATAGATCCGCGCACGCGCGAGGGCGAAAATACAGAGCTCTGATTTTTGAAATAAGACACTCTTCTCATCCACGTACAGAACTCTGCCAAAGGCATTGCAGACACTCTTCTCGGATGCTGTATGGAGGTGCTGCCTTCCGGCAGCTGGACAGAAAGAGTCATCATCGTCATAAAATTTCAACTTAGAATACTTTTGCAAAATACGAATAATTTTGAAATCACAGCAGCGAATTTGTCTTTTTTACGCGAAAATCATTTCGTCCCACCCACGAAAATCTTCCATTGGAGGAATTTTGCCTTTCTTGTGTCTGTATGGCTAATAAATATAAAGAAAATGGATAATATTTTGTCAAAATAAAACTTCCAATGGAGGAATTTGTTTTTCGTCCCAAAATATTTTACGTAAAAATTGATCAATTCGGACACGGACATCCCGTTTTTCCCATCACGACAGCCCCGAAAAAACAGAAATTGACCCCAAGATGATCTGCCCACAAATGCATGCAAGAAGGCTTCGACACCATGTATCGGCAACAAGCAAAACAACCAGACTTGTGATCAGTGTACAGTAATCAGCGTACAATAATCAGTGATCAGAGAACAGTGATCCGACAAATGTATTTGCAGGGTGGTATTGTGTCCGATCACAAATCTCCGATCACTATTTATTAATGAAAATTAATCTCTGATTCATGGCAATTAATGTTTACCTTTGTAATCCCACGGTAAGAAATCCTCTTCCTGCCATGGATATCTTTAATGAAATAATCTAATCTAAAAACCACTTCAGACCTGGATCGAAAAGATAAAATAATATCCACCATATAACTGCTATAGCAAAATGCCTTTGACGATTCTTGAAAAAAATTAGTGTTGGTATGAACAACGAAATCAGCAGAAAAACTATCATAATTGGGATGTGTAAAACAACAATGCTCGATATTGTGGAGATAACAGTCCTAATGTTAAAAAGACTAATAGTAATTCGTTCGCTCATATACGTATGCATGTACCAAAAAAAATATAT
>JAZUDW010000107.1:0-69079 GCA_045639845.1 Bacteroidales bacterium
CATATGTTGCTCTAGAGGGTGCTTGGGATGCCACATTTGACAACAATGGCGAGGTCTTTACTCTTGTTCCAAATGGTGACGGAACTTTTTGTATTGCAAGAAATGACGGTAAGAATTTAGGAACTGATTCTGATGATAACAATTCCAAAGTTTACACGGACAAAGGGAACAACAATGATAGATACAGATGGAGACTATATATTGGTAATACGCAATTAACCTCATTGGTTTCGTATAACATTCTACCACATTGTGATATAGTCAACAACATGTTTTATGGTGATATTACCAGTGGTACGCATGTATCTCCCATCTATGGCGGTAAAGATATTAATAGTGCTATAGTTTCTTCCAACTACAACTACTATAGCCTTGATGACCTTAAAACGACAGAAATAACCGAATACAACAGTGCTCTTGCTGCCGAAAAGCGTTATTTGGAGCGCTTTGAATTCTATCGTGGAATTCTGAATAGTAACCGCCGTTTGGCTGCTTACTATATTACTGGCCAGAACTTGAATCAGACAGATAATATTGACGTCACACAGAATCCTATTGGCAAGTGGGTGCTCGACAAATCGATCGCGCCTTTTCCTATCATCAAACCTTGGGGCAAGTATCCTTCGCTTATCAATCCGGAATACGAGACCACCATCACCACACTGCCTGAGGACGTTGACATGCGCGACGACTCTCCGCGCTACCACGGCAAGACCTTGGGAATGCTTTCTGTGACCATCAATGCAGGAGCTCATGGTAGTGGTTCGAAGACCATTCAGATTCCTATCACAGACATGAATGTCGATGAGTGGGACTACACATATTATAAGATACAGCTACCATACTACAACGACCATTGGGACAATAACTACCAAGCGGAATGGGTTGTTACAGGCTGGGACATTACCAACATTACTGGCGGCACAGCCAAGGGCTTCAACACTAATCGCGCACAAGAAGACGGATACAACTTTGCCGACCGTAGCAACACATCCAAGGACAATGTCCGCACCCTTGCACAAGGCGGTTGGTACTGTGTGTCGGAAGGCGTAACGGCAATCACGATTACCGCCCACTGGGGTCATGCCGTGTATCTTGCAGACCAATATGTAGATAGACGAGCCACATTGAATAATAATCTGATTGGTGGTGTTGAGAATAACACTGCTGCAGGTCAAAACCATAGTTATGGCACTCACTATTACAACGACTGGAATACAGCAGCCAGCGATGCCACACTGATCGGCGAAACAGTCTATGACAATGCTGTAGTATTGGTTGGCAACTTCAATGCGAATACCAGTAATTATGGTAACAAGAGTTATACCTTGATGTCGGCCGATTTCGACCACGACAATGAACCCGACTATGTGATATACTATCGTTGTCCAGGTGGCGACCGTCACGATTTACCACCTATCCGCTTTGATTTCATGCAAATGCCAGGTATGGGTATGGGTAAGAAACCTACTGATGCCGTGAATATGGCAGCGCCGGAAATTCTGAGACCCACAGGTCACTTTGAACTCACGGAAACGGCGCTCATACGTTTTACAGAATTCGAGTACAACGAAAGAGATGTAAACGGAGCTCCTCTGATATTCAACGCTGGTATTGTAGAGCAGATCATGTCGAGCCAACATGATGTAAGTAATTCAACGGGATACATCTTACTTGGAGGGCACTGTTGGTTCAAGGAGTTTACCCCTGGTGTTCATGCCGATGCCAATAATGCTTCTAATTACCCCAACAATGCCACTGCTCATACTCCAATTACCATCTTGGGTGGTGAGTATTTGAAGTTCTATCTATCTGGAGTTAATGAAGGACAAGCATATACAGCCGATGGTCGTCGCGATGCACGCATTTATACCAATGGAGGTTACTTCCACATGTTTGCTGGTGCTGGTCAGGAGCTGATCAGCGGTAACGTGCTTGAAAAATTCGACCACTCTATTGTTGATGAGTTCTTTGGTGGCGGCATCAACGCCAACAAGCCTATCACAGGCAATATCTCAGTCACTATGAACAATAGTCTTGTGAACTACTATTGTGGCGGTCCGAAGTTTGGCAATATGAGCGAAGGGAAAAAGGTGACAACAGAGGCCACTGGTAGTACCTTTGGAATGTTCTTCGGTGCCGGATATGGAGGCACTTCACTGGCACGTAACCGAACCCAGAATAATACGAATGTGGTCAATTATGCTTATAACGATTATAACCGATTCAACTACAACTCAACTTATGGCATCAACACCTCCTACGAATGTGAGTTCTTCGACTGGGCTGGTGCAACAGCCGCATCCCATGTGGGGCGTTTCTATAATCTGTATGCTTCTTTCTCCTTGGCTCAAACCAAGGATGTGGAGTCCAGCCTCACCAACTGCTTGGTGAAAAACAACTTCTATGGAGGAGGCAGTTTGGGCAATGTGGCTGGTAATGCAACCTCAACACTTGATGGCTGCACCGTACTTGGCAATGCCTTCGGCGGTGGTTTTTCTGCCGTAATCCCCACTTGTGATGTTGCCAATAATTTTGGTGGCAATCCTACATACAACACCTATACAGGTATCTTTACCGATGCTCCATCTCCTGACACAACTCACTACTATTGGCACAATGGTGATGGATTGTCAAATTCTAATGTAAAAGACGATGTCAATCATTGGATATGGACAAACCAACCCCTTGATGCACTTGGTCAGGTGTCTGGTGATACAAAAATTACAATTTTAGGTAATTCCCGTATCGATGGTGCTGTGTTTGGCGGAGGAGATGCATCTGACGTGATGGGCAAGACTACAGTGATCATCAATGCCTATGGTGACGTTGACGAAGGCGCTTATAAGATAAATAATGTTTACGGCGGTGCCAATCGTGCAAATGTGGGTGGTGCTACCACTGTCGATGTAACGGCAGGATATGTAGGCAATGTGTTTGGCGGAAATAATGAAAGTGGAACTAAAAGCAGCACTATTGTTGTGAATATTGCTGAGGCTGCAGATAGTACACTTGGAATAGATAACGTGTATGGCGGTGGCAACTTGGCTCCTTATACTGCACCCGACGATGACTTCCAAAATTGGCCCAAAGTGAATGTCGGCACTGCTACGATTGAGCAAGATGTCTTTGGTGGCGGTTTGGGTGAAAATGCAAGAGTCACAGGCAACCCTCAGGTGACAGTCTCGTCAGATTGTAACGATTGTAATAGTCGTCCAATTCTTATCAACGGTTCGGTATATGGCGGTGGCAGCGCTGCTCCCGTGACAGGCAGTCCTGTAGTGACAATCCGAGGTTACAATGGCGATGCCCATAAGGTATCCATCGGCAACTATGTGTTTGGCGGCGGACTAGGAAGCACGGCCCAAGTGGACGGCAATACCGATGTAACCATCGATGGCAACACCGAGGTGGAAAAGAATGTGTATGGCGGCGGCAACGGTGGCGTGGTGACCGGCAACACACAAGTTACCATAGGAAGTTGCAACTAAAAAAAGTAATCTTTCACACTGTTCAATAGCAAGCTTTTCCAAGAGAAGAGCTTCGCATGGGACCAGTCGGTATGTGGGCGCAAGCTCACTCGAAGACTGGTCCTCTTTTTTTTATAATGATTATGCGCATGTAGGTGATTGCTTGATTCCGCCATACACTCTAGCAATCATGAACCCGAATCAAAAAGGATCCCGAATTAGTAAATTTTCTTATCGGAACTTCACATCGTAGTGATATGTGATCTAAATTATATTCACGTTGGGCGAAGCTATATTCATTCTTCTTTTAACATTAATTGCCATTAATCCACTATTAGTGCTGATGCGAAAGATTTCACCAACATGGCGGTATATTACTATGAATTTAACATTTACAAAGTATAATACTTTTTTTGATTTGATTATATCGCTTCGCTAAAACGTAAACTGAGGTTGGCGACCAACGTGGAGCCAATTATCCTTTATTTGTTTCGATCCAGTGGTATCATGCCATGAAATCATCGTTTCATGGCATGATACGATCGTTTCAAGCCATGATACCACCATTTCATGCTGCAAGACAGCTGTAGAAGCTATGCTGCGCGGGCTATAGCAGCATTCTGCTCGATGCCACACAGCACTTAGCATAGGGTATCAGAGAATCTGTATTCGGTGGTGGCAGGTGGGGATTATCTCGGGATTGTTTTCTGTTGATGCGTTTACACATCCGCCTGCCGGCTGATGCAGCTCCCGGTGGCAGTGAACCCGTGGAGTAGATACAATAAAAGGAAGGCTGATACGTTATAATAAGGTTGGCTGTAAGAGGCTTTACGACCAACATATCTGTAATTCTGTAACAGCGTTTATTAGTCCCTGATATGATCTCCTACCAGAAACACCAGCTACCCAACGGCCTTCAGGTATTGCTACACAACGACAGCAGCACACCTTTGGTATCGGTAAACCTGCTTTACAACGTGGGCTCGCGCGACGAGGATGCCTCGCGCACTGGCTTCGCCCATCTGTTTGAACACCTCATGTTTGGCGGCACGCCCAACATTCCGGACTACGACATGGTGGTGAACGGCATGGGTGGCGAGAGCAACGCCTTTACCAACAACGACTACACGAACTACTACCTGACGGTGCCGGCTCAGTTTCTGGAACAGGCGCTGATGCTGGAAGCCGACCGTATGCGACAGCTCGACTTCTCGCAGCACAGCCTAGAGGTGCAGCAGCAGGTGGTGACCGAGGAATACCACCAGCGCTATGAGAACCAGCCCTATGGCGACACGATGATGCTGTTGCGTCCGCTCTGCTACAAGGCCCACCCCTATAGATGGTGTACCATAGGCAGCACCATAAAGCATGTGCAGGAAGCTACGATAGACGATGTGAAGCATTTCTTCGACACTTTCTACCATCCGGCCAACTGCATACTGGCGATAGGTGGCAATATCGACTACACTGAAGCGATGGCCTTGGTGGACAGACATTTTGGCGACATACCTGCGCACGACACCCGGCTATCTTACCCCGACAGGCCGATGGCTTTTGCCCGCCAATATCCAGAGGAGGCGGCCCAGACAGAGCAGCGCCGCCTGGAGGTGGTGCGCCACGTGCCCAACGATGCCATATACATGGCCTTCCCGATGTGCGACCGAAGCCAGCACGACTTCTTTGTATATGACCTGCTGAGCGATGTGCTGTCGAACGGACGCTCGTCGCGTATGTATCAGCACCTGGTAAACGAGCAGGCGATGTTCAGCGAGCTGAACGCCTTCATATCGGGCGAAGCTGGTCCGGGCCTTTTCATGGTGAGCGGCAAGCTGTGCGACGGCATCACCTTGCCCCAAGCCGAAGAGGCTATATGGAACGAGCTGCGACAACTATGCGACAACCTGGTGGAGGAGCGCGAGCTGCAAAAAGTGATCAACAAGTTTGAGAATACTTTCGTGTATTCGCAATACAAGGTGATGGACCGTGCCATGAGCCTGTGCCACTACACCTGGCTGGGCAACACCGACTGGGTGAACGAGGAGCCGTTGGCCTACAAAAATATCACGGCCCACGATCTGCAACGTGTGGCCCAGCATTGTTTCCGCGAAGAGAACAGCTGCATTCTTTATTATCAAGCCGAGAACGAGTAACGTTTAGTGGTGATAATAAAACAATTTGGGACACAATAGTCCCTTTGACAACATTATACCTGAAAAGATGAGCGAAACAGATATACCTACCACACCTGCAGAGAACGAGAACGGGCAGGACCTCCAAAAGAAAAACAAACGGAGTTTCTCTGATCGTATGGCCCAAATGGTGGCTATCGTGATTCATTTCTTTATCACTATTCCCTACAAGAAGATAGCCCGAAATATCATCACCCGGCTAGGGTCGATGATGAACTGGCTCACCTTCAAGGTGGTGCTTCCCAAGAAACTGAGGTCGCTCACCAAACACGACATCTTCACCATCATCTTCAAGAGCGACACGCCTGCAGGCAAGAAATTCGACATCTGGATATTGATCATCATAGGTCTGAACATACTGGTGATGATGCTGGACAGCTACGAAGGGGTATCGGGCGGATTCAGCATTGCATTGCGCGTGATAGAATGGCTGTTTACTATTCTATTCACTTTTGAATACTATCTGCGTATCTATTGCCTGAAGAAACCCCTACGGTATGTGTTCTCGTTTTTCGGCATCATCGACTTCCTCTCTATCTTCCCTGCCTACCTGAGCCTCTTCTTCCCCACGGCACGCGCTCTGTCGGTGCTGCGTATCCTGAGGGCCCTGCGTATTTTCCGCATCTTGAAGCTGGACCAGTTTCTGGAAGAGGGTACGCTGCTTATCAACGCCATACGCAAATCGATGAAACGTATCGTGATATTCATGATGCTGGTGTTCTTCCTGGCCATCATCCTGGGTGCTGTGGTATTCTCGCTGGAGAGCAAGGTGGAGGGCACGCCGTTCACCTCTATCCCCATGGGTATATACTGGGCGGTGGTGACCATCACCACTGTTGGTTATGGCGACATCACCCCGCAGACGCCTGGCGGACAGATCATCTCGGTGATAGTGATGCTGCTGGGTTACTCTATCATCGCTATTCCTTCGGGTATCGTGGTGGAATCGACCATCGAGGCTAAACAGGAAGCCGACGAGGAGAAGAAAAACCGCCGTATGCTGGAGCCTGGTTCATCGCCCTCCCCTACGCCCGACGATGACGACGACGATGACGATGAGGCTAACGAGGTGCTTTCCAACATCGATGTGCGAAGACCTTCGCCGAAGGCCTCGGCCGCTACCCTGCAAGAGAATGTCGATACCAATCCTTCTATAAACGAAACACAAACCACCTTGATAGAGGATTCGATGGATATCAAAGAAGAACCGGAGCCTGATCCTTTGTTCTGCAAACATTGCGGCTACGAGGAGAGCGACACAACAGCTACTTTCTGCAGCCGCTGCGGCACACGCCTCACCAAAAGCGAACAGATGTCGTGGGTAAGGAACTTCTTTAGATCATAAAACTGCTGGTGCGTATCCCACCATGCCACAGTGCAAAATGCCTAGCCTGGGAGGGGCATCATATCTAAGAAAATAATACATGATTATCCTCCTATAGGTGATTGGTTGATTCTGCAAGACACTCTAGCAATTGTGAACACTATTGAGTGAGATTATTAATGAAAAATTAATGGTGGGTTAATGGTAATTGTCTTTTCCTGAAATCGCTTTTCACTTTTCCGGTGTATCGGTTCAGTAAAGTATCATCAAGATTGGAGCGAGGCCTGGACTTTCTTTGGCAAAGCGGATATGACGGTTTGATAACCTTCGTTGATCAACAATCGGTAATCTGCATCGATAAAGTGTGTACCGAGAGGTACGCTGACCCAGTTCTTTTTGCCCCAATGGGGTGCAGGGATGATATCGGAATGACGTGATCGAAGCTCCTCGCTTCGCTCGGCGGTGGTCTTTAATGTGAAGCGATCGGTATTGTCGAGATCTATTACACAAAAGATCTTGTTTGCCACACGAAATACCAGGATGCTCTCACCACTGGGCATCTTGGCAAAGGGCATGTCTTCTGTAACATGAGGGAGGGAAAGGCAATAGTAACGGAGTTCTTCGATATTCATAGTCGGTATAATCTAAAAATGATTAAGGCTGAAACATTGAATAATGATTTGTTCAGCCAACGGCACTATACAAAAAAAAACGCTATATTTTGCTCGGAAGAAATGCCATCATTGTAATGATGGCAGAGAGATGTTTTCGATAAGGATACGGATGTATGGATTGAGGTAGCAGAGAATATACTGGAGACGTTATTAATACATGGGAAAGAATGTTCGGTAAGAAAAAAACGGGAGTGCCAGGAATTAATACTCCCACATGTCACTGCCTATCTCGAGCAGCATCTCCTCGATTCTATTGGACTCCAGTATGGCATCTAGTCCAGTGAGATAAGATGAGATAGTACGATTGAAGACATTGGATTCACGGGTGATATAACTATCGAACATCCGGCTGACGAATATTTCGTCCCAAGTGGGTAAGTGTGCTATGTTGTCTGCATAGTAGGCTTCGTGTGTAACGAGGAGCTTGCGAACATTATACGAAGTCATGGGAATCCAGAACAGTTCAACTGTACCAATGAAATCTCGCTCCATACCTACCTCTTTGAAGAGGTCGCGTGCCAAACAGAAACCTAAAATACGCACATTCTGACGTGTGGTCTGCTTCTCAACAAACCAGGCTTCTTTCAATCGCACTTGAAGAATGTCTTCTGAGTTAAACTCTTTGGGGACCAATACAGTCTTGTACTCGTAGTTCTCATCGTCGTCTTCTATCTCCAAGATAAGCGTATCGGCCTTGGTATAACGAAACACAAACTCATCATTGTCGAGGGGTATCTTAAACTCATCGTCTTCATAGATAGGGATGTCGTTGTTGACCACTGCATCCCATATAGTATAGGCAAAGTTTCGACGGCCTTGCGATCCTTGCTTCTCAAGAGGATAATAGAAGAACTGATTGAACTTCATACGAAGATCTATAGTACGCCATATAGTGGTACCCCACACTACATCGATCTCGCGAAGATGGGGATAGGGCATCACTTCCTTCTGATGTACCAAAGCATGCTCATAAAAATGATTGAAGTTGCGCTCCGGCTCATCGACCGTCTGACTATATACTGCCAGACTATACAACAGAAACAGAATAAGCGATAATATGGATACGACTCGATTCATGCAAAAGAAAAAAGAGAGTTAAGCATTGAAAGAATACTTAACTCTCTATTGATGTCATACGACAACGTTATACGTTACATAAAAATGATGTACGAAACAGATTAGTATTCCCACATATCCGATTCGATATCGGCAATCTTGTTCTCAATATTCTGAGATTCCAAGATAGCATCGGTACCAGTGAGGTAAGAGGAGATACTTCGATTGAAGGTGTTGGACTCACGATATACAAAACTATCGAAGTAACGGCTGATGAAGATGTCATCGTAGGTACGCTGAACAGCAATATTGTGCTCATCGTAAGCGTTGGCCTTTACAAGGATGTTGCGTACACGCATATCATCCATGGGTACCCAGAACATCTCAACAGGTTCGCACATACGCTCACCATCACGTTCACGACAATAGTTGTAAACAAGGGTAAGACCAGTGATACGCACTTTCTGACGGGTATCCTGTTTGTCGATATACCAGAACTCTTTCAAACGAGCTTGGAACACATCTTCAGGACGGAACTCTTCAGTAAGAATGGTATCGCGACCTTCCAACTCATCACCATACTCATCATATTCAGGAATATGATAAGCATAAGTACGATTGAGCTGCTGAGCCAAAGTCTCATAATCTTTAGGGATAATAAGATCATCATTTTCATACACCTCGATGTCGCCGTTTTGCAAGGCATTCATGATGCAATTGGTGAGGTTGATACGATCTTGGGTATTCTTGGTTTGATCCGTGGGAAAATAGAAGAACTGGTTGAACTTCTCGCGGAAATCAATAGTACGCCAAATGGAAGTTGACCACACCACATCAATCTCGCGAAGGAAAGCATAGGGCATAGCACGCTTTTCTTTAGTGAGCGTCTTTGCGTAGAAGTGGTTGAAGTTATGCTCATCCTCAGCATCGATGGCGCTTTGGGCACGGAGGCTGCAAAAACCAGCCATAAAGATGAACAATCCTAAACAAAACAGTGCCTTTTTCATATTAGTGAATTTTAAAGTTTTCGTCAATCTAATTGTTGCTTACTTCAAATGAGATGTAACGTGATTAAAAAATTTACTTCAAGCGGAAGGTTGCGTCAAGTGTATGGGTAGCACCATCGGGGGTCTTAACAGTTACATCGGTGATGTAAATTTTCTGACCACGACGTGCATTGTTGATACGGCTGATCATCTCAGGAGTGAGACGGTTACCATTACCCGTGATATCGAGAGCACCAGAACCTTGAACGTTGAAGGTGAAGGAGGAAATCTTCAGAGCAGGAATCTGGAAGTCGAAATCTTCCATCACAGCACGAAGAGTACCAGTAGAGGTAAGCTCTGCCTTGGTAACATTGTCACCAGTCTTGAAGTTGCCGACTTTCAATACAGGTTTAGGAATCTTCTTCACGCGGAGTTCTTTGGTTCCCATAGGACGCGAAGTCTTACCATCGGTCTTTGCAGAAACCTGAAGCTGAATCTTACCGATCTTCGAAGCACGAATGATGTAGTCACCATCCTTGCCAGCAGGATCTTTGGAGATGGTAGCACCACCAGCAATGGTAGGAGTAACGTCACGAGACGAAACACCGGGAACACCGATGGAGACGGGATTATCAATACCGGCATATACTACATTCATCTTAGTAAGAGAAACAACGGCAACGGGCTCAGCAACGAAATATTCTGCTTGGAAAGGATATTCACGAGCTTCACTGTTGTCTTTCTTCACATAAATCTTACCATTGAGTTTCTTTGCACCAAGAGCAGTAGCGCCAGCACTATAGTGAACAACACTATCACCACTGAGCTCCTGACCATTGACATTTACCTTCAAGCTGGCTTTCGAATCGTAAGCACCAACGAAGATGTCTGCTTCATACTTACCACCCTGAATGATATAGGTAGATTTAGGAATAAGGAGAGCCTGTACGTGGTCGAACTTAAAGTCGTCGGCACTGATCTGAGCAAAGAGGCTGTTAACAGCATCGAACTCAGCATTCATCACTTCGGCTTTGAGACGAGAGAGAACCACGAGGTCGGACACAGCAATAGTACGGTTGAAGTTGAGATACTCCCAATCAACCATCTGACCAGCATGCTCACTGAACACTTTGTCTTCAACATTCAAACCAATTTGAATATTAGAAGAGTCTGCACCCAGAACACGCTTCAGCTCTTTCTTAAAGTTGATGATTTTCTCTTTGATTTGAACAGCTTTGCCATCGGGGATATCACCAGTACCGAAGAAATAGTTGGTACCATTATCAGTGTTATCCATTTTTTCGATAATAGCAAGACCACCAATATTCAAAGCTTCTTTAATACTATCATAAATAGGAGCTCCCGATCCATCAACCAAGGAAATCTTACGGGTAACAGGCTTAGCACCTTCCTCACCGTGGATCTCAACTGTAGCCACAGGCTGCATGATAGAAATAAACTCGTAACGAGCACTATCAATCGTACCTTTAAGATCATCAGCAAGTTTCTGAACCTGTTGAGCTTTATTCCACTGGTCCTGAACCTTCTCGGGATTATTTACATAAGCAGCCTGGAAACGGCTGTAGGAGTCGTCAAGTTTGGTAGCAATGTTCTGGTTTGACTTATTCATGGCGTCACCAACGGTAACGAAACCTTGCAAGATCTCGGCCGAAACGTTGAGCGCCAAGAGTGCTGTATAAACCAGGTACATCATACCGATCATTTTTTGTCGCGGAGTCTCCGGACAGTTAGTAGCACCCATATTCTATCTCTTTTATTTCGTTCTTAAATCAGTGTATTTATTCTAAACGTTACTGTATGCAAAATTAAACTCTGGTATGCATAGCAGCAAGCATGTTGCCATAAACATTGTTGAGCTCAGAAACCTTGCGGGTGAGTGCATCAACCTGCTCTTTGTATTTCAACACGCCTTCGGCAGAATCAGCGAAGTTAACAACCATGTTCTGGATACGCTCCTGAACTTCTTTGGTAGCTTCAATCTGAGAGGTAGAATTCTGAATTTGGATCTCATACATTGCATTGATAGAAGAGAGGCTGGTAGCCATCTTCTTGAGCTCGTCGAGATAAGAAGCATCACCTTTCTGGAGAGTCTGAGCGGTCTCTTTATAAATATTAGAAAGAGTAGAAACAGCAGCGGTAGCCTCTTTAAGACTCTCACTGTATCCAGCAGAAAGATTGATATCGCCATTCATAGACTCAGTAGTACGCTTGTAAGCTTTGGAAAGCTCGTCGGCAGCCTGAGCAGCATTGTCCATACCCGAAACGAATTTGTCGGTAGCAGCAACAGCAGTGGACATATTATTCAAAGAAGAAGCAGAATCGGCAAGGTTCTGCATACCTTTACCAAGACGCTCAATGAGTTCAGGACCGATATGAGCCTCGTCGAGCATCTTATCTAGTTGCTGACTAACAGGATCGCCAGCCACAACAGATACAGCACCCTGCTGTCCACGAGCGCCACCAGCAACGTGTGCGGGTTTATTTTCATCATCTTCGCCATGCATACCAGCCAACTCGGGGAAGATAAGACTCCAATCATACTCTACGTGGAGAGGCTCAAAAGCAGAGAGGAAGAAAATAATAGCCTCAATACCCATACCAATGATGAGCATGAGCACAGCACCAGGCCAGTGGTTAATTTTGAAAAGAGCACCAACGATAACAACAGAAGCACCCCATCCATAAAGTTTGGACATGAAATTCTTATAGCGCTTGCTTCGAACTAAATTGTCAATAAAACTCATAATGTTTTTTCTTTTTAAAGTTACTTACTTATTAATTATTTTTCAAATGTTTTTCTTTTCAGAAAGGTTTGCAATAATCGATAGGATAAAATCAAGACTGAAAAATACCATTATAGTTATTACAACCCAAGTGGCACCGACGATATGATAATGGAGGAAACCGAATCAGCTACAACAAGAACCGCACACATGGCATAGATTGCATTCAAAAGAATACAAGACCTGCTGTTCTCAAGTATTTCGTCCATTACATTCATAATTCATACTTATGTGCCTACTAAATTTTTGTAGTTTTATAATGAGGAGACAAATATACTCCCTAATCATTATTTATTGACCGATTCACTCTTTGTTTATGATGGCAGCCTTGGACTTTATATCCCAAGGCCACCACCATGATCACAATATTTCAAATTCTATCACTAATTATCGTACAAATATTACTATCTCCTTGACTTTGCTAAAACTACAAACAAAGTCTATTCGTAAATATTAGCGAGCCACGTTAGAAGCGGTTTTAAGGTTATCACCTTTTACACGACCAAGGTAAGGCTGAACGCAACGGAAACCGATATAGCATTTAGCAGTATCTTGATACTCATAAGAACGGGTCTGAACCTGGATGAAATACTTCTGGTCTTTCCAAGAACCGCCACGTACCACTTTAAGTTTCATAGCGGGAGCATCATCGTCTGCTGCATTATACTCATAAACGGGCTGCATTGCATTGGCCACGATGTATGTAGCATCGCTATAGCTATCAAGACACCACTCAGAGACATTACCTGCCATGTCATACAAACCATAATCGTTGGGTGCATAGTGGCCAACCATAAGTGTCTTCACACCACCGTCGTCGTCGTATGCACCACGGAGAGGTTCGTAGTTAGCCAAGAAGCAACCATTAGGATTGCGAACATAGGGACCGCCCCAAGGATAGCTTTCACCCTGCATACCACCACGAGCAGCAAACTCCCATTCAGCTTCGGTAGGAAGACGGAAATCGTTCATCTGAACATAGTCGATGCTCTCCAAGTATTGGTTGAGATAGTTGGAACGCCATACGCAGAAAGCCTTGGCTTGAACCCAACTTATACCAACAACAGGATAGTTATCATAAGCAGGAGAGGTGAAATACATGCGAGTGAAGTCCTCATTCATGCTATAGGTGTAGTCATGAACCCAGCACAAAGTATCAGGATACACATTAACGACCTCTTTCTTGATCATGCTAGAACGATTATTCAAACCTTTAGGACGGTTTGCAAACATCGTACCTTTGTGTTCTTCTCTTACAGTGGTGGCACCTTCTTTCATAGACGACTCACGGTAATCGATCCAATAATACTCATAGTTGAGCTTAGCAGGGTCGATAACGCGGCGACGATAGTAACGATCACGTTCTGCAAGATAAAGATCTTCGAGAGCTTCACGGTATTCTTGCTCATCCCAACGTATTTTCTCTTTCTTGTTGAGGATGGGAGGATCGATAGGCTCACCATATTCGTCTTCTTCGATCAAGAAACCATCGATACCAGCTTCGCCAAGCATGCGACGAGCAATCGAGTCAATAACGAAATTCACAAACTGACGATATTCGTTGTTGGTGATTTCGGTCTCGTCCATAAAATACGAGCTGACCTGCATGGTACGAGGTTGGACAGGCTGTCCATAGGTAGCATTCTGAGCACCTGCACCCATGTGGAAGTTTCCCTGATCCACAAACACCATACCCTTAAGATCGATGTCTTCGAAATAAGGACGCCCCTGAACGCCGACAAGTTCACCTTTGTCAGCACTACCGCAGCTCCAAAGCATCACTACGGTTGCGAGTAATAAAAAGACCTTTTTCATATAGTTATTTTTTTTCGTTTCTATATTAAATATGTATTAATAATTGGCCAGACAATAAGTAACCATCAATTATTATTTCCTTATTGTACGCATAATCTCGAAAAAAGTTCCAATTACCAATCAACAAATCGAGTATTTGCGCCAACAGTAGGCATTTTTGGAGGTATGACAACTTTGAAACAATAGCGCAGGTAAACCTCCAACGAACCATTACTCAAGCCTTCTTTATAACCACCAAGCTGAGAAGTAGTCATATCGTAGGAGATGCCAAGATTCAGATTCTGCCAGTTCACACCAGCCATGAAAGCAATAGCATCCTGAAAACGATAGGACACGCCACCCCATACCAGATTCTCGTAGGCGAGCAAGCACGAAAGATCGATCTGCATGGTTTTCAGACTTGCCATCTTAAAAAGAGCAGAAGGACGAAGCTGGAACGAAGGATTGGCAGGAAGGTAATAAGAATAGCCGCCACCCAGCATAAGCAATCGAGCATTCTGTCGATGCAGCACCTTACTCTTCGAGGCCAGTAAATTCTTTACAGAAGCGCTGAGCCAATAAGAGCCAGGCACTTGGTAGTATAAACCAGTAGAAGCATCAATCAAATAATCGGAAGCTGCAGCGCCTGATAGCATAGGGTCACCAGCCGACTGAACAGGATCTAGATAATTGCCAGTGAAATCATCGGAACCGACAAGGTTTTGATATTGAAGTGTGCTATTGAAGAAATTAACTTCGGCACCAGCAGCCAAGTTACCAGGGCCCCAAAAAATGCGGAAAGCATAATCCAACGAAGCATAGAGAGCATCATTGTAGCCGAGTTTGTCATTAAACACGGTGAAGCCAAGACCACCATGGAGTGCTTTCACGGGTGAGTCAAAGGTAAACAAATAGTCGGTAGGAGTGCTTCCGGCATCGATACCTGGTGCTGGCGAGTCTAAATTCAACCCCAACCATTGGTTGCGATACATCACCGAAGCGCAAATAGAGCCCGAGCTACCAGCGTAACCAGGGTTGAAGGAAAGGCGGTTAAACATATACTGAGTAAACTGCGTTTCCATCTGCGCCATGCCAGCACATGAAAATCCCATTATCATAAGAAATGATATGATTTTATTTAGTCTGATTTTCATGTTTCAGTATTATATTAATATTAATAACAAATTTATTTTCAACTACAAAAACTCTAAACCCACTCGACATTTATGGAAAATGACAAAGTGTGTTTAGACTTGCAAAGATAGCAAGAAATCTTTATGTAGTCCTTTTTTTTTGCGACTTTTTTGAAAAAAAGTTTTCAATAGATTGATATTCATCAAAATGAAGTCCAAAGAACTCCAAACCGCTATTTAATGTTAAAAAGCATTGATTATTTAGCCTCAATCAACGTACTTTGGGGGCACACAGACAGCAATGACTGTTGAACCAAAACAGCTCTCTTTTCCCTCATCGAAAGCGGTAGGCGAACTCTCACTTTGGTTGTTCCCGGATTCATCTCAATCTCGGCAATATCATGATACTGGAGGGGCAATTTTGATATTACTTTCTGTGCATCGCTACGCGTATTAGCCTCGCAAAGAATCAGGTCGTAAAGCGGTGGCATATTGGCCGAGGAAGATGTTTGAGTAGGAGCAGTTTGTGCATCAGCATTTCCAGTGCTATTACTCGACGAACTCGAATTTTTAGGAGCAGAGCCCCCACTCTTTTCAGGCTGCGTTTTTTCATTCAAAACGCCACTTGATCGATCGGGATTTTTGGCGTGGCGAGCATCATCACCACCAGCATCGGATTGGGCTAACGGTAGAGGCGGTGTCAGTAAAGAAGAGTTATAGGCACTATTTGTTACAGAACGCGTTACCGGGAGCGTCCCTACAAAGGCAAGAAAATCTCCATTTTCCATCAACGACTTCAACTCATCTTGTCGTTCCCAAAAAGAACTATAACGCTGAGGAAGAACCTGAACGGTAACAACATGTGAAGTGATTCCGATATTCTTGGCTGCTTTACGTGTCATATCCAAGACACCAGCTTTCGGGCATCGGTCATTCACTTTCACAATAACTTGCTTACCGTTGGTAGGGTTGGTTACAAGAAGAAGAGTGCCTAATTTCAATGATTTGTGAGCGGCAGTGTAAAGATTCTGGTTAAACACTTCACCACTCGATGTCTTTCGGCCCACAAACCTATCGCTGTAGAATGTTGCCTTCATCTTATGGGGAGTAAGCGTATCACTCGAAGAGATACCTTGAGCCCATACAGACAACGAACTCAACAGCAACACAGCTATCATAATGAGTCGATTTTTCATAGGCATTGATATTAGTTAAACATAATGGCAGGCACCACAATAAGAAAACGACACCCACCGTGAATTATTCAATAATTAACGGGCACGCTGTTCCTTTACCAGTTGACCGCATCAGGCGCGAACCACTTACCATGTAGTCTCAACACCTGCTCTATGATATCTCTCACACAGCCACGCCCACCCGGATACAAAGAGACGTAATCAGCCACCTGCTTCACCTCTTCTACCGCATCAGCTGGGCAAGTGGCCACTCCGCAATTTTGCAACATCTCATAATCTGGGATATCATCGCCCATCACAACCACCTGACACTGTAACAGATTATTATCTTCAAGAAATTTATTGTACGTATCAATCTTACGGGAGCATCCCATGTAACATTGGGAAACACCCAGCGCCGACATCCGATTGGCTATACTCTGCGAAGTGGCACCCGAGATACAGGCCACAATATACCCCTTCTTTACAGCATATTGTATAGCGTAACCGTCTTTCACATTACCACTGCGAATCGTCTCACCATTATAGAGAGTCCAAACACTTCCATCAGTCATTACGCCGTCGAAGTCAAACACAAAAGCCTTAATTTCGTTCAATTTTGCCTTATAGTTCATAATACCTTAATTATAAAAAACGATGAGGAACCAAGTAATTTTGAACATAGTCAAACACACCTTCACGCAACGAGTAGAAAGGAGCCTCATACCCCACCCTACGAAGTTTCGTCATATCAGCCTGGGTATAGTATTGATACTTGTCTCTGATATCCATAGGCATATCCACGAAATTGATTTTCCTTTCTTTACCCAAGGCATCAAAAGTTGCGTATGCCAATTCTAAGAAAGGCATTGCCTTACCAGTACCCAAATTATACAAACCACACTCCGGACGGTGTTCCAATAGAAACATTACCACCTTCACAATATCTTTCACATACACAAAGTCCCTAAGCTGCATACCATCTTCAAAGTCAGGCCTGTGCGAACGGAACAAATTCATCATCCCATTTTCATTAACCTGTTCAAAAGTATGAAGCACCACAGATGCCATACGTCCTTTATGATATTCATTAGGGCCATACACATTGAAGAACTTCAATCCTGCCCAGAACGGAGGCTGTTCCACTTGAGAAAGAGCCCACTTGTCAAAATCATTCTTCGAGCGGCCATAGAGATTGAGCGGTCTTAAACGATCCACGACCTCGTGACTGTCACAATATCCCAATTCACCTGCGCCATAGGTGGCAGCACTAGAAGCATAGATCATAGGTATCTGTAAACGGCAACAATGCTGCCACACCATTTGCGAACAGCCAAGATTCAACTCAAGAAACACATTCCAATCCGGCTCGGTCGTATCGCTCCTGGCGCCCATATGCACTATAGCCTCAACTTCGGATCCATGTTGCAACAACCAAGAGTCCAGATCCTTACGATCCACTAGCTGTGCATATTTCTTATGCTTCCAATTATCAACCTTGGTTGGTCGATCAAAATCATCAACCAACACCAGATTTTCAACACCATTCTGATTCATCCCGCCAGCTATAGCGCTAGCAATAAAACCAGCAGCACCTGTAATAACTATCATGACTCTATAGAATTCATTTTAAGTTTCTCACCATAATCAAGCATCTGTTCATACACCTCACGCCAACCTTCCCAACCAAAGCATTCACTAAGATTCTCATTATGCCAGATACAACTAAACACACCTTTCACCCTATACACTTCATCCATCAGTTGCTGATACACAGGCCACGCATCATGAGGCGACATGCCCTTATATCGCTTCAAGGTAGCCTCCATGATAGCAAAAGGATGGATAGTAAGAAGCATTTCGCTATCTGTATTTAGATTAAAGAAAGGATACGGCGTACTGATACCCGACCTAAAGCCTGGCTCATCAGCGAAGCCCATCGTATAATCGTGTTCTATACCTACACGCATCAACGAACGGTAGGACAAAGGCAATCGCAACCGAAGGAAATGCCCCCTGTTGCGAACAATGTTTCTATTCACAATCTTCTGCAATCGATCCACCTCCGTATCAAGCTTATGCACATCCTCAAAAGCACCATAACTGGAATGAATCCCCAGCTTGGCATAGTCACCCAAATGTTTCAAAAGCTGCTGAAATTCCTCTACGTGATAGGAAATATTTTTATCATACCTTCCGTAGTCAGCCAACAATACAAAAAATATCATTGGGATGCCACGGTGCTTCATCTTTAAATCGATAATATAATCGAAGGTGTCAAAAGGATCTTGCTCCTTGCGAAGTAGCACCTTGAGACGGTGCTTCACCTCATCCATATTATGGCTCTTCGCCACATCCTTGCCCATGCCGATAATCGTACGGGCCACACCCTTGTGTTTATAACAATATGCAGCGTCAATATCAACCGTATTGACCATCTCGAAATTACGGAGAGGTAGAACAAAGTCCGAATATCTGGCGACCAGTTTGTCGGCCAACATCATTGCCCAACGCTCCACCACAGCTGTATGCAAAAAGCCATGCTGATAAGCAACACTCTCTTTTGCCATAAACCTATTATGCGCATCCTGCCGATGTGGTAGATACTCCTCGTAACGCGAAAGCATGAAGAACGAAGCCGCCAAGAGGTCGAAATCAAAATCCAGATCCCTACCATAAACAGGATACAAAGCCGCAGTGTCGCCAATCCAAAAAGTATGAGGTTCTTGTTCAATGACATTAGTCTGAAGAAGCAAATCGGTAGATTTTATCCACACGCTATCACATATACGCTGACTGCCATAGCAAAGGCGAGGGCCCTCGTATTTCTCAAACATGGCTATGCTAGTAGTAATCTCAAAGTCCACACGCAACACCGTACGGAACAACACCTTTAAAGTGTATCCTATACGATTAGTCAGCTTCGGAACAAATATCAATAGCATAAGTGCACTACTTTATTTTTATCTTTGGGAATCTTACACAAGAGCCCTTCGACAACATTTTTGGCGATGCAAAGATACATCTTTTTTTTCAATTACGTTAAATAAAACATGCAACGCACTGATAACAAACATACATAAAGCAAATTTTTTACTTAATATTTCATCAATACAACAGCACATAATACAATTTTCACACCTCTTCCCATTGCACATTTATCAACTATACCATGTACCAAAGGTAGGTTGACGAACCGAACAATAGTCCTATGAAAGGTATCATACAGCCCTGCCACATACGCTATAGTATAGTAAGGGTTATCACTATAGTACTGCAATGGGCATCACTATAGTACTGTGTGAATCGCACATCAATACACCTCGACAATCAGGGATAATATACCCCCAGCAAAAGACTATTGTCTTTGTTTCCGAGACACTATATAAAATAAGAAAAGGTGCTGCGTACAACATGCAGCACCAGCGTTTTATAAAACTGAAAAATCCTTATACAAACATCTTCTCCATGTGATATCCCATGCGATACAATTGTACAGCAGCACCCATGATATACAATTGGTGCAGACAATCCACATAAGCATCGAAAGCCTCTTTGGTTGCCGACTGGATTCCTTCACGACGAAGAGCAGCATAGGTACGTTCGGCACATTCCTGAACCAGTTTCTCCGTATCGTCGAAAGCCGGCTGGCCCAATCCCAACACAGCGCTACGGATATATTCATCCATCACATCATAGCCACCTTTGTCTCGCAGATATACATACAGGTCGTCCATCTTGCCATAGATTTCCCAAGCATCATCCCAATATTTGGCCACCGCCATGCCAAGATACATCATCCATCCCAAACTCACCGTCGGGTAGTTGGCAAACTCCCTGATACCGTCGGGCAGATACGACTCAGCAATCTTAGGCCATCGTTCTTCTATATCACTAGCATCGGGGAATCGCTCGTCGATTTCCTTTACCGAGAGCAAATAGGTACGCAAATCCAAAAAGAGTCTTTCCTCAAAGGTTTTAATATTTTTCTCATCCATCGTCTGTCAACTAGTTATTTTTTAGACCACGTAGGTATCTTGATCGTCAGACCCACCATCAGATCAGCCATCTCAACCATACGTTCATTGTTACTGAAATTATGTCCGCCACTCACATGAATCATCCACCACTGGCCACCTATACCCAATTGGACCATCGGTGTTGTTATCCAATGCCATCCCGAATCCGTCCATTCTTTATCCACACACCATTCCCCTTGTTCTCCCGAATAGTCGTACAATTGTGCATGATAGTGAGTAAAGAGGCATCCTGTGCGCAACCCCACGCCAGCCATCAGCGACAGACGAGGGCACCAGCCAGGGTGGTAGGCAGGAATACCCATATCGACTTGCAAGAAAGGATGATGGCCCAATCCACTATAAAACTCATTGTTATAGCCGAAGATACTTCCGCCACGCGCCTGATAACATTGCCGAACAGCATAGCCGCCGAAGACCTCGGTGGTGATATTCGGAGTCAGGGGGGCATAGTAGCCAAGCATCAGTTGTTGATGCGGTTGTTCAAAATTAGAAGAATAGAAAGCAGCGCCCCAATGGTCAGTGATCGCATACGAGGCATCAAGTTGATAATAGAACCCCTGGCCCAACGCCACCACGGGCGTCATACCCGCCGTCACCTGCAGATCACCCCTCTCTTGCAACAAGGGCATCTTGGCCACTTGCGGCTGATAGTAAGCACAGCCACCAATCCCCCCCACAGTCAGCATCAACAAAAGAAGCAATTTGTTTCTCATCGCCAGCTATTATTCCGCACCCAAACGAGCCTTCCACTTCTCCTGCTCTGCCTTCAAGTCTATCAACGACTTCACCGGAGCTATACCCGCACTGGAATTCTTCTCTATAGCCTTCAGCACAGCGCCGCCGCCGGTAAAGATGTAGTAATCTTTGCTATCCAAAGCCATAATATAGAGGCCCGGCAGCAATCGCTTCAGTTCCTGCATCGTATCGCCGCCACCATACAGTTTCACAGCATGAGGATTGCGGTCTATGATAGTATCCAGACCGATAGTACCCTCATTGAAATGGGGCACATAGCCCATCACGGCATTCACAAAGATCGTCTTAGCCGAAAGGAACACATCCTGTATCTCCTGCACCTCATACGAACGAGGATCCACATCAAGCACATAATTCAGCTGTGCTCCCTTCTCCAGGGTGCGTACATCATGTACGCGATACTTACCCTCAATCTTCTCGCCAAAAACATCACTCTCGCAGATAAACGGCAGCTCAACTATCTTCTTTGGGAATTGCGAAGCATACTCCACAAACTTTGAAGCCTGCTCCACGTCACCCTCCGTGACACCTTTAATATTGATACCGTATTTGGCACATAGATACGCATTGTAAATCACACCGCCCAGCACCAGATAGTCGGCTTTCTGAAGCAGAGAATAGAGCGACTCGATCTTGGTATCGAACTTACTACCCGCCACCACAGCCACAAAAGGCTGTTTGGCCCTAAACACACGCTCCAGATTCTCGATCTCCTTCTGCATCAAAAAGCCAGCATAGCTGGGCAAGTATTTGGTGATGCCCACCGTCGAGGCATGTGCCTGCCAAGAACCGAAAGCATCATTCACATATATATCAGCCAAACCCGCTAGTTGGTTCGAGAAGCGTTCATAGTTGGCATCAGTAGCCTCCTCGCCCTTAAACCAACGAGTATTGGGCAGATAAATCATATCGATCTCATGATTACGCAAACGACGGATCGAATGATTGATATTGCTCTCAATCGAAAGATAGCCCTCCGAACCATGAGTATAGAAATCAGGCACCTCGATCGAGAGATGAAGCTTATTCTCCAGATATTCCACAATAGGGCGTACCGACGTATCGTCGCTCTGGTTGATCGATCCATCTTTCTTATTGCGAGGACGACCCACGTGCGTCATCAAGATGATCTTACCACCTTTCGAAAGAATATAAAACAATGTACCAAAGGTAGCATCGATACGGTAAGGGTCGTGGATAACACCCGACTTCACAACATTATGATCCACACGAACCAGCACCACCTTATCTTTAAGGTCGGCTTCTTGAATCAATGGTAGGTCTCTCAATGGCATAACAACAAGCTTCTTTTTTTCGGCACCCGCAATAATGCCGCAGCAACATCACGACAGCACCTTTTATTCAACAAAAACGCACCTGTTTTTTATAGCATAATAATTTAATGCTTAGGATGTTTCGGACGTGCGCTATCAAAAAACATCACACATTAACTTTTGCAAAGATACACAAGCCAAACGAAACGAGCAAGAAGAAAGGAGAAATTTTATCTTTCGGAAAGCCTGTTAGCACAGAAAAAAAACACCATCTCTCCGGATCAAGGTGCTATCGTGCACGATTCCCCGATAGTCACCTGGGTATTTCCTCCGACCACGCCACCGTTGCCGCCGCCATACACATTCTTCTCCACTTCGGTGTTGCCGTAAATGTTTACCGTAGTGGAGCCATCGGTTTGGGCAGTATTACCCAGTCCGCCACCAAACACGTGGTTTTTGATCAGTACCTTTTTCGTGTCGCCATCCATGCCACGGGTGGTCACCACAGGGTCTCCTACTACAGAAGCCGCACTGCCACCACCATACACAGAGCCATTGATGGTCACCTGATGGTTATATGAATGCTCACCATCTGGACAATCGGTGTCTATGTTCACCTGAGGGTTGCCCGTCACTATGGCCGTGCCACCCAGTCCGCCACCGAACACATCGCCTGTGATCGTGGCATTTCTCACATACACCACCGGGTTGCGAGGTGTTTCGTTTGTCCCATAGGGTGCCAGATGGCCGCCACCATATACATTACCCAAAGCGTTGGAACCACAAGTGTTGTTCCAATCCACATTGACAGTGATATTGCCATTGATAGCACCGCTATTGTTGTTGCCGCCAAACACGTTGCCGATATTTCCACCCGTGATATTTAGGTTGATATCGCCCGTGACATCGGCCTTGTTGGCTCCGCCATACACATTGGCTATCGAACCCTCACCAGTACAGCCGATGGTGATACGGCCGGCATTGGATGCCGCCATGTTGCCTCCACCATAGAGGTCGGTCACAGCGATAGGGCACAGATTGTTTTCTCCGAAAGCCTCTGCCTCGACATCCACTATGATAGTACCACCGATAGTTCCTTGACTGTTGCTGCCGCCATACACCTCGTTGATCGTGCCGCCGTGAAGGATAAGATGCGTATTGTTCGTCACATCGGCAGGAGACGAGGCTCCATTGCCGCCGGCAAACACACGGTTTATCAAACCACCCCATATCGTCACCTCGGTATTCGGCACCGTGGCCGCATTGCCACCGCCGAAAACATCCTCTATGCTGTTGTCGCAATTCTCAACAAGCACCTCGGTATAATCGTTGGCATTGGTAGGAACATAAGCCGCCAGATTACCGCCGCCATACACAGCAGCCACATGGTATGGATGTTCTTGCGACTCTGTGCCCTTGGATGTAGTAGTCTTAATATCTACAAATACATGACCCTGAGGTGTTCCGTTGAGGTTGTTGCAGCCGAATATCTCACCCAGCACCACACTGCCGTTGAGGACAACAGTAGTATTGCCCGTAACATGAGCTTCCACGTTGGTCGTGGCTCCATTGATGCCCACCTTTGAACCAAGGCCGCCACCATAGGTGCTGTGGAGTTTGCCCCCATTGAGGTTCACCGATGTGTTGCCCACAATATCGGCAAGGGAACCACCACCATACACATCACCGCGCACGGGGCCAGAGTTGATATCCACTCGTGTATCGCCAACCACCTGGGCTAACTCACCACCGCCATAGACGTCGCCCATGACCTCGTCGTTGGCATCAGCCTCAATATTCACATACGTCGTTCCTGTCACCTTGGCCTTGTCGGGATGGCCCGATTCACCCTTGCCTCCACCGAAAACGTTGCCGTTAACCACATTGCCATCGACCACCTGGCCCAACACACCGCCGTTGATAGTAATGTTGGTAGTACCATCTACAGCACCCATCTCGCCACCGCCATATACATTGCCGAGGAAGGGATGGCTCGCCGGCAGGTCGATGGTGATATTGATAGTCGAGGCGTATAGTTCACCAAGGTCAATATCACCAGTAGTAGCAATACGGAGATATTCCTGAGTTGATGTTGAGGCAATACCGGCACCACCACCATATATGTTGCCACCGATGGTAGGCCAAAGTTCGTCTGTACCTGTAACGTTGAGATTCACCGAGCCGTTCATCTCTGCTATGTGGTTGATGGTTTGTCCGTAGTTGTTAGTACTTCCATAGTAATCTTTTGCTCCCTGACTACCGCCATAGACAGAGCCAACTATCATTCCGCCTGATACATTTACATTCGATGTACCAAAGACAGAACCCACGCCTTGCATTGTCACACCAGATGGCATACCATTGACAAATCCGCAACCACCACCGTAAATGCTGCCATTGATAGTGCCGCCAGAGAGGTTCAGTGTAGTAGATGACAGTTCGAGGCTCAACGGAGCGGGAGTGTATCCACCATTGCCATCGGAATTATGTAAGGTGACACTTGCCAAGGGTGAACCTGCAGGCATACTGCCCCAAGTGCCATACTGCACACCGTTCATAATAGCATCTGTAGCATTGTTGGCATCGGTTGTCGCATATGGAACATGCATATCCCACGGGTTAAGTCCGATGACACCACCGGCACCACCTCCATAGATATTGCCTGTCACAATACCGCTCTTCATGTTGATCTCAGTCTGGCCATACATGTACATATCAACAACGGTAGCATCTTTACCATCTTGCACATCACGTCCAAGGCCGCCTGCATAGAGGTTTCCGATAGTGATGTCTTTAAGATCAGCATTCTGCTCTACGTTGATTATTGAACGTCCAAAGAATGAAGCGTTAGGCCATTGCCCCCAGTTTCCAGATTTTCCACCAGGTTGGACGAACGTTTTCGAACCGTTTGCAGCCGGATTTCCTTGATTACCACCGACAATATATTCCACCTTGCCACCATGTACATTGATCTCATAGTCACCATACATTGAGCCATCCGTCAGTCCGGCAACAATACAATTGATGTCGCAGGTAAAGGCATCTGTCTTCACCCCTTGATTAGAACCCTGTTCACGTTTGACTGTACCCTCGTTTGGGTTATCCTTATCAATATCAATATTAATGACCGCCCACACTGGATGTGCTGCAGAACCGAGGATTGTATGGCTTGTATTTCCGCCATTATTAAAGAAAGCTTGAGTGAAACGTCCTGCCATAATACGGCCATAGTGGCCCGATTCGATGGTCAAAGTCTGCGGTTTGGACCTAATGGTGTAGGTACTAATGTCTTCCTCATTAAGATTGGAAGCTGTCAGCAGAACCGTGAACTCTGGAATATTCTGATCTGCATTAATATTACCATGCCCCTGGCTTAAATTACGGAAATTAGTCATCACCAACCCCTTGCCAAACCACACACTATTTCCATGGCAATCAAAGAAGTTGTTGTCATCTGTGTTTTTATTGGCTCTAAAAGTAAGATACTCGAATTTGGTATCACCCTTTACATAGTTGTGGAAACCATTTGTAGTTGATGTATTATTCACACCCGTCTCGCCTGTCTTTACAATTTTGATCACGCCGTTGTAATCCACGCCACCCCATTTCCCGGTGAGTGCAGCAGGATTTGTACCTTTACTACGGAAGGCTACATCGGTGCCAGGGTTCAGTATGCCTATTACCACCACATAGTTCTTATCCCAAGTGCCACCATCTGCCACTGGTTTCAGCAGCAGGTTGGCGTTGTCGATGGTCTTAACTGCAGTCTCGGGGGTCCAGCCGCGGAGGGTAGATCCCACGGCGTTATCGACACCTCTTGTGCCATCCACAAAGACCACGATGGCGTTGGTGCCGTAGAGCCAGCAACTGATAGGGTCATGGCCATCTACGGTGAGTGTCACTAGGCAATATACGCCATTGCCAGCAGCCATAATCTGGTCGTTGGTCAGGCTGATTGATGCGTTGCTTCCGACAAGGGGCGTGGTTTTGTCGGATTCGTACCATTGGTAGCTGATGCTGATACCGGGATCGGTAGGAACAGGAATATCACCTGGATTGACAGTAAATGTATAACCGGAGGCATCATCGCCCGTACGTTCCATCACAGGAACAAAACTGATACCTTCCTCCACAAACATCTCGGCCAACTCTTCGTCTTCCATATAGGTGCCGGCATTGACTCCTTGCATATAGTACATATAATAAGGAGCGTATGTGGCATCATTGGTAGTGAATTGCGGATAGATGCCTGTCTTGGTGTTCGAGTTGTTGAGGGTGTAGCCAAGGATGGTTTTCGACTGTTTCTTGATAACATCAATCTCGTTCTGGATGGTAAAGGTACTGTCATCCACAGTCAGATAGCTGATACCATCAATTACCTCAGGTGTCTTTGTGTAGTTGCGAGTGCGAGCTGTTTGGTTCAATAACGCAGGCAGCAGACCTATCTTGTAGTCGCTGTAGTACCACGTCTTGCGCTTTGTCCAATCTTCCGTAATAGTAACATTCTCGCCAGAATAGTCATCATAGACGTATGTTGTGCCATTGGCCTTGAAAAATATACCGACAATAGGGCCTACGGCAGCATAAGGTGCGTATATCTTACCCGAGTAAAGCACATGCTCTGGCAGGGAGGAAGGAGCCTCAATACGTCCCAAAATACCACCGATGACGAAACCGTTGTTGTACATATTGTAGTTGCTGCCGCTCTTAGTGGCAAGAGTGATACTGCTAAAGTCGAAATCAACCTTGGAGATACACTGGTTGACCTCAGATTTGTTGGCTGCTGTCTGCTTGGTATAGCCGAGGATACCACCAAAGGCATAAGTCATATTGTGTACGAACGTGTGGGTGCCTGTTGAGTGCATCTTACCACTGACAGCACAGTGTTCTATCTTGTTGGGCGTAGTGGCGATGGGCACGAGTTGACCAGCAATGCCGCCTACATAGACTGCATTGGTGAGGTCGCAGTTGAAGTTTATGTCAAGGTCTGGCAGATCGATGTTAGAGATAACAGACGGATAGTTGGCTGCACCTGTGACATTGCCAAATGCACCACCAATGTATGAAGCCGCGGTGATGTTACCATTGAAGGTAAGATTGGAACCGGTAGTTACTTTCCAATCACGAACCGTAGTTTTATCCACGACACCCGCAAGACCACCGAGATAGCTGCCCGTAGTGATTTGTCCGCCAATGGTCACGCTGGCAGTGCCGATAGAAATGTCACTGCTCTGGATAGCATTTTCTGTCTGACTTCTACCCAAAAGATAACCTGCAAAACCACCAATCTGGCTACCTGATGCCACGTTACCACTTATGGCAACCGATGTTGTACCGGTGATTTCCGTATTGGTGATGTTGATGTAGTTGTTGGTTGCATTGGCTGGCGCTATCTGGCCAGCAAAGCCGCCGAGAGGACTTGCTATGGATACATTGCCCGTTACACTTGATGCGGTATTGCCTGTGATGGTGATATGATTAATACTCAGCGGAGCACCGGCAGCACTTGCGGCATTGCCCACAAAGCCACCCACCTGACTGCCCGTAGTGACAAGATTGCCATTGACAGTGACGATGCTGCTGGTCACGCTCCAAGTGTCAATAGTGACATTGGTGGAAGCCTGACCCATGAGGCCTATCTTGGAGCCGACTACATTATTGGAGGTAGTGGTACCCGTGGTGATGCTGGCTGTACCTATGGTGAAGTTAGTGGCCGAAGATGGATAGGAGGCTGCGGCAGTGATGCTACCGATGGCACTGCCGAGATAAGATCCAGCAGTAATATTTCCAGAATGGGTGATGGTAGCGCTGGTGATGCTCCAGCGATCGAGGTTGCACCCCTGAGCTACAAGTCCTACGAGACCGGCATAGTAACTACCTACAGAGGTATTACCGGAAAGGGTAATATTGGTTGTGCCAAGTGAAACATTCTTGGCGGTAATAAGAGCACCTGTTTGGCTTCTGCCTACGAAATAGCCCGAGAAACCACCTATATGGCTGGCAGCGGTGATGTCGCCACCCACAGAGACGATGGTAGTACCAGCTATGCTTACGCCCTCATTGGTAGCATCATTTCCTCCAATGGTAATCGTCGCGTTGGCACTGTTGGCATTGGCAAACTGTCCGGCGAAACCGGCAAGTTGGCTTCCGATAGTTATGCCACCAGTGACAGTCACAGCACTGTTGCCCGTGATTTTAATTTTCTTGACTATCAGAGGTGCGTTGTTGGCACTGGCCAGGTAACCCACGAAACCGCCTAACTGACTGGCTGTTGTTGTAAGGCTGCCTTTCACTTGCACTGAGGTATTGGCTATTGTCCAGTTCTCAAGACGCACGTTGGTAGTACATTGACCGATGAAACCTGCTTTGATGGCTTGCATCTCTGCTGTTGACTTGTTGGCCTCTGTGCCTATAATCACCTGTGCCGTACCGGTGGATGTGACACCTGTGACAGCAGTCTCTTGTGCAGCCACACCAAAAATGCCGCCGACGAACGAGCCGAGATTGAGAGCCACATTCGGATTATCCGCATTGTTGTAGGTGAGCGAAGGTGCCGTAACATTCACATTGTCAACCGTACTATAGGTATTGATCTGACCGATGACGCCACCGATGAACGAATTCGCAACTGTCACTTTGTTAATCGTCACAGACGGATTGCTGACAGTGAGACCGCTGATAGTAGATACACCTTCAGCAGAGGTTCCTGCAAACTTACCGATAGCGGCACCAATGAAAGAAGCACCAGCATTGGTTACAGAGACAGTCACAGAAGGGCTAGTCACAGAACAGTTCGTGATGGTAGAGTTCTTTTGAACCGTTGCGGCCAAAGCTCCAATATAGTTCGTACCCGTGAGATTGGTGTAGCTGACGGTAACGCTGTTGACGTGAACACCCGTAATAGTTGCATACTGCGCCATGTTGCCCACAAAGGCACTGGTGTATGTTGTCGATCCAAGGTCAACCGCATCGGGTTGGGTGATGGTAACATGGCTGATGGTAAGGTTTTTCACCTCGGCACGATTATCTGCAGAACCCTGAATAGTACCAAAGAGGGCATTACACTTGTTCGACACTGGCGTGATGGTATAGTTGCTGACAGTCTTGTTGTTACCATCAAGGTGGCCCTTGAAGGTTTTGGGGGCAGCACCAGCATAGGGCCAATCGTGGCCTCCGAGATCGATGTCGGCATTCAATTTCCAATAGGCAGTGCTATTGTGGGCCAATGCGCCGAAAGCCACAAACTTGTTGGGATCGTCGATAATATAGGGATCTGATTCCACACCGGTGCCAGTGATACCAGCAGCAACAAGGGTGGTATATTGAGTGGTTCCATCCCATACGATAGGGCTTTGTGCCCATGCAATGCCTGTTCCTAATAAAAAGACAACAAGGAGCACCACCAGGTGCATTTTATAAATATAATATTTATTCATATCACTTTCTTTTCATCAAAAAGGCCATCTAAATATCTTTGCCAACAACCTATCTCACATCCATTATATCACTATAAATCACGTCAAAAAAAAACGCAATTCACATGAATCAATTCAATATTTTTTCAAATGCAAATATACAAAAAAAATACCATTCACCAATCTTTTTTGAGTAATATGATGACGACAAATTGTGTCAAAAAAAAAACGAAAAAAAAGTAGAAGTTGTGAATATAAGATACCGTCAAAGGATTATCTGCATGTAGGTGATTACTTGATTTTGCCACACCCACCATGGCTATTTGAACAATAATCTAACGACTATAAGACATATTGGTTCAACCATACAGATGGAAAACGCGAAGGGGATAGACCCATAGTAGAAATGGGGATAGTGCGGGATGCCAGCACCGCTTTGCGGATAATCATTGTATTTCATCATAAATCAATCAAATAATCATTTTTCTTTCACTTTTTCCTTTCTATCCTCATTGATGGACAGTGCCACAAGTGACACTCTTTTTAAAAATAATACGCGAGGGTATTTATTGACCACATCGACGAACTATTCAATAAACAAACCCGCGCGTATAGTTTATGTTTTAGACCGTCACTTGTGGCACTGTCTCCACTGTCGGATGCCGTTCCGATAATACAGAATTATGCCACTTGTATTGGACATACTGTTAGCCACAATAAAAGCGAGGGGGTAACGTTATTTAACAAATACCAACCAAGAGGGCATCCTCCCTTGGAGGCAATCTTCAACCACCCATGTAGGATAGCTCTGCCCTCGGAGTGCCTTCGGAGTGCCTTCGGAGTGGTCTCGTCCCAGACACCTCACGGCCACGAGGCCACCAGCAACGCATATTGCGAGGAGGCATTGAGCACTTGGAATCGGGAAAGAACGAGATCTGGCAGTCTCTTTTCCCCCATTATTAATCTGACGAATGGGCATGTAGGGTAGTATTGTTTGATTTCGAGATCAGAAGAAAATCACTAAAAAACAACATTTGTCCGATCGCCGTTCAACGGTCGCCCCAAATATTCACATAACGCCAACAACATTATGCAAATCTACTGGATCGTAATAGCAGTATTGACAATAGCAAGCATGGTCGCGATTCTTTTGTTAAGAAAGATTCATCAGGAACGGATCTCTGCAGTGGTCCAAAGGATGCATGCCGAGTCTATGACCGAAAAATCACAATTGGAGACCGAGCGGGCTTTTCTGCTGCAACAGACAGACAGTCTCAATCACCAACTGAGGATGCAGGCCGACCAACACAAGGAAGAACTGCAACAACGGCTTGCCGACCAGCAGGCCTCTTTCGAAAGCCACCTACAGCAACAACTGATGCTCAAGGACCAGACCTACAGCGACGCACTCCGCACACAGCAGGCCCAGTTTCAGGCAACAATAGACAAAGTTTCGGAACAGCTGAAAAATGCGACCCACGAGATGCTCAAAGAACGCCAAAAGGAGTTTTCAGAAACGAGCAGAGAGAGCATAGACCAAGTGCTGCAGCCCTTGCGCAACAGTCTGACGATGATGCACGAGACCCTAGAGCGCAACACGCAACAGCATAGCGACCTAAGAGGAGAGCTTCGCACCAGCATAACCCACCTACTGCAACAGACGATGGCAACCAAAGAGAGTGCCGACCATCTAGCCCATGTGTTTGACCACGGCAACCAGGCTCAAGGGGTATGGGGCGAGACGATACTCGATGAGTTGCTTTCTTCGCAAGGTCTGAGCGCCAACATACACTATCACCTCCAATCCACGCTCTCCCACCCCGATGGTTCCTCGATAGGTGGAACGCGGATTCGCCCCGATGTGGTGCTGCACCTGGACCACCAGCGGGAGGTAATCATCGATGCCAAAGTGTCGATGACTGACTATGTGGAATACCTCAACGCCACCACGACAGAGCAGCGTGAGCAGCACCTGAAAGCCCATATTGCCAGTTTGAGGAAACATGTCGAAGAGCTTTCACGCAAAGACTATACAGCGTACATTGCTCCGCCAAAGGTAAGGATGGACTATGTGATCATGTTCGTGCCCAACAGCGGTGCCCTCTGGACAGTACTCCACGCACAGCCGGACCTATGGCGCAAGGCCATGGAGAAAAACGTATATATTGCCGACGAGCAGTCGCTCTGTGCGGCACTCCGCATTGTGGAGATGACGTGGAGGCAGATAGCACAGGTACGGAATCATGAGGAGGTGTATCGCATAGCCGAAGAAATGGTGCACCGTGTGGGGCATTTCGTCGAATGGTACAACAACATAGGCGAAGCCCTCGAAAAAGCCCACCATGCTTACGAGGAGGGACAGAAGAAGCTGTCGGACAACGGACAGAGCATCGTCCAGTCGGCCAACAAACTGATTCGTCTAGGTGTGCCCAACAGCAAGAAGCATCCGCTGCCTCCACCCAAAGAATAGCCATTAGTGATGATAAAAAATAAATTGGTACGATTTTGCTTTAGATTGTTGAGATATTTTGGAGTTGAGACGAGAGAGCATAGCGGGCTATGAGAAGAAGTCCGGTGGACTTCGATAGTATTTCTGTAAGGATTGCGCAGCGGAGCAAGCAAAACGGAGAAAATCGTATCAAGTTGTGACGCCATTGTGTCCCAAGTTATTTTTTCATCATCACTTAATGGCGATAGCATTGGAATTAATTTGCGATGATAAAAAAAACAAACGGGTGCACTCATGGATTGCCACTTTTTTACCAATACACAGCTAAACAATTATGAATAAACAAATTAAGAAATTATAATATACATCCTGTTGAATCGTCGCTTGATATCTTTTTGCGCTAAAAATGCTTTGGGTGCTCCATTTCCTATTATATATTTATGGAAAAAGATTTATTATTAAAAAAAGATAGTTCTGTTTTAATAATAAATAAATTCATATAACTATTATATAGAAAATGGAGCACCCTGAGCACCCAAGTATCCTTGGCTGCATAAATATGATAGGGAAAGTTGAGACGATATTTTGAGTGTTTGTCCTCTGAATTTTGCCCCCTGTTATATATATAAATATATATAACAGGGGGTACAAGTCTCGGCGTTTTGTAAAATAATGTCCGTCGCCATCTTCTCGTCAAAAAGGCCCTCTCAAAATATAAGCATTTGTAAATCAACTATAAATTTCCCAATACACGCTTGCGTCAAAGAGCAGACAGACAACCGAAGTCTTCTTGTTTATCTTCTATGCCCCCCTCAAAAAAAACGCGTAGGGTGTCAAGGGTGTAACTATATATATATACTTTTCGCGAAAAATTAATTAATTAAAAAGTTTCAACTTTTTTTAATTAATTATTTTTTCACACATATTATATAAGAAAGGTTACACCCTCTTACACCCTGACACATATAGACACATATAGACAGATACTCTTGTGTGCCTGAAATGTCGAAAATGAAGAGCTCTGATTTTGAAAAGAAGAGCTTCTTCTTCGATTCATGCAGAACGCTGCTTAGCACATCGAAGACACTCTTCTTTAAAGAAGAAGAGACTTGCAGACTTCTGGACAGGTAACAAAAATAATTATGATTTTCCGCATGTAGCTGATTGATTCCACCACACACTCTAGCAATTTATAACACGAATTGAAAAAGATCCCGAATTGGTAAATTAGTGAATTTTCTTTTCGGCACTCCACTTGTTTGAGTTGATGAATTAATGCGAAAATCTTTGATGGTGCATACATCATCGGTCTCTAATTCAAAACACAAAAAAAAATGGGATAGGTGGAAGGTTGCTCTGGCGGAGGAGTCTTATGATTCTTACTGTTGGGCGAACGCGGTTTAACGACAAAGCATCCTTCTTTGAGGGATGAAAACAAACGAAAACATCCCTCATTGAAGGATTTGAAGTATCGTACGGTGAATTGACCGTAAATTTTATTATCCACACAAACCTGCTTGCTTTTTTTCGTATCTTTGCACACGAAACTGTTACTAGGGAAAGACCATATACAACTATGAACCACGACAATAGAGACAATATTGACTTCGGCAACGGTGACGTAAAAAGGCTTTTTGGCACCATATTCGTACCCACGCTGCTGGGTATGCTGTTCAACATGGCGTTTATACTTACCGACGGCATCTTTGTGGGGCACGGTATCGGTGCCAACGGGTTGGCATCGATCAACCTGATAGCCCCAATCATGATGCTGGTGAACGGAGCTGGCGCTATGATGGGCATAGGTGCCAGCGTGGTGGCCGCCATCCACCTAAGCAAAGAGAACACGAAGGCAGCCCGCATCAACGTCACCCAGGCATTCATAGCTTCGTGCGTGGTAGGCCTCTTGATGGGGCTCGTACTCTATACCTTCCCCAACTCGGTTCTCCATATATTGGGCGTGAGCAACACGCTTCACGAAAGCACAAAAGAATACTATCTGTGGTTTATTCCTACGTGCTTGCTATTCTTGATAGAGACGCTCGGCATGTTTGTGATCCGACTCGATGGGTCGCCGCGCTACGCTATGATGGCCAACATCATACCTGCAGTGGTGAACATAGTCCTCGACTTCACCTTTATCTTCCCATGCCACATGGGGCTGCGGGGTGCTGCCTTGGCCACAGATTTCGGCGGCCTCGTAGGTGTGGCGATGGTAGCCTATTACATGCTGTTCAGAGTGAATACTTTAAAGCTCTACGGTCTCAAATTTAGTAAAACCAGCCTTACACTGAGCTTGCGCAACGTAGGCTACATGGTGAAGGTGGGGTTTTCGGGCCTGGTGGGCGAAGTGGCCGTGAGCATCATGATGCTTATGGGCAACATCATGTTTGCACACGCCGTAGGAGACCAGGGGGTGGCGGCATGGAGCGTGGCCTGCTACATATTCCCGCTTATATATATGGTGTATCTGGCCATCTCGCAGTCGGCACAGCCTATCATCAGTTTCAACTACGGCATCGGTCAACAAGAACGTGTGACGAAGACGTTTCGTCACAGCCTGGTGATTGCTTTTGCAAGCGGACTGCTTTTCACAATATTCATGGTGTCGGCACCCAGGGTGGTGATCGGCGCCTTTCTGGACTACAGCGCCGAGGCTTTCCCGATAGCCGTCCACGGCATCAGTCTCTTTGCTCTGGGCTTTGTGTTTACGGGTATCAACATCGGCTGCATCGGCTACCTGCAGAGCGTGGAGCGATCCAATAGTGCCACCTTGTTTATGATTATTCGAGGCATAGTACTGCCTGTGCTGCTCTTCGTGGCACTGCCAAACATCTGGGGCGTTGACGGGCTGTGGCTATCGATACCGATTGCAGAAGTGATCACCATGATAGTTATTGCCTCATTATTATTGTTGAATCGTTGATTTGTTGATTTGAATAAAGTGATGAGTGATCAGTGAACAGACGTTACCACCAGCAGACTCATTTGTCGGATCACTGATCACTTAAAGCAAACATTCGTCCGATCACTGATCTCTAATAAAAAAAGATCCATCCATGATGCGCAAAGAGTTATACGAAAGAATATACCAATCGGTGATGATGATACCCCGCGGGCGTGTTGCCACCTACGGCGATATTGCCTGGCTCAGCGGCAACGCCCATATGGCCAGGCTGGTAGGCAACGCGCTGCACGCAAACCCTTATCCCGGACAGGTTCCCTGCCACCGCGTGGTCAACAGCCAAGGTCGCCTGGCCGACGCTTTCGCCTTTGGCGGCAGCAATCGACAACGAGAGATGCTCTTGGAGGAGGGGGTGACCTTCGTAGGCGACAAGGTGGATATGGCGCACTGCCGCTGGAACGTGAGAGCCAACGACTATCAACCTGCCACCTTGGTTCCACCCTTGCTACACAAAGGCGACAAAGTAGCTTTGGCGGCCACCGCCCGCAAGGTATCACCTTCAGAGATGGAAGCTGCCATACAGATGATACGCTCTTGGGGACTGGATGTGGTGGTACCCGAGGGTCTCTACAACGAGCAAAATCAGCTGGCCGGCACCGACGAGCATCGTGCCCGCCTGTTTCAAAGTCTGCTCGACGACACCTCGATTCGTGCCATCTTCTGTGCCCGCGGTGGCTATGGCACCGTTCGTATGGCCGACGCGCTGAATTGGGACACATTTAAGCTCCATCCCAAGTGGATAGTGGGGTACAGCGATGTTACTGTGTTGCACTCGCTGATACATCAGCAACTCCACACGGCGACGCTTCACGCTATCATGCCTATCAACATCCATAAGACGATGATCAAAGAACCCTCGCCTGCCACCGGCTCGCTACATCGCTACCTCTTCGACGGCATGATAGACTACCCTCACCTTAACCTTCCCTCGCCTCATTTCCGCAGCGGACAAGCCCGCGGCATAGTGGTGGGTGGCAACCTGTCCATGCTCTACAGCCAGCTGGCTTCATCGTCGGATATCGACACTGCCGACAAGATACTCTTTATCGAAGACCTCGACGAATATCTATACCATATAGACCGTATGATGATGGCACTACTTCGCAGCGGCAAACTGACGAATCTCCGTGGCCTGATTGTGGGTGCCATGAGTTCAATGCACGACAACACCATCCCTTTTGGCGAGTCTGCCGAAGAGATAATCATGCGCATCGTGGCTCCTTTCAACTACCCTGTGGCCACCCGAGTTCAGATAGGCCACATAGAAGAGCAAAATCTGGCCTTGCCTTTGGGCATAGAGATGGAACTAACCGTAGATGATCAAGGAAACGCTTGTTTACATTGTTGAACTAAAGATTTATTTATATGAAGTGATCAGTGATCCGACAAATGTATTTTTAGTGATCAGTGATCGGTAATCTGACAAATGTGTTTGCTGTGTGGTATTGTCTGTTCACTGATCACTAAATAATCACTCTTCACTAATCACTACCTCATCACAAATCGACTGAACTATGGTCAGCAACTGAAGTGGAGCTTACAAACAGGTCAACACATCAACAACAATTGAATTATTTATATGATGTATCAAGGGAAACGCCGTTACCCCCATCGACCCATCGATATACCCAGGAATCAAATGAATAGTTGTATCAATAGCTGTCGGGTTCGGCATCCATATCGGACGGTTTAAGTTCAGAGCGGGATATACGGGTGACAAACGACTTGCCCACAGCCTCTATTGTAATACTAAAATTGCCATCTTTGCAAGCTTTGACTAGCCGTCCCGTCATGCCTTTGAACTCACCGGAAAGAATGGTAGCAGCGGCACCTTTCACTAGTTTGGAGGATTCATGAAGGTAGAACTTTCGGTGGGTGGCTTCAAAGGAGCGTATGGCATTCATCTCATCGTCGGACACTTCAGCAAGCTCACGGAAACCTGTCTCGAAATTGGGTTTGGACAATAGTTTGATCACTCCTTTGGTTGTACGAGCATCGTAGATACGATACTGATTGATCTTAAGGAAAAGATAGCAGGGGAACATAGGTTCGTCTTCCACCTCAGAGGTATATCTGCCCCCTTCGAAACGCTTGATGAGAGGCAGGTAGCATTCGATAGGAGGCTGGTGCTGTGCATAACGCTGCTGCACCCTCTTCTCGTCGCCCGGGTAGGTAAAAGCCACTACCCAATGTTGTTCGTTTCCTTTCATAATGAGTGGTTATCGGTTGGTATATCGGTGATGGAATCTTATTATGCTACAACGGCATACCGCTGTTAGAAACTAAACCTTAACGAGAGGCCGCCCTTAGTGGTAGCCGTAAGGAAGGAGAGATAGGGATTGTTGATATTGGTCTGAACAAAGAAACGAAGGGTCAGGTCGGCAGAGACGGCATAGTCAGCACTAAATTCGGCCATCCAAACTTTGCTACCACTGCTGGCCTGGCTGGTCAGCTGATTGATCTTCCGTATCATCGTCTTGTTGTCGTTGTAGGTGATATTGAGATTGAGCACGAGGTCGCTCTTGAGGTCGTGCTGCTTGTCGCCGGCTTTGATATGGACTTCGACATCCTTGAAACGATAGCCCATGCCGAGAGTAAAACCATCGCGAGTGGTCTCTGTGAGCTGATTGTTGGCAAAGCTGAGATTGAGTGACCTATTCTTCTGAATGCTGAGATTCATTTGGAAATTATTGACCATATTGACGCTCATCTTCAGCAAGGGGTTGAACTGCTCGGTGAGGCTCACACCCTCCATGGTGACGGGAGCAATATAGTCGCCACCACCGTTGAGGACAGACTCGAAGCCATAGTCGTACTGGTCTATCACAGCTCCGATGGCAGCATCAGTATAGTAGTTGCCAATGGTATAGGTAGAAGTGTAACGATGGCTGATGGTGATATTGGTAAACCATTTTTGAAGAGCCGGAATCTTGGAGAGACCATTGTAGTTGAGACTCCAGTTGGGCAATGGCATTTTGAGGAAGGGTGAGAATGATCGCGTAGCAGGATCGTCGCCCAGATAGGTAGCCAAGAAGGCGGTGAGAAGTACCGTTTGCTGATTGGGGCTATAGCCTGCAGGGAAATACATACGTGTCATAGTGTCATACACCATCTGGTGCGCATAGTCGTCGGGATTGGTGGACGACAATCGTTCGGCCACTACAATACGGTTGTCGAGGAACTGCTGATACAACTGGTCGGGATCGCGGAAAGCGGTACGGAAACTCCAGGTGGTAGAGGTGTAAGAACCCGTAAGACGATAAGACAAGGGCCCCTCTACCCTACCCGACTGCGAAAGATACTTATAATAGTACTCTTCGCGCGACGAAGTGTTCTGTGCCATGGTGACATCGATCTTCATATCGCGAATAGGTTCGAGCGTTGCCTGTAGGGAGAACACTTGGTTGGAAGTAGCAAACGACGGATCATTCATCAGAGAGTCGCGACTAAAGAGGTCGCGATCGCGAAGATAGTCGGCAATATCGACATTGGCACCAAAGACGAAAGGTAGGCCTGGCGTCCAGACCGCCATGGGATCCATACCCAATATGGTGGCTTCGCCCATATAACCGGCGATACTCTGTGACGAAGACTGGTTGAAGGAGGTGTTGAGATTTTTGACACCAGCCACCATACGGAGACCCAAATAGCCGAGTTCGCGAAGCGTCTCTTTGAGATGCTCACGGCGGAGTGAGTCGGCCACACGGGCATCTTCGGCAGTCTTGGCTTGATCTGTCTTCAAACCGCGTTTCTCGTCGATCTTATTGCGTTCTTTATCTTTGAGCTTACTATCGTTGGTTTTCTGCCCAAGACGTTGCGTTGGACGTTTGGCAAGAGCCTTCTTCAAGATCGGCACCTTGTTGTAGAGTTTGTTGAAATCGCCGCCAAGGGTGGCAGTAAGCTGAGATGTGTTTTGAATATGGCTACCTTGGGCAGCAAGGGCCTGTGTGGTACCCATATAAGTGTAACTAGAACGGTAGCTTACGGGCATACGCAAGAAGTCGAGATAGGGCAACTTGGAGATAGGCACATCCCAACTGAGGTTGAGCGACTGCTGATAGTTTTCCATGGTACCGCCGCCGAGGATCGAGCTCCAGATAGAGTCGGCCGCAGTGCGCTCCTCGACGAGTCCGGGAGGTTCATCGATACGAGCATTGGCACCCGCATCGAACTGGAGTCGCAGACTACGAGAGATATCGTAGGCAAAGCTATAGTCTCTACGCCATGTAAACTGCTTGAAGTAGGCAGGCCTGATGATAACGAGGGCAGCACTCTTGTTGCGCAAAAGCGTGGATTCGATGTCGCGATACACCTCCGTAGAGAAGGAGATATTCTTGGGCTGAGTATAGAGATTGAAATCTTTGATGATTTTGAGATTCTTGTTTTGGAACGCTTTCTTCTTCTCAAACGGTTTAAGCTGTTTAGGCTGGGTGAACGCAAACGAATAGGTGAAACCACCACGATGCTGATCTTTGTTGTAATATTCCAGATCGTCGTCGCTGGTACGCTCACCACTATAGGCATAGCTGAAAGCGAAATTCTCAAAGTCGTAGAAATGCGGTTTCAGAGCATTCTTGCCCACACGCTCCTTGCGAATATTAGTGAGTGTGATATTGGTGGTGGTCTTACGTTCCTGCGTCATTCGTTTCACGCTGTCGCGTTCGGCCATCGTCTGATAGGTAGCCAGGTCATCCAAAAGCACCACATCGGGATCCAAAGGATTGTATTCGGGACTGCCTATCGTCTTGTTGCGGTCTATATAGAAAGGAATATGCATACCCCAGTTTTCGGGGAAGAATTTTCCAAGTTCCAGTTGCATGGTAGTCTGCAGATTGAACTGATTGATAAGTTCAAGAGTAGTAAGCCGGTCTTCCAGATTACCGAAGCCCGACGAGGTGTAGGATGAGTAGATAGAGAGAGTACCCAAATCGGCCAGATTGGTACGGCCCAAGGCCATAGCAGACCATCCGCCTCGCTGAGTGTAGTCGGAAAGACGCAGCTCATTGATCCAAACGATAGCACTCTTAGGCATCATATCATTGCCATCGTCGAGACTTTCTTTCTTGGGGTTACGCACTCCGACCATGATCACCTTCACCTTGCCCAAATTAGGAGAGCCCAACACCGTATATCGGTGTCCATCGGGTGAGAACTCGCTATAGAGCATGGTAGAACTGTATTCGAGGTTGCCTTCGCGGATAAGGCGGTTTCGGTTGGTCTTGATGGCGGTGAGATGCTGAAGATCAATTTCCACATTATTTTCGGCAGGCCATACGCCCAAACGATCGTCGCGAGATACACCCCAAGGTGTAAGCTTGAGCGGCACCTCGTATTCGTAATAGTTGGAAGTGTAGTCGCTACCCAAACGCACAAAGAGAACAAGGTCGTCATCGTCGAGATTGTCGAGCTCATGTTTCTGCTCAGCATGAACAAACATCTTGAGTTTGCCATAATAGCGCATATCGTACTGGGAGTTGCGATACACGGCACGCGCATCGCCACTGGCCAAGTTGGTAATATCTAGAGAAAGAGCCTGCTCGTTGAGACGGGTGTAGTTGCTGCTGGTGCTATACCACTGTTCGCGTTCAATTCCCGGAGGCAGACAATATGGCACAGGCTCTCGGCTACCGTTTTCCTGAATATTGACAGTGCTCAGAGTAAACGAAGTGTTGGCATCGGTACCCGTGACATAGTCGCCCGGCTGATGAAGATCTTCACTATATTTACGCCAAGTGCCGTACACCAGTTCGAGAGTAGCAAAACGAAGAATAACAGGATCCTGAAACTCACGAAGAAACATACGGATGAAACGGATGCTTTGGAATCCGTTGATGGAGCCCACCTTACGGTCGGGTTCACGAATGGGGATGCTAAACTGATACCATCGGGCAATGGGGGCTATTGTGCCGTCGGGCAGAGGCACATCGTTGGCTTCCTGAATATCTACAATGTGGTTCTGCCCCACCACCATCTGATCGGGGCGAAGGTCGATCACATATTCATAATAAGCCTCACCTTCACTCAGCGTATTATCCTTATTGATATCCTCTACATTAGGGAACGAGGATCCAGATGTGGGATAGCTCTCTGGATTATCGACAGTAGCACGGTTGTTGCCCTCGGGATGGTTGTAGTATTTATAACGATCCACTATCTTGAGGTCGGCATTGTCGTAGTCGCTTCCCAAATAATGATGGTAATTGTCGCTACTGGGGTCTTCTATGGCATTGAGGTAGGCCATACTGGCAGGGCCAAACTGATTGGACAGACTTTGAAGATAGCCGTTGAAGAAACTCTGCTCGTCTTGCACATAGGTGCTACCCAAACCATCGTAACCCACATCCTGATACTTGCGGGTAGATTCATCGAGAGAGAAAGCATTGACGATGGACTGGGTCTTGGGTACTCGGCCCCAGATTGTGGTATCGACAGGCAAATCATTGAAAGCATCCGCATCGGAGCCGCCAGGGAGACCTTGTTCGAAACTCTTACGACCATCGCGAAGGATATCTTCACTGATATCGCCCAAATTGATATAGAACTTACCACCGGGCAGAGCATCGTTGTGCTCACCCGTTTCGGGATCAAGGAAGGGATCGAGCACCCAGAATTCGATAGTCTCGATATTCTGTGTCTCAAAATCTGTATAGTCGAGATGGCGCATAATACCGCCCCAACGAGTTGCAGGGTCATTGAGTCGGCCGTCGGCATCAACACCTCTACTATATTGGGTAGGCGCCACATCGTAGTTATAGGGGCCACGTTCAGAAGGATAGTAAGCGAGGTTGAGTTCGGCGATACGGTCTTCCGAACCCAAAGCCATATCCTTATTGGGGAACACCTCAGTAGAAGAGATACGACGGGCATAAGGCTTGCTACGGTCGGCCACCGTAATATTGTCGGGGCACTGAGCCGAGTTGGCATCGCCATTGCTGCGCCCATAGAAGACGTTGTGGATGGTGTACCATGAAAGCAAAGCTCGGTTCATACCATATTCCAACCCAGTGCCACTGGCCGTCTCGGGGAAGAGGGGCATAGGTGTAGCACAATCCTGAGGGGTACTGGCGAGATGCCACGAAGTAGGCGACTTCAAGTCGATAGAGCTTTCTGCACCCTCGAAATCGTCGATGTAGGAAGCCGAGCCGTCTTTGCTACCTGTGCGAGCCATACCTGGTATAAACTGAGCGAACTCAGCCTGCAAGGTGAGTGCCGAGGGTTCCTTGGTAGAGATAAAGGGGAGCTTATCTACAATCTTGGTGATAAGAGGAACATCGTGCTTATAGTTAAGGTCGAGGCCCCAGATGCTGTTGCTGGTAGGCTCGTCGCCGAAGTTATTCTTCACCGTCATGGGTTTCTCTCGAAGATTCATAAAAGTACCACCCAGATGGAAATCAGGGTTAAACTCATAGTCGAGATGAAGACCCAGCATACGTTTGGTAGTCATAGAGAAGGTATTGTTCTCGCTACTCACACTGATAGGTGTGTTGCTGCTAAGAAGACTCTCGTTGATGATGCGCACCGTACCCATCGTATAATCGACGGTATAGTCCACATTCTCGATCAGCGGCATACCACCCGCCGTCACTCTCACAGATCCCGGAGAGACGCTGTATCCAAGACTGATCTCGCCACTCACACTGCTGGTATAGTAGCCCTCAAGGAAGAACTTATTCTTGTCGGCATACTGCTGGGCCAGTGTCTGAGTCATCGTATAGAGAGAGTCGAAGCAGTAATCGTCGGCATACTCGGGACCCAGTTTCTCACGTAGGTCCCTACCAAAAGGTTCCACATAGGGGAAGAAGATTCGACCCGTGGAAGCCTGAATGGTACCACCCTTGTAGGCAGCGCTATCCATCCAGTCAAACACACCGTCGGGCATATAATAGCTCTGCGAAGCATCCATGCGGTCGAGTCCAAGCAACTCTACCAAAGGCACACCCTCGTAGGGGCCTTCGGTAAGATAGCCTATACCCACGCCGCCGTCGGGACTCTCATAGAGCACATTGAGACGGAAATTTTCGCGGCTCAGCTGAGTACTCTTCAAGAAATAGACGTTCTTCATCATCAACTTCCACAATGAGTTGCGGGGATTCACCTTGGAGCTTTTGAGCAGTTTTACCACCAGCGTATTGGGGTCGTTCACACCATCGGTGGTGAGCTCTCCCACTTGATATACAGTGGTATCGCCTACCACTTGATACTGGAATGCGACAGCCAAAATCTGGTCGTTGCTCAAAGGCTGCGAGAGGGTGATGAAACCCAAACGACTGTTGTAGGTATATTCACTCGGGTTGAGCAGTCGGGCGCTCTCCACCTTCTCATAGTCGGTGCCGCTGGTAAAACCGATAGTGGTCATATAGTTGGTCACGGCATCGATGCTGCGGATAGTTGAAAGATTGACGACTGGGGAACCAGCAGGGCCAGCCATCAAGAGATTGTTAACATTGTTGGCGGGGCGAACTGTGGTAACATCACCCTGCCCTATTCCATTCACGTAGCGAGACTGAGGATTGGCCTCACCCAGATCGGTAAGCGCCACTATGTTTCTGTTGTTAGTGACAGCAGCACCCACGTTGGTACGCCACACCTCCATGCGGATAATCTTGATATTGGAGTTGACCAACGGAAGAGCCGACATGGCCTTATTGTAATTATCGTGAAAATATTGGGCAATGAAATAGTGGCGATTCTCTTCGTATTCGTCGGCACGGATCTCGAACTCCTGTGCACTAGCACCACCTTGTACCTGCATATTCTCGGTGCTAGTCTCTTTTTGACTTAACACAGCATCGACCATCAAGTTTCCGAACTTCAACTTGGTATGGAAACCCCAGAGTTGCTGACTACCCTTGATGAGCGTAGTATTGAGTGGGAAAGAGACATCGCCTGCATCGAAGAGCTGGAGTATATCATCCTCCTTGCCCTCGTATTTCAATTTGATCTGATTCTCGAAATCGAAGGTAGCCTTGGTGTTGTAGTTGACATCAAAATCGAAGAGGTCTCCAATCTTTGCGTTGATACCCACCTGAATATTTTCGTCAAACTTGGGAGTGATACGACTGCGTTGCGAGGGATCAGCATTGGGGTCGGCGGTATAGTTGTGCACCAACTCAAAACTTAGGTCAGCACTACCCGTCTTGCTTATCTCTATCTCCGGACGCGTCGTTGTCAGAGCCTCAAGCTTTCGACTAATCTCATTGTAACCAGGGATCTGACTCAAGAGACCGCCTTCAGGATTGGCATTATTGGTGGTATTGGTAACCTTATCGTTCCAATATTTCTCCATCAGTTGTTCCATACGGTAGTCTTGGTACTCTTGGAAAGTCATATACTGACGGTTGACCACGATATCGCCCACTTTGGTTATCTTCACATAGCTATTGTCGCGGGCATCGTATTCCACAGTGGTCGTCACATTGGAAGGTGTCCAGTCGGGATTTTGCGCTTTGAGCGACAGACAGGGTAGAAAGAAGAACAACAATAGTACCAAGCACCAATAGCGCACAGGCCCACTATATGAGCCACTACGAGGGGTATTTATATTGTTATTCTTATTCACAACGATACTATTACAATCGACTACTGCACCCAAAGGCTATAGTTTCCCTAAAGCCAGCTTGATCAGCTCTTCTACCGAGGCATCGGCATGGTCTTTGGCAAGAGCCTGAAGCACCTTGTCGGCAGCAGCCTTGGGGAAGCCCAACATAGTCAATGCAGATAACGCTTCTTCGACGTTTTTATTACTTACAACAAAAGCATTTAACATATTGCCGTCCATTTTCCCTATCTTATCCTGCAATTCGAGGATAATACGCTGAGCACCCTTGGCACCTATGCCCTTTACTGACTGCACTTTTTTTACATTCTGGGTAGCCACAGCCTCTTTGAGTTCGGACACAGTGAGCGACGAGAGCATCATACGCGCCGTACCCGCACCCACACCGCTTATAGCGATAAGCAGACGGAACATCTCGCGTTCTTCGGCCTCGTAGAAGCCAAAAAGCAGATGAGCATCTTCCCGTACCACATAATGAACAAAAAGCTTCACCTGCTTCAAGTCTTTGATTTGAGCATAGGTATTGACCGATATCTCTATCATGTACCCCACACCGCAACAATCCACTACAGCATAACTGGGGGTAACATCAGCCAATTCTCCTTTGATATATTCGTACATTCTTTTTTAATTATTTTCAAATGATGTGCACTATTTGTACTCATAATAAATTGGACACAGCCCTATGGCAATCGAGCAGCCGACACCCTTACAGGCACCTTCCCTCGGGGTAGCTGATACAGCAACTTGTATCCACCACGAGGCGCTTTCTCCACCATGGGTACAATCTTGCGGTCGGGGACCGCTGTGGTATCTTGCCACTCGTAGCAACCAATGGCAGGAGGGTTCAACCGAGGTTGGTCAAGCAGATCATGGGGAATCGTCACATAAGCCATATCACCCGCACCCAAAGCAGGCGAATCGCTCTGCAGACGATAGTCGCGACCTCTGTCGTCGAGAAAACGAGGCACCGAGTCGGTCATTGTATTGTTGAGTTCTGCGTGTTCGGCAGCTATCGGTGAAAGGATCAAGCAATTGTCGAAACGCACATTGTGCTGAGCACCCTCTTTGAAATCGAATTTAATCTCGCCAGAGATATGAGACGAAGCATAATTGCCATAGATGATACAGTTGCGGAACCAGCATTCCTGCAAGTCTCGGCACACCTCTATTCCATCCATCGACTCATACCAATTGTTGAGCACCACGCTGGCCGTAGCCCTATTGTTGCCTCTGTAGCCCCAATAGTCGGCAAAGGTAGAGTTGCTCATCAAATAACGGCCACCCAGCGACAGCGAGAGTGTTGACACACCACAGTTATCTACCAAGAGATTATCGGCCACAATATAGGCACCTTGTCCTACGATGCCCGCCAAAGCGAAATTCTCTATCCTCGAATTGGTGATACGCAGCGTGGGGTTGTTATTCACATTCGTATCTACCACCAAACCAGCATAGCCGTTCTCTATCACGGCCCAATCTATCTCATTGTCTCTGCTACCCTGCGAGAGCCAGATATAGCCCCACTGACCAGCCAAATAATCGTAATAGCCATCATGACGCACAGAGCTGAAACGCACAGGATTCTCGGCCGAACCTTGAGCCTTGAGCGTAGCCCCATCATAGACCCACAAATAACCATTGTCGGCAAAATATACTTCGTCACCAGCCTGGAGGCTGAGCGTACTACCGGCATACACTAGACCGAAGCCATAGATGATATGGGGGCGCTGATGGTCCCACGAGTCGCAGTCTATCACACTATACGGATAGGCTCTTCCCATATTGTCGAACACCACATCGGTAGGCAGATGATACACTGCATTGCGGCCAAAGGCCGTCAGTACCAACTGCTGACTACCCGTACCCCAATCAAACACAATAGCATCCTCCACCAGGAAGGGCTCGGTGGCGGCATTGGGATTGATCACTACATGCACGAAGATAAAGATACTATCGTGGGCGGCTATCTCCACATTGCGTGCCACCATAGAAGTATCGCCATCCACATTGATACGAAATCGGCTTGCTCGCCCTTCTTTGAGCGTTACCGATTTGAGCAACAACGGTTCATCGTAGTTGTTATACACCTTCACCTGGCGAGTAGCCGTACCCATAGTCACAAACACAGTGTCGAAAGTCAACGTATCGGTCGAGAAGGTCAGCACCACTCCGTCGGTTTTATATCCACCAGTATCATCACACGACACCAAACACCATGGCATCAGTGCCACCAGCAACAGCATCATGGCCAAAGCCACCATTCTTTTTCTTATTATGTTATTCATATATTGCATACGTTTGGTGATCAAGTAGTGCTTGCAATGTTCGAGCGTGTTGGGAATGCACGACAATCATTTCAACAAATCAACAAATAAACAGAGCTAGTTCTTGCGACCCCACTTCGCCGATTTCGCTACTTCAAATTAAACTTCAGCGATTTCTCACCTTTCACGGTGCGGATATAAAGCGTATATTTAGCCTTCGGCATCTTGCTGATGGTGATACGAGCGCCATTCTTGTAGGCGGGGATGGTACGGATGCTGTTGCCATCTTGATCCACAAACTCCACCTCTGCCACAGGGCTCTCCATAGTGATGGTGATATAGCCCTCGGCCAAGAAAGGATTGACCATCACCTTTTCCGACGAGTTACCCGAGGCCACCATACCCGACGAGATGACGAAATCTTTGTTGAACGTGAACGAAGTGATATTGGTCAGATCGGCTTGTTCGGGCACAAAGGTGAAGCCCTCCAACTGCGGACGCAACACACCGCCGCTACCCGTAGCCACTTCGAGATAGTAGATACCGTTTTCGTCGGTCACCGTACTCTTGTCGCCACACGACACCGTGACACCGGCACGTGCCACACCTTTCTCGTCGGCTATCCTGCCTTGGATACCTTGACCTGTGAAACGGACCAAGCCATGAAAGTCGGTACCAAACCACTTAATACCCTGACCGTCGATAGCGATATTCTGCACCACCTTGCCTGGCAAGGGGCTGTTTTTGGGGGTGAACACACGCCAGTTTTTCTGACAGTCGAACACAGCCACACCTTCGTCGGTAGCTATCCACAGCATACCTGCGGCATCAAAGCAAAGATCATTGATCTGATTGCTGGGCAGCGGGCTGTTGAGCTTGTTGTAGATAGACCATTTATCACCATCGAAACGACACAGACCACTCAACGTACCAATCCACTTCACATTATTCTTATCCACCACTACAGAAGGCACTATATTGTGGGGCAGTCCCGAATTCTTGGTCGTGTAGGAGGTCCAGTTATTGTTGTCGAACACACAGAGGCCATCGTTGGTGCCTATCCATTTGTTGTTACGCTGGTCTATGGTCACACAAAGAATGAAATCGGACAGCAGTCCCGAGTTGGACGCCGTATATTTGGTCCAATTGGTACCATCGTATTTCACCAAACCGCCCAATGTGACACCGATCCACTTCACATCATTTCGGTCGATGGTGATCTCGCGGATAAACTTCATGTTCATCTGCTTAGTCTGCTGAGTATATTCGGTCCACTTGCTACCATTGAACTCTATCACACCGTAGTCGTCGGTACCAATCCACAGTGTACCCTTGCTATCCACAGTGAGACAGTTCACAAACTGATCCTTCAGCTTCTCGTTAAACATAGAGTAATCCATCCAAGTCTTACCGCTATAGCGGCACAATCCCAGATTGGTACCCACCCACTTATTATTCTTCTTATCAGTAGTCAGTGCCAAAATGGTATTGCCGCCTATCTCGGAATTTTTCACATTGAAAGTGAGCCAAGTCTGTCCAAAGGCACCCACACCGGCACCTAAAGCCATAAGCAGCGCCAAAGCCACCATACATTTTCTCATTATGTTATTCATATATTGCATTCTTTTGGTGATGTGCTATTCTTTTTTTTCTAGTGATCAGTGATCTATTTTTATGTGGGTGATCAGTATTGAGAACTGATGATCTGTTGATAAACCAAACTGCCTACCCGGCGGTCACTGTTCCTTGATTGATCTGAGGTTAAGCGTTCTATTTGATGCCGATCATCGTCAAATCAACAGATCAACAGCGCTAGCCTCAAAGAGCATCATGTTTTATGTTTTTCCTTTTTGGCTGCCGGGAAAAGAATATTGTTCAATATAAGCCGATAGCCAGGAGAGTTGGGATAGAGAGACAGATCGGTCTTGGGGTCACCAACGAAATGGCTGTAGTCCTCCGGATCGTGCCCACCAAGAAAAGTCCAAGTGCCTTTGCCATATTCTCCGTGCAAGTAGCGCACCTCGTCGAGTTCTTTGTTTTCGCCCAAAATCACACAGCTAGTCTTCACATAACGTTTGCGGAAGGCCGTAGTCTGCCCCATAAAGCCATGGATAATGTGAGTGTGATTCTGCGTGAGCATAGTAGGAATCCAGTCCCATTTAGCACTGAAATCAAAAAGGGTGAAGAAATCCGTCTTCTCGTTCACCACCCGCTGACGCTGACGCTGATCAATGTCGATACTCGAGATCTCGTATTCAGCCGGATTGGTAGTGATGGTAAAATCTTTGAAAGCAAAAGTCTTGCTGTAGTCGAGCATCTGCTGAGCATTGGGAGTCATGGGGTCGCCGTCGAACATCACGTCGCATATATCAACCCCTTCGGCAGCAAGAGCCACATCGTAGCTGTCGGGAGCCGAACACATAGCGAAGAGGAAACCGCCGCCCATCACAAAGTCGCGAATCTTGTGCACCACAGCCAGCTTGAGCAACGACACCTTGCTGTAGCCCAACTTGTGAGCCATAGCCTCCTGGGCTCGCACGTCCTCAATATACCATTGCTGGGTACGGTAGTTGGCCCAAAACTTGCCATACTGACCCGTGAAATCCTCATGATGCAGATGGAGCCAGTCGTAGGTAGGCAGCACGCCCGACAGCACCTCCTCGTCATAGACCACATCGTAGGGTATCTCGGCATAGGTGAGCACCAGCGTCACTGCATCGTCCCAGGGCAGCTTGTTTTTTGGCGAATACACAGCAATCCGGGGAGCTTTCTGCAGCCGCACAGCATCCATGTTCACCGAAGGGTCGGCTATCTCACTAAGTATGGCACTCGACTGGCCGTCGGCCAACGTCTCGCTCGAGACACCCCGCAGCCTGCACTCTTTGTCCAACGCATCGGCATACTTCATCAAGAAGGCGCCGCCCCTATAGTTGAGCAGCCAAGTCACCTCCACATCGCGCTCCAGAGCCCAATAAGCAACACCATAGGCCTTAAGATGATTGCGTTGCACCTCGTCCATCGGTATCAGCAGATAAGAAGCACGCACATATCCTACGGCACAAAGCCACAAAGCCATAAAAAAGACCCCTATCCACCTATAAGAAAGACGGCGATGTATGTCTAATATATTATCATTATTCATTAGGTTAAAAAAAATTTACTATCATTAGGTAGTACGCTTAATGATTAATAACTAAAAAATACCTATTTTATTGTATGGTGCCTCTGGCCCTTATTCCCTTCGCCACAAAGGAAACGCCTCTGCTGTCGCGATGACAGCAGAGGAATGGCTCATAATTATTGAAAATCAACAAGCCTTAGTGCGAAGCACAATTCTCGCCAATAGTCACATTCGTATCGCCCTGGACCACACCTCCGTTACCACCACCATACACATTCTGCTCTATTTCGGTGTTACCATAGATATTAACCCGAGTGCTACCCGTCACAATGGCCGTGCTACCCAGACCGCCGCCAAACACGTGGTTTCTGATCAATACCTTCTTATCATCGCCATCCATGCCACGGGTTGTCACCGTGGGGTTTCCTACCACGGGAGCGGCGCTGCCGCCGCCATATACCGAACCATTCACCACTGCCTTGTGGCTGTAGCTGTGTTCGCCGTTCGCACAGTCGGTATTCACATTCACCTGCGGGTTGCCCGTCACCGTAGCCGACTCACCCAGGCCGCCGCCGAACACATCGCCCTCTATAGTAGCATTGCGGATATTCACCACAGGGCCACGCGGCGTCCCCGCAGAGCCATAGGCAGCCTGGTTGCCGCCGCCATACACGTTGGTGAGCGAGTTGGAGCCGCACAATCCGTCCCAATCCACATTCACGGTGATGCCACCATTGATGCTACCACCCGAATTGTTGCCGCCAAACACATTGCCGATATTACCGCCATTGATATTCAAAACTATATCGCCGTCCACATCGGCATTGTTGGCACCGCCGTACACATTGTCGATAGTACCATCGCCCGTACAAGCAATGGTGATTGTTCCTGCTTTTCCGTCGGCCTCATTGCCGCCACCATAAAGATTGGTTATTGCGATATCGCAGGCTTCTGGATCCTTATCCACTGTAACACTCACACTGCCTCGGATATTGCCTAAAGTATTGCTGCCACCATAGGTATTGGTGATGGAGCCGCCTTTGATAGTCAGACTCACATTGCCCGTACCCAAGGTATATTCTGTGGTACCATTGGCTTCATAACCCACATGGGCAGCAACCGACTCTCCATTGCCGCCGCCGAAGGCATCGGTGATACGACCACCCCAGATGGTGACATTCGTTGACGGCACTGAAGCCGCATCGCCTCCACCGAACACACGATCCACTACAGTCTCACAACCACGAACAACGACCGATGGAATGCCATAGGTGGCAGCGTGCTTGCCTCCACCAAACACATCGTTGAGGTCGAGAGGTGTAACCTCCTTCTCTGCAAGATTGGCCGGACCATCCACCAGCACCGTGATATTACCCTTGGGCGACCCGTTGGTATTGTTGCCGCCATATACATTGCCGCCCACCTCGGCACCCTTGTTGATAATCACGCTCACGTTGCCGTTCACATCGGCCTCGTAGGCGGGTATTGCAGGAACGGCATCATTATCGGCCTTCTGACCGAAACCGCCGCCGAAGACATCTCTTCCCACATGGGCATCGTTGTTGATGATTACCGTGGTAGTGTTTTCCGTATCGGTGTTCACCGTGCCGAAGCCGCTGCCGCCATATACATCTTCCGTCACTGTGCCACCCGAAACCGTTACGGCCACATTGCCCGACACGTTGGTGGCATTACCCAAGCCACCGCCATAGATATTGTTGGCCGAGCCCGACGTCATACTTACGGCGGTGCTGCCCACCACGCTGGCAGCCGAGCCGCCGCCATATACATTGCCGCTCACAGCACCTCCGCTGATGGTGACCGCCGGATTGCTGGTAACCACAGCCGATGCACCCAAGCCGCCGCCGAACACATCGTGGGTCACCGTACCCTTCAGAATGTTGACTGCAGGATAAGCACCGGGAGTGGTAGGTGTATATGCAGCCAGGTTGCCGGCACCATAAACGTAGCCGAGACTCAGGTCGCAATCATCGCTCTTATTTACATTCACGGTGATAGCACCGCTGATATTTCCACGGGTATTGTTACCACCGAACACATTGCCGATATTACCGCCATTGATATTCAAAACAATATCACCTTCTACATTGGCCTCGTTGGCCCCACCATACACATTGTCGATCGTTCCCTCTCCGGTACACCATATGGTGATATGGCCGGCATTGGATGCCGCCATATTGCCTCCACCATACACGTTGACGATATCCATGTGGCAAGCCTCGCTTTCAGCTTCGGCTTGTGCCGAGATAGAGACATTGGGCACACCGCCAATAATACCCCGACTATTGGAACCGCCAAACACATTGCCAATCTCGCCACCGTAAATCGTCACGTTGGTATTGCCACCGATATTGGCAGCCTGAACCTGCCCATTACCGCCACCGAACACATCTCCGATACGATTGCCACCATAGATGACCACATCCGTATGGCCATTGGTGGAATGAGTCAGGTGAGCAGCGTTGCCACCACCATACACATATTTAATACTATTGTCGCAGTTATGCACCGTCACATGCGGTGTACCCGATGAATAATCGGCCTGGTTGCCACCGCCATAGACCGAGAATACTGCATAGCTATCATCATCGTAGTCGTCTGTGCCGTTGTCATCGTGCGAGTTGGTACCATAGATATCTACGTGCACCGAGTCTTTGGGCTCACCATTAAGATTGTTGCAACCAAACACACCGCCAGATCCGTTGGCACCTGTACCATCGGTAGCAAATACATTTCCACCATAGACGTTTACCTGTACAGGCCCATAGACATTGGCAGCAATAGCAGGGTCGGTTTGGCCTAGGGCTCCACCATATATAGAACCATAGACAACACCGGCATTCAAGGAGACAGATGTTGACTTATCGGCAGTAGCAGTATGAGGTTCCGCCGTAGTGCAATTCACATTACCCAAAGCAGAACCGCCATACACATCACCTTTGATGGTAGCAGCTGCTGCATCGCGAGCCGACCCTATCTTACCAATAAGTACCTCCACATTGCCAGTCACCACGGTAGTCTGGCCGAGACCACCGCCAAAGACACCACCATTATACAGACTCGGATCTCCAATGGTTCCAGAATAGACTTCCACTTTGGTATCTCCATCCACCAAAGCAATCTCCCCACCACCGTAAATCTTACCATTGATAGTCTGTGAATGCAACGGAGTAAAGATTCCCAGCAGGACTATAATATTAATAAGACACCACTTTCTTTTCATCACTATTGTTTATTCTGTCCAGTTTTCATCTACAATCACATTCGTGCTTCCCGACACCTTGGCTTTATTGGGATGCCCCTCTTCGCCCTTACCAGCACCAAACACGTTTCCATTGATAATACCACCTTTGATGACCACTCTGGTATCGCCATCAACAGCACCCAGAGCTCCGCCACCATAGATATTGTGGCCGAATGTCCACGAAGGATCAATTGGATCAACCACAACCGTGGTTGTTCCATACACATGGGCTATGTCTAAATATTCGTTTTGATCAGTAGCAATACCAGAGCCCCCTCCGTATATATCACCTTCGATATTGCCTCCACGTATATTCACGTGCGTGTTGCCATAAACCTGGGCCACGGAAAGGAAGCCTGATTTATGAGGATTGGATTGATTATAATACTCTTTAGTACCAAGGCCACCCCCATACACACCCCCACGAATAGTACCACCATAGATATTAACATAGGTATCACCATAGTGGGTACCGGCTCCATCTGGGGCATACGATACTGTGACTTGAGGCTCATATCCCCTACTACCACCACAGATACCTCCCTCTATCAAACCTCCATATACATTGAAGGTAAGCCTAGTCTCAGCCAGGTCAAGATAATCCTGTCCTTCCACATATCCCTCATCGCCATTGTGATAGGTAGATTTGAGGGTCATCATCGTACCCGATTCGCTGTAAGAACCAAAAGATAGTTCATTGCTATTATTCACATAAGGTATAGCATAGTCGGGGGTATGAATATTGTGATCATTCTCATAACGCAGCCCACTGAAGGCTGTTGCCGAAGCAAACACACCCGCCATAATAGTTCCACTGTACATATTGAACTCCGACTGCCCGTAGAAATACGATGAGCCTGCATTGGTTTGACTACTGGATGTCTGAGTTCGGCCCTGGGTGCCGCCATAGAACGTCTGTATCGTCACATCGCTACTACCACCATCTTCGTTTCCTACATTCACAACCGTTCGGCCTGCAAAGGTAGCCGCAGGAATTTGACTAATAACGCATTGATTAATATTATTACCCTGCGTACCAGCCACCATGGTGCCTATGCTTCCGTGCTTGATATCAAACTGCACATCAGCACATACTAAACCTTGCGATGACCCACCCAACAAGATACCGATATCATCGGCATAATTACCCGTATTGTCGTTACCAGGCTGAATATCCACGATGACATTTGCCATAATAGGATGTTCGGGAGTACCTTGTATGTAACAGGAGGGGACAGAGGTTGCATTTGTGCCCTGAGTACGGGACAGTGCCACACGACCATAGCGTCCCGATTTGAATGTAACTGTCATTCTTTTATCGTCGGGCATTCGGTATTTCACATCATTGGTATCTCGGGCAATTTTAGAATCGTAATGGTCAAACGACATCTGGATATGAAAAGCAGGAGCATCACGGTCACTAATCATACCATATTGAGTACCAAGTGAAGCAAACCCCATCATTATGAGTCCTTCATCAAAACAGGTGGAATGTAAACGGAGACACAATCTATCTTGGAGTCCTCCATCTCCTTGTATTCTCGCATTCTTGAAACGCGCATCCGCACCTATATTGTTGGTAGTACCGGAGATCTTAATTTGACCACCCTTAATTATTGAATCCGTTGTAGCTTTACCATCTTGATCCCAAGGCCATACTCCTGTAATTGTGGCAGGTGTACCTGGGGTATTCGAGACATCTTTCGTATCGTTTTCTTTGAAATTCAGTTGCATCTCGTCCACAACTACAATCACGTTGTGTTCCCAATCGTATTCTCGATTGCCAGTATTCACAAGTTTTTTGTATGCATTGGGCCAAGAACCGACAGGACTACTGGAGCTTGATCCATCGCCATTTCCACCAGAGCGTAGATACACCACATTATACGTCACCTCATGATACGTCTCTGTATGCGGAGCTTGCTGAGCCCACAATCTACCCATTCCAACAATGGATAAGAAAAAAACAAGTAGTTTTACATATGTTTTCATACGTATCATACGCGTTGTCTGCATCCGTTATACAATTACATATCGCGCTGAATCATAAACACAAAGTGAGATTCAACAGCAACATTCATACTTTCAATACAATTGCAAAAATACAAAAAACAATTGATTCTCCATATTTTTTTTCAAAAGATTAATGCTGAATTCAAGTTGCAAAAGCGGCTTTGTTCACCACACTTATCATTTATATTCGGAAGTAAAAACACAAAAAAATCTTGAATGGCAGGGGGGGGGAAACGGAATCTCGTAAGCGAATAGCACACCCACTCTAACTGTTGCACAAAGTCCATCTTTGTTTAGGTCCACAGACATTAGGGGGGGCTATTCGACAGTGAATCGTTTTCCTGCAACAACACGGTCGTTCTTTCGCCATACCTCTATAGTGAATGCGGCCTTTCTTCGTCCCCGGGACGACAGCACCCCGAAGGCACCCCGAAAGCACCCCGAAGGCAGACCCTTTTCAATGACGAAATGATGGGGGGGAGGCGGAATCTTTCTAGATTCGTGTTCAAATGGCTAGAGTGTCTGGCGGAATCAAGCAATCACCCACATACGGATAATCATAAGAATCCTTGTTAACCATACGGCTCTTTCTGTTCGTCCAAAGGTGAATATTGTTGTTTAGATTTCCCAGTGATCCCTAGACCGATGGCCAATCTGGCAGGAAACAGATAGTTTTGGCACAATAATTCCAGAAAAGGAGAACGGAATATGTTAAATCGTCACAGAAGGACATTATTTGACAGTACAATATAAGACATTTTGTCACACATATGAATTCGGCACAGAATTGGATAATAGGGAAGTGTTGTTCGACAGTGCTGGTCGAAAAAGAAAAAAAACGAAACAGCCAACGTCGCTCAGCCAGCCATAACCGAAAAATGACCATCAACCAAGAAAAGGAAAACGACAAACCATAACCAGATAAATATTGAAGACTAAATATCCAAACCAAAACTACAAACCATTTTAAATAGGAGATAAAACTATGTTAGTGAACAACAACCTTACTGTACCCTCGCTTTTCAACGAACTGCTCAACTGGAACAATTGGATGAGTCCTTCTTGGACCCCCGAAACCGCAGCAGCACCCAAGATGAATGTGATAGAAAGCAGCACCGCCTACCAGCTGGAACTGATGGTGCCCGGGCTGAAGAAGGAAGACCTCAACTTATGGGTCAATGCCGACGGCATGCTGGTGATAGAGATGGCGCATCAGGAACAGTACGAGCAGAAGACCGAAGGATGCAAATATCTGCGTCGCGAGTTCGGGTCCATCCAATTCAAGAAGACCATAGCGCTACCCAACCACGTGAAACGCGAACAGATTAGCGCCAAAGTGGAAGACGGCATCTTGAGAGTGACACTACCCAAGGTCACCGAAGAGGAGAAACGCCAACTTCAACAAACCATCATGATCGAATAACCCATTTTTTTCATAAGTGTATAAGTTTAATTGGTTAATCATGGAAGCTCTCACCTGTGATAGGCGAGAGCTTTGTTTTTTTTCGCCCTTGATTACTCAACACCTTTGTCGTGCCCACCAAAATCCATACAGTCAATTACTATTCACCCACTTGCCACACCCGATACAACATTTGTAAAAAGCGCAAGCATCGATGACCGAATTTCTTGTTTTGAACACATCAAAAAGGCGCCAGAGATTGCTTTGAGGGAACCGACAGCCAGGTTTTGAGATTAAAAAAAATGTCTTCAATCCCTCGATGGGTCAATGCAACTGGCTGACTGAACGTTTGATTCGATTTCACCGAATGCGGCATTCGGAAATTTCAAATACCAAAAAGAGGCCAAAATGGAAAGGGTTGGTATTTTTGCAGCCGAAAACGGAATCAAAAAAAACAATTCAAACAAAAAAAACAACATCAACAATGAAAATGATTGCCCTCACTCTCTTGGCTGCATCGCAACCCGTCATGGTATGGTCTATGATCGTTCTCTTTCTGGTAGCCGCTTTCGTGTTTCGCGTAGTTGACGATCTGGCCACTGTGAAAAAAATCGACAAAGCGTTGAAGACAAAGGCTACGATGAAAACCATGGAACCAAAAAATGATAATCAGCAGATAGCCTAAACAGCGGGAATCAGCACGCTGATTTTAGCAAATCACTCATGTTTTTTTTGGGGAGAGGGTCCAGCCATTTTCCTCTCCCTTTCTCGCCGAGGGGTGGGAATGTACTTCCTAAGGGTCATTTACGGCTCGTCCCAAACAACTAAGCTACAATCATACAATAGTGTACAGCCCACCCTACTGGCAACAACACAAGACAAACATATATGGAATGGTTCACAAACTTATACACCAACCCCACCGTTGGCTCGGCCATACTCTTTCTCTCGATTACCATAGCCATGGGATTATGGTTGGGTAGGATCAAGATCGGAGGCATCTCGCTGGGCATCACCTGGATTCTATTTGTAGGCATCCTGCTCGGGCACTGGGGAGTAAAGATAGAAAGCAACACGTTGCACTTTGCAAAAGAGTTCGGATTGATACTCTTTGTTTATGCTATAGGGCTTCAAGTGGGACCCGGATTCTTTGAATCACTAAAACGAGGCGGATTGCGGCTCAACATACTGGCACTGGCGATAGTGCTGCTTGGCGTAGCCGTGACCTTCGGCCTTTCTTTGCTTACCGGCACAGACCTATCGACTATGACCGGAATCTATACCGGTGCCATCACCAATACACCCGGGCTGGGTGCTGCCCAGCAGACCTATACCGACATCCACGGCACTTCCAACGACCAGCTGGCCATGGGATATGCCGCCGCCTATCCTTTGGGTGTGGTTGGCATCATATTCAGCACATTGCTGATACGATGGGTTTTCAAAATAAAACTCGACAAAGAAATGTCGGACAAAGAGAACAACGACGACACTGCCGAGCAGATGGTGGTACGTGTATGCCGACCAGAGATAATAGGTCTCTCCGTAGAGAAAGCTTGTGCACTGATAGGCAGACCTATTGTGATTGCCCAAGTGAAGCATAGTTCTGGAGATATAGAGGTGGCCAATGCCGAAACCATACTGCGCGATAATGATATCGTGTTTGCCGAAGTATGCCACAACTGTAAGGATAGGATAGCTGCCATTCTGGGAGAAGAATGTACCGATGAGGTCTTTAGTTCGCACAACAACAGTCCCATAGTATCGCGACGTATTGCTGTGAGCAACGCCAAGATGAACGGCATGAAGCTAGGTCGGCTCCATATTCGGACCCTCTACAACGTAAACATTACCCGTATCTGCCGTTCGGGCATTGAGCTAGTAGCTACCGAAGATCTGCAACTGCAGATGGGCGACAGAGTCTCTGTGGTGGGTGCCGAAGCCGACGTAGAACAAGCAGCCGAACTGATGGGCAACCAAATGAAACGACTGGACCAGCCCAACATCATCCCCATATTCATCGGCATCTTCCTCGGCATCATTCTGGGCAGCATACCCATCAAGTGCCCAGGCCTTCCTATGCCTGTGAAACTAGGATTGGCCGGCGGCCCTCTCGTGGTAGCAATACTGATAGGTCGGTTCGGCCCATTCTACAAAATGGTTACTTACACTACCACGAGTGCCAACCTGATGCTTCGCGAAGTGGGTATCTGCTTATTTCTTGCTGCCGTGGGCCTCGGTGCCGGAGAACACTTTGTAGAAACCATAGTAAACGGAGGTTACATGTGGGTAGCCTACGGACTGGCTATAACATTGATACCATTGATAGTGATAGGATTCATAGCTCGAGGACTGCTACACCTCGACTACTTCTCTATCATGGGACTCATAGCAGGCAGCACTACCGACCCTCCTGCTTTGGCCTACGCCAACAGCGTATGGGACAATAGCCTGGCCGCCGTAGCCTACGCCACAGTATATCCACTCACGATGTTTCTACGCATACTCACCTCACAACTACTAATAATTCTTTCTTAAACTCATTTTTTCTGCCAAAACAAAAATTATGACTATCTTTGCACTTCAAAACATGAAGAATATGGAGCTACGACAACTTAGAGCTTTTGCCTTGGCAGCACAAACCATGAACTTCAGCGAGGCTGCAGAGAAGATGTGTATCACACAAAGCACCTTCTCACAGACTATCAAATCGTTGGAAGTAGAACTGAAAGTGGAACTTTTTCACAGAAACAGCCATGAAGTGATGCTAACAGAAGCAGGTCGTGAGATACTTCCTTTTGCTCAAAACACACTACAACAAGCTAAATATTGCGAAGACAGAGTGCTGGATTTGATGAGTTTGCGATGTGGCACACTCAACCTAGGTATCACTCACTCTTTTAAGATGGTGGCATCGGAGACCATCATGCTATTTATCCGAACCTACCCGAATATCAAACTGATGGTCTTTTACAAGACTATGCACGAATTGCTGGAGATGTTGTCGAATGGCGAAGTTGACTGCGTGCTTTCCTACAAGCCTTGCACGCTACCCGACGACATTGAGTCGCACACCCTCTTCGACGACCGACTATCGGCCATCGTAAGGAGCGAACACCCGCTCTCTGCATTGCCCCAAGTAACTCTCGAAGAACTACACAGACACTCTCTGGCGCTACCCGCCCGAGGCATGCAGGCTCGCAACATTCTGAACAATATATGCAAACAGCATAGCATAGAACTCTCTCCGCGATTAGAGATCAACGAGGTGACTCCTCTTTTGCAACTGGTAGAAAGCAGCAACATGGTTACAGTACTGAGTCAATCTTCTATTGAGAACAACCACAACCTTAGATCGATACCCATCGTGGGAGCCGAAGGACTAATGACGGGATCTTACCACGTGCTGAGAGATTCCTACAAGAAACAATCGATGAAGACTTTCGTTGATATGCTCTGCCGGGCTTCTTTTATCCACAACCGGATGAAGCTTCAATAGCTCAATTGTTGGATTATTGTTGAATTGTTGATTGAGCACTATACAGTTTTATCAAATCAACAATTCAACAAACAAATAGCATTTTCTTGTATCTTTACCGACCAGGGGAGGCGAAGACACCTGCATTCGGGAATGCAAAATAATTTTTGCCATTCTTCTCTCTTTTTGTATCTTTGCATTTTTAAAACTAAGGAACAATAATTATTAAAAGATTCGGAGAATGAAAAGAATAGCACTGATTGTCATTGCGTTTTGTGTAGCCATTGCAGCACAGAGTCAGACTCTTTTATACGAGGATTTCTCAAATGGATTCCCCGAAGGGTGGTCTATGTTTAACGACGACAACCTCCCCTACAATGCCGCCTACGATGAAGCATGGGTACTGAACACCCAGTATGGCAACGAGGCCCCCTGTGCTGCCAGCACCTCATGGTTCTCTACACCCGCCCAGGCCGACCGATGGCTTATTACTCCGTCGATATCCATTCCCGGATCGGGCTACTACCTCTGGTTCGACGCAAGAGCTTTGGAGAACGCATACCCCGACGGCTTCGACATCAGGGTATCCACCCAAGGACCCACCGACCGACTACTCTTTCACGAGGAGGTGCTGCTACATGTGGATCGCTGTTCCTCCAACTGGACCGAATACATGGTAGATCTCTCGCAGTATGCGGGCCAAAACGTATGGTTGGCTTTTGTGCAGAACTCCTTAGACATGAACCTGCTGATGATAGACAACGTGACGGTAGGCGTGCCTCCGCAGCATGCCATTGCTCTCCGCCAACTCTATCTGCCCATCAGCGCCACTATCGATACCCATGTACCCATACGCGGTATGGTGGTAAACAGAGGTATGGCTCCGCTCACAAGCTTCGACGTGAGCTATAGTGTAAACGGATCGGAACGCAACACTACCCATTTCTCCAGCTTGAACCTAGAGCATGGTACCGCCTTCACTTTCACCTGCGACCTCGACTTTATCACACCTCTCTTGGGCACCTACAATATCAGCGTCACCGTGAGCAACCCCAACGGCATGACCGACGACCCGATAGACAACACCTTGGATGCCGACATCATCATATTTGACAGCAACTTGATCATGCCTCGTCTCAACGTAGCAGAGATGATGATGCTCACAAGCAACGCCTTGTCGCCCCAAGCATGGCAAGAGGTAGAGATGGCCAGCGAGATGGTCGATCCATCGGTGGTAATGCTGGCCCACCATGCCGGCAATGGCACTGACGCTCTCACGTGCGAAGGAAGTATCGCCAACGAACGTTTCTACAACGGGCAGACTCCCTTTGTGCCTGCCATCATGTACAACCGCACACGTCTGTCGAGCCACTATCGTGGCCCTTTGATGGGCGTGAGCGCTATGGTACGCGAGGTCGGCGACATGATTGAGAGAGCCAACGCGTTGCCCAGCTATGTGCGTATGGCTTGGAGCAATGTGACCTTCGACGAAGACAGCCGTGAGGTTCACGCCACCGTATCGGGACGTTTCGCCTACCGCGATGGCACTGAGACTCCGCGCATCACTATCTATATGGTGGAAGACAGCGTTTATATGGGACAACGGACGGAACGCGGATGGCAGTTCGGCTACCGTCACATGAACGTGGTACGCGACGAGGTGGCCACCATCGACTGCAACGACATCAGCTACGATGGTAACTACAGCTACAACATCAGCTACACGTTGCCCGACAATATGCGTGCTTGGCGTTGCCGTATGGTAGCACTCATAGCCAACCACGACAACACCAACATCAACAACAACCGAGTGATGAATGCAGCCGTCACGGCCCCCTTTGAAGCCCCCTTCGTTGACATTGCCCCCATAGCACAGGGTGCCGCCATAGAGATCTGCCCCAATCCTGCCATCAGTACCACCACCATCAAATCCGAGAGCGCCATACGTCGCATAGAAGTCTTCAACATGATGGGCATGCAAGTATATAGTACCAGCCACATCAACGACAATAGTGTCTCTATCTCGGTAAGCCATCTGCCCGAAGGCATCTATCTGGTACGCGTAGAGACCGACCGAGGTGGTTCGATGAGCAAGCTATCGGTGGTTAGATAAGTGAAGATTCCCTAAAGGTTGCCCGAACACGAAAGTAAAGGAGATCAACAATAATCCTTTATCGACTGCTCTCCGACCATCCTCAACAATAAAACAAGAAGATGAACGTTATTCAAAAAATAATATAATCACAAGAACAATGAAGAGACTCGTGCTAATACTGGCCTTGTTGGCCACTGTCGTGATGGGAAACGCCCAGCAGGTAAGCTCACGTGCCAAAGCCATGCGTATGATGAGCTATGCCCGACCTGAATACATGGTGAAAGATGTGAAAGTCTATACCGACACCATGACCATCTACACCCTCTCTCAACAGGTGATCTACCCTATCGGTCGATGGGAGTCGGTAGAACAATACATTACCGCCTCGCAGCTGCAATGGTACCGTGAAGTAGGCTACAAACGCTATTTCGACTCTATGGAAGTATCTGTCAACACCATTCGTCGCCTCGACGACAGTTATATCAACATGTACCGCTCTATCTTCACCGGCCGCATTGAGATGCTCGACGGCAAAATCACCGACCCCGAGGTGGTATTGGCCAACGGCCTTCATGCTGGTATAAGCAAAGAAGCTGTATTTGCTGTATTCTTCAAGAAGTTCCCCAAATCGTATATTGAAGATATCTCGGTACTCAAAGTGATAAGCGGAGCTGGCGAAGTAGGTCAAGTTTACACCTTCAAAGGCACCAAGTTACGTCACATCGGCATCATCTCGAAGTATAAATATTATTGATATTGTTGAGTCGTTGAACTGTTTATTTGTTGACATGAAACTATTGTTGAATCGTTGATTTGTTGATTTAACAATTTGATATTATTGTTGATTCAACGATTCAGCAAACATCGATTCACGCTCACACTTGCATCAAATCAACTGCAGGAATGCGACTGCTGTGAGGCCAACAAAATAGATAAACAAACCAACATAACAAAGTCACCCACTCTTCCTATGTCGAAGAACATCGGACTATACTTCGGCTCTTTCAACCCCATCCACATAGGCCACCTTATTATCGCCAACGCTATGTTGGAGCATAGCGACTTGGATGAGGTGTGGTTCGTGGTATCACCACAAAACCCACTCAAAGAACGCCAATCTTTATTGCCCGACTATCATCGCATGGCTATGGTTCGCAGAGCCATTGAGGACAACTACTGCCTGAAAGCCTGCGACGTGGAGATGCACCTACCCACACCTTCCTACACAGTAGTCACGTTGGCCGCCCTCAAAGAGAAATATCCAACGCATCAATTCTGCCTCATTATGGGCAGCGACAACCTAGACCATTTCGACCGTTGGCGCAACTACGAATATATCCTCGACCACTACAAGATAATGGTATATCCCCGCCCCGGCCATTTGGACAGTCCATTCCTTCATCATCCCTGCATAACACTCGTAGAGTGCCCTCTGATGGAGATCTCATCCTCCTATATACGTCAACAGATAGCCGAAGGACACTCCGTACAGTACCTCTTGAGCGAGCCCGTGTGGAAATATCTCACCGAGATGCACTTTTATAAGTGATGATGAAAAAAATGACTTGGGACATAATGGTATAACAACTTGATTCGCTTTTACTTTACCTTATTGGCTATTTTGAAGATGGACCTCAGTCACATAGACCACTATATTCCCTCGCCTCAACGCCAAAATATCTCAACAATCTAAAGCAAAATCGTACCAATTTATTTTTATCATCACTAAATAGAAATGGTTTGGTGATCCGTGAAGAGTGATCTATGATCCAACGAGTGTATCTGATGGATAGTATTGTCCGATCACTGATCACTCTGATATCTATCATCACTCTGCTTTTACACAAAACAACGTTGTCCATTCATGCCTTTTATAGCATTCATTATCTTTTTTTCTCCCATATGAAAAAAAATCCCTACTTTTGCAAATTGTATATAAAGCTGAAAAGACAATGGAAATCGAAATCAAGAGAACATTCGATTTGCTTGATCATCTTGTTGTTAACTTTCCAAAAGACGACATTTTGGCAGGCAAAGTCAATGGAGAATGGGTTAAATATAGCTCCCATGATTACTATAAATTTGCTCATTTCTTAGCCTACGGCTTCCTGGAAATGGGTTTGAAAGCCGGCGACAAAGTGGTTACTATCAGCCACAACTGCCCCGAATGGAACTTCGTAGATATGGCACTGGCCATGAGCGGCATAGTCCACGTGCCCGTCTATCCCACCCTCTCTACAGAAAACTACCTCCACATATTCAACCACTGCGAAGCCAAGATGGTGCTCGTGAGCAGCAAGAAACTGCTGGGCCACATACGCCCGGCTCTCGAACAGATGCAACAGAAGCCACAGGTGTTCACCATGGTGCCTGTCGATGGCGAACGTCGCATACTGGAGATACTCAAGTTGGGTATTGCCAATCGCGATAAGCACATGGCCACCATCGAGGAAAACAAGCGCACCATCAGTCCCGACGACTGGGTGACACTGATCTATACCAGCGGCACCACCGGCGACCCCAAAGGCGTGATGCTCTCGCACCGCAACCTCTGCAGCAACTTCATTGCCCACAGCAAAGTGAATATCGTAGATAGCACCAGTCGTGCTATCAGCTTCCTCCCCCTCAACCACGTTTATGAGCGCAGCCTCAACTACCACTTCCAGCTCCTCGGCGTCAGCATCTACTATGCCGAAAACATGGGTACCATTGCCCGCGACATCAACGAGATCCACGCCGACCTCTTCTGTGCAGTACCCCGCGTGCTCGAGATGATCTACGACAAACTCTATGCAGCTGGCAAAGACCTCCAGGGTTTCAAGAAGAAAGTCTATGACCGCGCTATGAAGTTTGGCGAAAAATACGACTTCACCAAGCCCCACTACTCGCCTTGGACCCGACTCCAGCACCATTTCTACGACAAGCATGTATATAGCAAATGGCGTGAGAAATTCGGCAACAGCGAACGCTTCACCATCATCACCGGCAGCAGCGCCATACAGCTGCGTATGCTCAAACTCTTCGGTGCCGCCAACTTCTGCATCTACGAAGGTTACGGCCTCAGCGAGACCTCGCCCGTTATCGCTGTCAACAACCCCCACGACGGATATGTAAAACTGGGTACCGTGGGTCCCATCCTAGAAGGTGTCGAAGTGAAGTTCGACGACGATGGCGAGATCCTCACCCGCGGACCTCATGTGATGCTCGGATACTACAAGGACCCCGAATACACGGCCAAGGTGCTCGACAGCGACGGATGGTTCCACACTGGCGACGTTGGCAAGATTGTAGGCGGACGCTACCTCAAGATCACCGACCGCAAGAAAGATATCTTCAAACTGTCGGCTGGCAAATACGTAGCACCTCAAGTGATCGAAAGCAAACTGCGCGAGAGCGACTTTATCGACCAAGTGATGGTAGTAGGCGAAAACGAAAAGTTTGCAGCCGCCATCATCTCGCCCAACTTCAACACCCTCCACTATTGGGCACTGAAACACAACCTTCACTACCGCAGCAATGTAGAGCTCATAGAGATGCCCGAGGTTGCCAAGAAGATGAAAGAGGTAGTCGAAGAGTACAACAAAGGCTTCGCACCACACGAACAGATCAAGAGTATCAAGCTCGTGAGCGAAGAATGGACCGCCGACAATGGTATGCTCTCCCCCACCCTAAAAGTACGACGCAACATATTGTTAGCCAAATACAAAAACCTTATTTCCGAGATATACAACAAGCCCGAGGAGAACAAAGGTGGCCTATTTTCTGCTTTCCGCTCCATAGAACTGCCCACCATCAAGCTTCCTGGACACAAAGAATAAAAAAAATTAAAACAACGATCAGCATGACAATCATTGCATTATACACCATCCGAGGCAAAAATCATCACAAAAACTTTGCCCATTAGGAAAAACTTTGTATCTTTGCAATCGTTTTGATCGGAACGGCTTGTCCAATGGTGTAATGGTAGCACTCCAGATTTTGGTTCTGTCAGTCTAGGTTCGAATCCTGGTTGGACAACAAAAAAGAACTCTCAACAACGTTTGGGAGTTCTTTTTTTATTCTTATTTTCCCCAGTTATTCACCTCACAATAGACAGTGCCGACCACAAGTGCAAATGCGTCAATGAGGCTGACTAAGCGATCATGAACACAAAGAAAGGTAATTACGCAACACAAAATGAGATTGCGACGACGCAGAAAAGGAATACCCAATGTGTGTTCAGACTGGAAAGAGGTTGAATTTCGTCATCAGTCCCTTCGAGTTGTTCCTACTTAAAAAACTGAAAAGTGGACGAAAACCAACCAAGATAGACAATGGTGACTTATTACCATTGCAAACATCAGATATATCAACAATACCCCATGATTTATATCAATGAAGTGAATGTAATTTATACAGCGGGCTGCATGGGTCAATGCAGAACTCTGCATGAACCGATGAAGAGCTCTGCATAGGTCGATGAAGAGCTCTGCGTGAGCCGATGAAGAGCTCTGCGTAGGTCGATGAAGAGCTCTGCGTGAGCCTGTGCAGAACTCTGCGTAAAGAGGGGTCGATTCAAGAAAACACAAAGAGGTCCAACAGCTATTGCCATTGAACCTCTTTGTATAGGTAGAGTCTGATGAAACTACTTGTTCTTACAGCAGTCGTGATGGCACTCTTCGTTGGTAAAGAGGACAATCCAAGCATTGTTTTTCTCACCGCGGTTCATACGGTCGATAGAAGAAGTCTGGATGGTCTTCACATGTTTGTACTCTTTAGCGAGGGAATCGGCCACAGCGGTGGGTTCGGCTTCACCATAAACCACGACAGCTTGTTTGTTCTCCAGCACAGGCATCTCTTCGCCATTGGCGGTAGCTTTGACGAGCTGGTCTTCTACCACACAGAACTCAACGGGCATCTCCTCACCGTGGGGGTAGCCGAGATATTTCACCGTGTCGGGCTCAGCCACATTTTCGAGGGTGTCAATATCGGCCGTCTGAGGTTCGTTGGTATTGTTGCAAGATGCCATCATGAGGGCACCTGCCAGCATTGCAGTAGCAAAAATCACTTTCTTCATTTCGTTTCTTATTACATTGCGAGACCCTTGTTATTATATTATCTGTCAGATGGATAGAGTCTCAAAAACCATACATCAGATAATTGATTTTGTTTTGCAAAGATATGAATAAGAGAGGTCCGACAGCCGTTTTTTTTCCTAAATAATATTAAGATAATTGTCGAATCGTTGATTTGATTATTCATCGGATTAGTGATATTATTGATCTGAAGGTACGTTGATTTGAAAGTTGCTGTCATTCTCTGTTCAACCGCAAGCCGGCGACTGAGAAGTGAAGTTTGATGAAGATAACAGCTCAACAACATCCGAAATAGAATGAAAGCAGCGCGTTCCCATCAATACAATAAAAGCGATGTCTCGTCGTTAATAGAATATATATAAATAATGATACGACTACAAGCATTAACGATCATGAGACAGATACGACTGTGGATGATTGCATGGCTGCTGATGATGCCATGGGTGGCAGGTGCCCAAGTGACGACCGACGAGGCCGACACCGCGATAACTTTCGAATACGAATATCAAGAGCCTGCGGTGGATGTGACTATGATGACGCTACCCGACACTATGCCTAAGGCTGTGAACATGGCAATAAACACCGATTCGATCAACGCCTTGATAGACCACCTATTGGCGACTATAGACTCTTTGAACGGCATCGGACTACGACTGGAAGCAGCTAATGCTCGCCTTGATTCTACCGACTATGAGATTGGAAGGCTGAACCGCAGGCTGGCCGTGGTATCGCGTCACCGCGACTCGCTGCTACTGAACAACGAGCGCTACCAGAAGGAATTGCAAGAGAAAAACGCTCTGCTGGAGAGCCAGGTGAAGGCCATGCAGGAGAAAGAGACGCTCTTTGCCGAGAAGGAAGAGCTGTACCGCAAGGCTATCAGCTCCAACGATGTGGACAAAGCCAAGTTTGAGGGCGAGATACAATCGAAAAACATTAGCATCGAGGCCAAAGCTCGTGAGATAGCCTATCTGCAACGCGACCTAGACAGCAAAACACAGACGCTCTCGGCACAGAAGGAAGACTACGACCGACTGACGAAGGAGCGCGACAGATACCTTCACATCATGGATTCACTTCGCTCGCTGGTACGTGCTGCCGAGTTGGAGAATGTGCGCAAGGATGAGGCCAACAAATACCTGGCGCAGAAAGCACGCGAGGCCGAAGAGAAGATCAGTGCGGCCACAAACAAGAAAAAGAAGGTGCGCCCCATACAGGGTGTGGCCATGCGTTTCTACCGCACGCCCGACTGGGAGCTGTATCTGAACCCGCGTTTCGAAAACGGCACCACCACCTACGACAAGCA